>JAEURK010000119.1 GCA_016789175.1 Anaerolineales bacterium
ACTCGCGCCGCCTCACCGACACGAACAGCAAGCCCAACTCGCGCCGCCCGTATGGGCGTTGTGTACCGCGCGATCGAGCCGATCCACTTCCTGGTTGAGCAACGCCAGGATCCGAGCGACGGCGTCAGCGACCCGTCGCACACCGCCGCCTTGCTCGGGCAGCCCGCCCCCTGATCGCACCGGCCGGTTAAGGG
The DNA here is from genome assembly GCA_016789175.1 of Anaerolineales bacterium. Taxonomy (GTDB): domain Bacteria; phylum Chloroflexota; class Anaerolineae; order Anaerolineales; family UBA6663; genus UBA6663. Next base: position 195 of record JAEURK010000119.1, read on the forward strand.
GTGACGGCCCCGGTGCGTAAGCACCGGGGCCGTCACCTGGAGCAAAGAAGGCCAAAGGCCGCTATGCGGCGTAGCCGAATAGCCGATTACCGCCGGCGCAGGAACGCCGGGATATCCAGGTCGTCGGTGTTATACGACCGGGGCGAGAAGTCCGACAGCGAGGCGCTCGACGCCGGGGCGTCTTCGTGCTGCACCGGCCGCTGGGCCGATTGCGGAGCGGGCTGCTGCGCGGGCCGCGCAGAGGCCGAAGTCTGGCGCCCACCGACCGTCGTGGGGCGCTCGATGCGGCGCGGGGCCATCCCGGCGCGGTCGAAGCCCGTGGCGATCACGGTGATGCGCATTTCCTCGCCCATGTTCGGGTCGACCACGGCGCCGAAGATCATGTTGACCTCGGGGTGCGCGGTCTCCTTGATGATCGCGGCCGCCTGATCGACCTCGAACAGGGTCATGTTCGGGCCGCCGGTGACGTTGAACAGGATGCCGCGGGCGCCGTCGATCGTGATGTCGAGCAGGCTCGAGCTGATCGCCTGTTCCGCCGCCACGCGCGCGCGATCCTCGCCCTTGGCGCGACCGACCGCCATCAAGGCGGCGCCGCCCTCGGACATGATCGTCTTGACGTCGGCGAAGTCGAGGTTGATCAGGCCGGGCACCGTGATGAGCTCGGAGATGCCCTGGATGCCCTGACGCAGCACGTCGTCGGCCAGGCGGAAGCTGTCTTGCAGCGACGCGCGCTTGTCGACGATCTGCAGCAGCCGGTCGTTCGGGATCACGATCAGGGTATCGACGTGATCCTTGAGCCGGTTGATGCCGTTCTCGGCGTTCTGGCCGCGACGGGTGCCCTCGAACGTGAATGGGCGAGTGACGACGCCGATGGTCAGCGCGCCGACTTCCTTGGCGATCTGCGCCACGACGGGCGCCGCACCGGTGCCGGTGCCGCCGCCCAGGCCGCAGGCCACAAAGACCATGTCGGCGCCGCGGACGACGTCATACAACTCCTCGGCGCTCTCCTCGGCCGCCTTCTGGCCGACCTCGGGGTTGCCGCCGGCGCCCAGGCCGCGAGTGATCTTCTCACCGATGCGCACGCGCCGCGGGGCGTTGCTGAGCAGCAGGGCCTGCGCGTCGGTGTTGATCGCGCAGAACTCCACGCCGCCCATGCCTTCATCGATCATGCGATTGACGGCATTGCTGCCGCCGCCGCCGACGCCAATCACCTTGATCTTGGCGAAAGAGTCGGGGACCAGGTTCGGGTTATTCATCATATTCATCTCCTCTGACCTTCTTATTCAACGGATGCGCTGGCTCCAACAGCGCAAAACATTGTGAAACTGGGCGATTGGGCGGTCGAGTGATTGCTCAATCACCCACTCCCCGGCTCACCCAGTCATTCAATCAAGGCAACAGGCGCTTGAAGAAATCAAGCCCCTTCTCGATGTTGATGGTTCGGCCGCGCTTCTTCTTGTTGCCGGTCGTGCGCGAGGCCACCTGGCTCTCGCGGTTGGCCCAGTGCAACAGACCCACGCTGGTGCTGTAAGCCGGGCCAGTCAGTTTGTCGACCAGCCCCTGCAGGCCCTGCGGCGCCGCCACGCGGCACGGCAGGTTCAACACGCTGCTGGCCACCTTGCGGATGCCGGGCAGCTGGCTGGTGCCGCCGGTCAGCACGACGCCCGCGGGCAACAACCCGTCGTAGCCCGTGCGCTTGATCTCCTGCAGGATCAGGCCGAAGATCTCCTCGACCCGCGCCTCGATGATCGAAGCCAGATCGAAGCGCGAGACGGTTGAGGGCTGATCCTCGCCGAACGGCTGCACCGTGAACGAGTCGCTCAACGGCACGTCGGACGCGAAGGCGTGACCGTGTTGGATCTTGACCTGCTCGGCGATGTCGGCCGGCAGCCGCAGACCGTGGGCGATGTCGGAGGTCAGGTGCGCGCCGCCGACGGCCAGCACGGTCGTGTGCCAGACGTTGCCGTCGATGTAGATCGCCATGTCGGACGTGCCGCCGCCGATGTCGACGACCACCACGCCCATTTCCTTCTCGGTGTCGGTCAGCACGACCTCGGCCGACGCCAGCGGGTTGAGCACGTAAGCCTCGACCTGCACCCCGGCAGCCTCGACGCACTTGGTCAGGTTCTGCACCGACGCGGTCGCAGCCGTGATGATGTGCGCCTCGACCTCCAGCCGGAAGCCGTGCATGCCGAGCGGTTGGCGGATGCCTTCCTGCCCGTCGACGATGAACCCGCGCGGGATGATGTGCAGCACTTCACGGCCGTGGGGGATGGCGATCGCCTGGGCGTTGTCGAGCGCGCGATCGATGTCGTCTTGATCGATGCCGTAGCCGCCGCTGATGCCGACCACGCCGCGGCTGTTGACCGACGAGACGTGCGCGCCGGCCAGGCTGACAAACGCGGCGCCGATCTCGTAACCGGCCGCCCGCTGCGCCTTGTCGACCGCCTCGGCGATTGAGCGGCTGGCCTGATCGACGTCGACGACCACACCCTTGCGCATGCCCTGCGACGGCGCGAGGCCGACGCCCAGGATGCGCAAAGCGGTCACGCCCGACGGCGTCTCTTCCGTGTCAGCCACGAGCGCACACACTTTCGTGGTGCCTACGTCGATTCCAATCAGCAACGATGACTCAGCCATCTCGGACCTACCTGCCCATGTTTTACTTCACATCGCGAATAATGCAAATCATTCGCCAGAAACGGTTAGAGATTCGTCGTCTTTTTGCGGGCCTTCCTTCGGCCCCGCGTCGGACCTTAAGACTTCCGAATCCCCGGCCCGCTCACCGATAGTACGGCGAGAGCGGCTTGGTCACATCGATCACCTTCGGCGACAGGCCGTTGTCTTGTAGATCGGCCACCAGGGTCTCGTACACGGCCAGCTTCTGAGCCATGTCGGTGCCGGTGCCGAAGTACCCGCGCCAGCCTCGGCCATCCTGATAGCTCAGGCCGCGCTCGAAGTCGAAGTACAGCTGCTCGATGTTCGGGCGTAGCTCGCGCAGTTGCAGAGCGCCCTGGATCACTTCGGTCGGCAGCGACGTCACCTCGGTCTTGCTGTCGTTGACGATCGGCAGCAGACCCGGCAGCTCGCCGCGCGACGCATAACGGGCGCCGGTCTTGTCCACCCACCACGAGCGCGAGCCGTCGATCAGCAGCACCTGCGGGACGCGCTCGACGACCACGACGTTGACAGTCGCCGGCCACTGCACGGTCACGGTTGCGTCCTGGATGCCCGGGATGGCCATGATATTTTCGGCCGCCTCCTCCGGGTTGATCCAGAAGGCGTGCACGTTGGCCAGCCCGGACTGGGCGTAGATCTCGTCCTGGGGCACCAGTGAAGCCCCGCCCAGGTTGATGCCCTGGACGTACATGCGCCCATCGGTCATGGCCCAGGCCAGGATGCCGATCAGCAAAGCGCAGATCCCAAGGCTGAGCGTGCGCCAGTTCATCAACCCGTCCAGGCTGACCGACGGAAGGCTGAGTTTGAACCCGCCGTCGCCGCCGCGCCCGCGGATCGGCCGATAAGGTCCGGCGTTTTCTACGCGGCGCGGCTTGCTGATGAGCGGGCCGCGCACGGCGCCCGAGGTCGAGTTGAATCGGCGAGTCTGCTCACGCTGGCGGCGATCACGGACCACATCCGATCGGCTGCGGCTTTCGGTCATATTCATAGCGCGTTCCCGTTCTTCTCAGCCTGGCGCTCGAGCGCGAGCGCAATCAGGCGATCGATCAATTCCGAATAACCCACCCCGCTCGCGGCCCACAGCTTCGGGTACATACTGATCGCCGTGAAACCCGGAATGGTGTTGATCTCGTTCACATACAACGCCCCGCTCGCGCGATCGAGCAGGAAATCGACCCGTGCCAACCCGGCGCAATCGAGCGCCTTGAAGGCCCGCACCGCGATCGCGCGCGCGGCATCGGCCAGTTCAGGCGCGAGCGGCGCCGGGATCAAGAGGCCGCTGGCGTTGTCCAGGTACTTGGCCGCGTAATCGTAGAACTCGCGGCTCGGCACGATCTCGCCCGCCACCGAGGCGACCGGGTCGTCATTACCCAGGACGCTCACCTCGATCTCGCGTGCATCCACGCCCGGCTCGACCAAAACACGCCGATCGTACTGCGCGCTCTCGCGCAGGGCCAGCGTCAGCTCGGCCCGATCATGGGCTTTGATCACGCCCACCGAAGAGCCCAGGTTGGCGGGTTTGGTAAACAGCGGGTACGTGAAGCGCGCTTCGATCCGCGCCACGACCGCCTCGACATCGGCCAGGATCTCGGCCCGGCGGACCAGCTCCCAGTCCACCACCGGGATCCCGTCCGCGCGCAGCAATCGCTTGGCGACGTCTTTGTCCATCGCCACGGCCGAGCCGAGCACCCCGGACCCCACGTACGCCAGGTCGGCTAGCTCGAGCAGGCCCTGCACCGTGCCGTCTTCGCCGTACGGGCCGTGCAGCAGCGGGAAGACCACGTCGAGCCCGCCCATCTCGTCCGGCAGATGTTGTACCGACGCCGACGAGGCCGCATGCACCTCTACCACCGCGCCGGGTTCGGCAGCCGGGTGGGCGCGCTCCTGCCCCGGCGCTTGAGCCGCCGCCGGCGCCTCGAGCGCCGCCAACGGGTCTCCGCCGGCCAGCCACCGCCCGCTGCGCGTGATCCCGATCAGGGTCACGTCGTATTTGTCCTTGTTAACGGCCTGTAGCACCGACCTCGCCGACATCAGCGAGACCTCGTGCTCAGCGGAACGACCGCCGAAAATCAGGCCAACTCGAATCTTCTTCATGATCATGGCTGATCGATGATGGCTGATTGATGATTGCCATTCAGCAATCTGCAATCAGCGATCAGCAATCTCAACACTGTCCGCCCCATTCACCCACCAGCTCGACTTCGAGGGCGAGGTCGATGTCGAATTGGGTCTTGACCGCCGCATGCGCCTGATGGATCAGGGCGAACACATCGGCGGCGCGCGCTTCCCCGGTGTTCAGGAAGAAGTTGGCGTGCACGGGCGAGATCTCGGCCCCACCCACCTTCAGACCCTTCAGCCCGGCCGCCTCGATCAATCGGCCGGCGTAGTCGCCCGGCGGGTTCTTGAACATCGAACCCAGGCTTGCGCCAGGCGGCTGGGTCCGGCGCCGATAGGCCGTCCACGTGTCCATCCGCTCCAGGCACTCGGCCGGATCGCGGCGGACGAGCGCAAATTCCGCCGCCAAGACCACGTGCCCGCCCTGGCCAGCCGCCCGGGCCCGTTTCAGGGCGCTGGTGCGATATCCGAACGAAAGTTCGGATACATCCCACCGTTTCACCCGACCATCGTCATGCAAGATTTCGGCCAGTTGCAACGAGGCCGCGATGTCGCTGCCGTGGGCCCCGGCATTGCCGTAAATCGCACCGCCAACGGTGCCCGGGATCCCGGCCGCCCACTCCAGGCCGCTCAGGCCGCGGGCCGCGCACTGGCGGGCGAGCAGACTGAGGTTCGCGCCGGACTCGACCCGCACGCTGGGCGTCTCGCCGACCTCGTCGATCCGGACGTCCCGGGCGCGGTTGACGATCACCAGGCCGCGCACGCCCGAGTCGCTGATCAGCACGTTGGCGCCCGCCCCGAGGATGAAGAAGGGCAGGCCCAGCTGACGCGCGGTCCGCACCTGCTCGGCCAGCACCGCAGCGCTGTCGGCCACGACCAGGAACTCGGCGGCCCCGCCGATGCGCGAGGTGGTGTGCTTGGCCAGGGGCTCATACTCGCGCAGGCTGCCACCGAAGGCGGAGCGGAGTTTGTTGCGTTCGGTCATAAACCACCCGGATGCGTGTGAGCGCAGTGCCATATCATCTGCCCTCCGCCGCCAATCGGCGCAACACTTCTTCGCCGACTCGGTTGCCATCGCCGGCGCCCAGTGTCAAGAGCACATCGCCCGGCTCGAGCGACGTGCTCAGCACGTCGGTGGCCTCGTCCAGGTCGGCGACGAAGCGCACATCGGGATGCTGCATGCGCCGCACCAGGTCGAGGCCCGAGAGCGTGCCATCCCGCGGCTCGCGCGAGGCGAAGATCTCGGTCACGAGTACGTGATCGGCCTCGGTAAAGCTGTCGGCGAACTCGGCCAACAGCGTGCGCGTGCGCGAGTAGGTGTGCGGCTGGAACATGGCCCAGAGCGGCCGATCGCCGAAACGACGCCGCGCAGCCGCCAGGGTTGCCTTGATCTCGGTCGGATGGTGAGCGTAGTCGTCAACCACCGTCACGCCACGGGCTTCACCCTTGACTTCGAAGCGCCGACCGGCGCCCTGGAACTCGGAGACCGCGTTCCGAAAAACGTTGAACGCGACGCCCAGCTCGTCGGCGACTGCCAATGCCGCCAGGGTGTTGAGCACATTGTGCTCGCCCGGTAGCCGCAGGCGCACCAACCCGAGCGTCTCGCCGTTCTTGCAGGCCAGGAAGTCGCTGCCGCCGGCGTTGTTCGGCGCAATCGAGTCGGCCCGGTAGACGTCGTCGCGATGCAACCCATACACCAAAGCCCGCCCGCCCGCCGCGATCCGCTCGCGGGCCAGCTCGCGCGCGAAACGATCCTGCGCGCAGGCGATCAACAGCCCATCAGCCGGCAGCCGTGTTACGAATTCGCGGAAGGCCGCCTGCATATCGGCCAGAGTCGGGTACATGTCGGGATGGTCGTGCTCGACGTTGGTGACGATCGCGATCGTCGGCTTGAGGCCCAGGAACATGTGATCGTATTCGTCGGCCTCGATCACAAAGGGCCCAGCCCCGGCGTGGGCATTAGTGTCATAGTCGATCAGCGTGCCACCGACGATAAAGGTCGGGTCGAGGCCGGCTTGCTGCAGGACATGCGCGACCAGGCCGGTCGTGGTGGTCTTGCCATGCGTGCCCGCGATCGCCACGCCGGCGCGGCCGATCATCAACTCGCCCAGGAAGTCGGCGCGTTTGAAGACGGGCAGCTCGCGTTCGCGCGCAGCCAGAACTTCCACGTTATCCGGAGCAATCGCCGAAGACATCACCACCGCCTCCACATCACCGACGTTCTCGGCCCGATGGCCGATCAGCACGCGCACACCAGCCGCCGCCAGGCTCTCCGTAAAGCGTGAGGCCTGCTGATCGGATCCGGTCACCACCCAGCCCATCTCATGCAGCACTCGGGCGATGGCCGACATCCCGCTTCCACCAATACCGACGATATGCACGCGCTTCACACCAACACCTCGATCAACCGCGCCGGGCGGGTGCCGCATGCCGGGCCGGCCGACGCATGCGGCACCCCTACATCAACGAGCACGCCCGCTTGCCTGGCCGATGACACCGTCGGACCCTGCTGGCACCTGCGCCGACTGTGCCGTACGGGCGACGCATGCGTCGCCCCCAGGCCGGCATTCGCGCCGGCCGCCCTGCCGGCCTGGGCCGGCATCCGGGCGATCATAAGAACACGATGATCACGAACACAAACGCCGCGCCGATGGCGAAAAAGATGTAGGGCTCGCCCAACACCCGCGGCGGCATGTACGGCATCATGTTCGCGACAGTCTCGACCGGCGGCGCCGTGATCAGGCTCGGCCACGGATAGCCGCTCAGGTCCAGGAAATACCAGATCGTGCCGACGATCATGTACCCGTTCAACAGGCCGATCACACTGCCGAGCAGGAAGTCCTGCAGCTTATCGCGCGCCAGCTTGCCGCTGAAGGCCGGGATGTTCGGCGTCTGATAGCCGAAGTAGGCCAGCATCACCATCAGCGAGCTGCGCAGGATCACCTGCTGCTGCGGACCCTGGGCGGCCAGCGCGCCCTGCACGCCCGGCACATAGCGCTCGAGCACGAACATCAGGAACAACGCCAGGATCAGGCTGAACAGCACCAGCACTTCCTTGGCCCAGCCGCGGAAGCCGCCGATGATGCCGAACAGGATGACCAGCATCCAGAAGACAGCCGTGATGCTCATCATGGCGTGTGTCTTGTCACCTAGCTTTCAGTGTCAGAGTTCAAACGATCAGTTGCGCGCCACATCGCGCAACACACCGGCTATACGTTCGGCCGCGTCGGGCGTTGCAAGCGCCCGGGCCGCCGCGCGCATCGTCGCCAGTCGGGCCGGGTCCGCGAGTAACGCCCGCACCTCCCCGGCCAGCCGCTCGCCCAGCGCCCCATCGTCCAGCCGCACTGCCGCGCCCCGCGTCGTCAGATGATCGGCATTGACCTTCTGATACCGCCACGCATACGGATACGGCACCAGCACCGCCGGCAAACCGAACAAGGGATACTCACCGATCGCCGAGGCCCCCGCCCGCGAGACCACCAGGTCTGCGGCGGAGAGCGCCAGCCCCATCTCGTGCAGGTACGGCTTGACGACGTACCGCGCCCGCTGCTCGGGCGCCAGGCCTTGGGCGACGCCCTCGGCCTCGGCGATATCCAGTTGTCCGGTCAGGTGTATCACCTGAAAGTCGGTCAGCCAGTCCGGCAGAGCCGCGAAGACCGCGCGGTTGATGCTGCGCGCCCCGCGACTCCCGCCCGTGACCAGCACGGTGCGTCGACCGGGATCCAGACCCAGCTGCCGGAGGCTCTCTCCTCTCTCCAGCACCTGCAACTCACGACGGGTCGGGTACCCGGTCACGACCACCCGCTCCGCCCATTTCCGATCGACGTACGTTCGTGTCTCAACCGCTATCGCGCAGATCTTGCGCGTCAGCGGCGCGATCGTCTTCAAGGCCAGGCCCGGCTCGATGTCGGGCACGGCCATCACCACCGGCACACCTCGCAACCAGCCCGCCAGCGCGGCCGGCGCCGCCAAAAACCCGCCGGTCACCAGGATGGCGCTCGGCCGATAGTGCCCGAGCACCGCCATCGTCTGCACCAACCCTCGCGCCAGCAACACCGCGTTCAACGGCATCCGCCAGCCCACACCATGCAGCCCGGAGGCCGAGATCGCTCGAAATGGCAGGCCGGCCCGGCCGACCAGGTCGGCCTCCATGCCGCCCCGGCTTCCGAGCCAGAGGATCGAACCCGGGGCTTCACTCGTCCCCGGGTCACCCTCACGCGCGATCCACTCAGCCGCGACGGCCAGGGCGGGATACACTCCGCCCCCGGTTCCCCCAGCTGAAATCAGTAACCTTCGCACGGACCTTCCGTTGCAGCGGCTCGGCTTCAGTGCGCCGCGAGATGTTGAGAAGCACGCCGACCGCGGTCAGCGTCATCACCAGGTTTGAGCCGCCGTAGCTGATAAACGGCAGCGGGTTGCCCGCAAACGGCATCGCCCCGACCATGACCGCGACGTTGACCGATGCCTCGATCGCAATCCAGGCCGTGATACCGAAGGCCAGCAGTGAGCCCAGCGGATCGACGGCCGTGCGCGCGATCCGGAAGCCGCGCCAGATCAGCACGGCGAAGAGCGCGATCACCAATATGCAGCCCACCAGGCCCAACTCCTCGCCGATGATGGCGAAAATCGAGTCGGTGTGCGGTGTGGGCAATGGCCCGAACTTCTGATGGCTCTCGCCCAGGCCGCGGCCGAACAGCCCGCCGTTGACGAAAGCCACTGCCGCCTGCTGCATATGCCACGAAGCCTGCGTCAGGTCTTGCAAGCCGGCCATGTAATCCGCCAGGCGCTGCCGGCCGGTCGCGGCCAGGCCGATCGGGAGCTGCAGGATCGCCCACATTGTGCCGGAGCCGAGCGCCATCACCGAGGCCAATTGGATGACATCCGCGCCCGCGATAAAGAACAGCATCAGAGCGATCAGCACCACGGTGATGGCCGCCGACAGATCCGGCTGGAGCAGGATCAACGTGGCCAGGGTCCCCACAATCACGCCGAACGGCACCAGGCCATAGGTCAGGTTGTGGATCTTGTCGCCTTTCGACGCCAGCCACACAGCCAGATAGACGATGGTCGCGAACTTGGCCAACTCGGACGGTTGCACCGAACCGCCGATGAAAGAGCGCACGGCGTTGAAACGCAGCGAACCCAGGATCAGCACCGCCAGCAGCGCCAGCGCCGTGACCGCGATGATCAGCACCGCGAACCTGCGGAAGTGGTGGTAGTTCACGCGCGACATGCCGAACATGACGGCCATGCCCAGACCGGCCCACCCGAGCTGCTTGATGAAGATCGCAGCCGGGTCTCCGAAATCCTGGTAGGACCAGTCAAAGGTCGCTGAGTACACCATCATCAGCCCGAAGATCACGAGCGCGCCCACCGCCACAACCAGCAAGACGTCGAAACCCAGTCCCGACGCGTTGCGCTTGGCCCGCGGTTGCGAGTTCTCGGCGGTCTCCAGGGTGCTGTCTGCCAAAGCCATTGTCTGCATCCTTGTTCCGGCCCGCCCACTTGCGCCGGCCGGCCATCGATCAGGGTATTTCCGCTACCCAGCGTGCAAATTCCACGCCACGCTCTTCAAAATCCCGAAACTCATCAAATCCGGTGCCGCCCGGCGAGAGCAACACCACCTCGCCTGTCTGCGCGAGCCCGGCTGCGCAGGCCACCGCTGCCTGCAGCCCGCCGACCTGAGTGAAACGCTCGGACGACACACCGGCCGCCCGCAGTGCCTCGGCGATCAGGCCTCCGGCCTCACCAAAGACCACTACGTGTTTCACACGCTCATGCACCAGCGCCGCCCAACGCTCCCAGGGCAGCTTCTTGTCGCGCCCGCCCGCCAGCAGGATGACGGGCTCATCAAAGGCCCGGATCCCGGCCATGGCACGCTCGGGCGCCGTCGCAATCGAGTCGTTGACCCACCGCACACCTCGGTGCTCGCGCACCAACTGCAACCGATGGGCGACGCCCGCAAAGGTGGTCGCGATCGCGCGCATCGCCGGGGGTTCGGCCCCGGCCGCGCCGCTGATCGTCATCGCGGCCAACACGTTGAGCACATTGTGAACGCCGCGCAGCTTCAACTCGCCTGTCCGCGCAACCGTGTGCCCTTGCCAGACCAGCGCATCGCCCCGCAGGGACGCGCCCTGCTCCACCTCAACCTCGCCGCTGAACCAGGCGATCCTGCCCCGCGCCGCCTCGGCGAAGGCCCGGCTGCCCGGGTCGTCGTGCCCAAGGACCGCCAGCGCCTCGGCGCCGCGCTGGTTCTCGAGCAATCGCCGCTTCGCTGCCGCGTACGCCTCGAGCGTGCCGTGCCGATCCAGATGGTTCGGCGTGACGTTGAGCACAGCCGCGATGGCGGTGCCGGCCGTCATCACCTCGAGCTGGAAGCTCGAGAGCTCCAACACCACCCGATCGTCCGGTCGGATCCGCTCGAGCTCGCCGATCAGCGGGTTGCCGATGTTGCCACCCACCCAGACCGCGCCCTCGCCGAACTGGGCCCGCAACATCGCGCCGACCAGCGTCGTCGTCGTGGTCTTTCCCGCGCTGCCCGTGATCCCGATCGTGTGCGACGATGGACAGCGCGCCAGGAAGATCTCGGCGTCATTGCTGAGCGCGATCCCGCGTCGGCGCGCTTCGGCCGGCAACGGCGCATTCACGTCCACCCCACCCGACAGGCACAGCAGATCGCAACCGTCGAGCAGCGTGTTCGGATGCTCACCCAAGACATATTCGATTGTTAATCCGGCCAGAGCGCTCAGCGGCTCCTGCAGCGCCGCGCGCGGTCGCAGGTCGCTGACCGTCACCCGCGCGCCCTGCCCGACCAAATACCGCGCCAGCGCCGTCCCCTGACGCGCCAGACCCAGAACCACAACCCGCTTGTTCAACCAGTCAGTCATACGTGATGACCATTGCTGACTGATGATTGCGGATTTCCGATCGCCGATCAGAAATCAACAATCATCAATCGGCAATCACAGCAGCGCCAACGCGATCCCGACCATGGCCAGCAGCAGGGCCACGAGCCAGAACCGCTGAACGACCTGGGTCTCGCTCCAACCCGCGAGCTCGAAGTGATGATGGAGCGGCGCCATGCGGAAGAGCCGCTTGCCCTCGCCGCTCAGCCGCCGCGTCAGCTTGAAATAGCCGACCTGCAGCACCACGCTCGCCGCCACACTGACCGGGATGACAGCGATCAAGGGCAGCAGCAGCCACTGCCCGGTCATCAGCGCCACCACGCCCAGCGTCGCGCCCAGCGAATACGACGCCGACCCACCCATGAACAGCTCGGCCGGGTGGGCGTTGTACCAGAGGAAGGCGAACAGCGCGCCCACCAGGGTGAAGCAAAACCGCACCACGAACACCTGGCCCTGCAGATAAGCGATCACGCCGTAGGCCGCAAAAGCCGTGGCCGCGATCAGGCCCGCCAGTCCGTCGAGCCCGTCGGTCAGGTTGACCGCGTTCGACATCGCCACGATCGCGAAGACCGCGATCGGGATGTAGATCCAGTCGGGCAGCTCGATCGCCGGCAGGGTCGGGATCATCACGTACCGGATCCCGAGCACATACACCAGACCCAGCGCCGCGCCCAGGGCCAGCACGTTCTGGATCAGGAACAACCAGCGCCCGCGCATCCCTTCGCCGCGCCGTGTGCCCTGTAGCCCCAGCCAGTCGTCCCAGGCGCCCAGCAGCGTGAACGCCACCAGCACCGTCAGCGGCAGCAGCACCGACCGCCCGGCCTCGACCCCGTTGAGCAGCGTCACCGCGTTCAACGTCGCCGTGATGCCGAGCACCGGGATCACGATCATCAATCCGCCCATGGTCGGCGTGCCCATCTTCTGGATGTGCCCTTGCGGGCCGTCCACGCGGATGAGCTTGCCGATCTTGAAGCGCTTCAGCAACGTGATCAGGGGCGCGCCCCAGATCACGGTCATCAGAAACGTCAGCCCGCCCACGGCGAGCGCAAACGACACATCGCTGGTCAACATGCGTCGACGGCCTCCGTCAGCGACTTCACCAGCCCCGCGAACGCCATCCCGAGCGAGGCCTTGAGCAGCACGGTATCGCCGGGTTGGAGCAACTCCGGCACGACCGTCTTGGCTGTCTCAAGATCGTCGAGCGCGATCACGTCGGCCAGCCCGTGAGCCCGGGCGGCCTCGGCCAGCCAGCGCGCGCGCCGTCCGACCGTCACCAGCACCGCTGCCACCTCGGCCGCGCGCGCGCCGACCCGCTCGTGCGCGGCCTGCTCGCCGGCGCCCAGTTCGAGCATGTCGCCGATCACGGCCACCTTGCGTCCCGCGGCCTCCGCCAGCACGTTCAGGGCCGCCACTGTCGACTCGGGCGAGGCATTGTAAGCGTCATCGATCAGCGTGCTGCCGCGCGGTCCCCGGCGCAACTTCAGCCGGATCCGCGCACCCTCGCCGGGCTTGCGCAGCCCTGTCAGGATCTCGTCCCAGGTCAACTCGCAGGCCAGGCCGACCGCCGCCGCACGCAACGCCGTCAGCGCCGAGTGCGCGCCGAGCAACGGCGTCGCGACCGAATAGGTCCGCCCCGCATGCCGGACCGAAAAACGGATCCCGTCGAAACCCAGCGTCTCGACCTCCAGCGCCTGCAGGTCCGCCCCGGCGCTCAAGCCGTAGGTCAACACACGCGCCCGGCTGTGAGCGCGCATCCCGAGTACCAGCGGCTCGTCGGCATTCAGGATCGCCACGCCGTCGCCGGGCAGCGCCTCGACCAGCTCGCGCTTGCCGCGCATGATCGCATCCAGCGAACCCGCCCGTTCCAGGTGCACGGCGTAGACGTTGTTGACCACGCCGATCGCGGGCCGAGCCCAACCGCACAATTGCGCGATCTCGCCCGGCACGTAGAAGCCCATCTCGAAGACGGCGACCTCATGCTCCGGGCGCAACCGCAGCAGCGAGAGCGGGAGCCCGATCTCGTTGTTCAGATTGCCTTCACTTTTTAAGGTGCGATAGCGTACCGCCAGCACGCTGGCGATGAGCTCTTTGGATGTCGTCTTGCCGATACTGCCGGTCACACCGATCACACGCGGGCTAAACCGCGCCCGCCAGGCCGCCGACAGGTTTTGCAGGGCCGCTAGCGGATCGGGCACCTGCAGGCAAACCGGCGTCGCCAGATCAGTCGTCACGGCCTCAGCCGCCGCGACCGTCCGCAGCCCCGCCCCCGGCGCCCGGGCCACCAGGGCTGCCCGCGCGCCGCGCTCAAAAGCCTGGGCCACGAAGTCATGGCCATCCACGCGCTCCCCCGGCAGCGCCACGAAGAGCGTTCCGGGCCCGGCCGCGCGCGAATCGATCTGGACCTCGTCGATCGCGATCGATGGGATGGGCAAGGCGGGGGTTGGGCCCGTGTAGGCCGCCCCCGCGATTTGCTCCACTACCCAGTTGAGCGTCAGCATCATCAGCGCGTTATGCGCCGTCCCTTTCGAGCGCGCAGGCGCTCACGGTTGGGCCGCCGCCATCTGCACCCGCACATCGTCCGGCGGGATCTGCATCAGCACCACCAGCCGCCGGGCCAGCACGCCGAAGGTCGGCGCCGCCGTCTCCGAGCCCCAGATGCTGGCCGACGGGCGATCGAGCCGGACGAGGACCAGGAACTTCGGATCGTCGATCGGCCCCCACCCCACGAACGACGCGATCGTCTGCGTCTCGTCGTAGCCGCCGGGCACCGGGATCGAGGCCGTGCCGGTCTTGCCCGCGATGCGGTAACCGGGCACGAGCGCGTCCTGGGCCTCACCGGTCTCGAGCGAGGTGGCGAGCATGGCGCTCAATGTGCGGGCGGTGTCAGCCGTGATCGGTTGGCCGAGCGGCTGGATGCTGGTCGTGTGACTGGCGTCGCCGTTGCGCACTTCCTTGAGGATGTGCGGCTGCATCATCACGCCGTCGTTAGCCACCGCGCCGATGGCGGTGAGCAGTTGCAGCGGGGTGACGGCCACGCCCTGGCCGAACGCGTTGGTGCCCAGATCCGAGTCGAACCAATCGGGATCGCCCGGGACCTTGAGATGGCCGGGGCTCTCGGCCGACAGGTCGACGTTGGTCTTGCTGCCGATGCCGAAGGAGCGCATGTAGTCGTAGAACGTGTTGGCGCCCATCGAAGTCGAGAGGTAAGCCATGCACACGTTGAGCGAGTGTCGCATGCAGCCGGTCATGTCCACGGCGCCCCAGGCACCGCCGTCCCAGTTGCGGATCTGCGCACCGCCGACCTCGATCACGCCCGAGTCGTTGAAGGGTGAATTCGGGTTGACCAGGCCGCTATCGAGCGCGGCCGCCATGGTGAGCACCTTGAAGGTCGAGCCGGGCTCGTACTGGCCGGTAACGCCGGAGTTGAGCGGCTCGGGCAGCGGGCTGACGCCGTAGTTGTTCGGGTCGAACGACGGGTTCGACGCCATCGCCAGGATCTCACCGGTCTTCGGATCCATGACCACGATCGTGCCGCTCTGCGCGCCGTACCGGGTGACGGCATCCTTGAGGATGCCCTCGACCAGGAACTGGATGTCGCGGTCGATGGTCAGCACCAGGTCGGCGCCCTGGGCCGGCACCGGGTTGGGCTGGGTGTCGAACGGCACGAGCTGCTCGATGCCCTGCACCGACTTGCCCGAGAGCAGGTCGTTGTAAAAGCCCTCGACGCCGTAGTACCCGACCTGGTTGTTGAGCTGGTTGTAGCCGACGAAGCCGAGCGTGCCGGCGCCGAGCACCCCGCCCGGGTAGGCGCGATGCGCGATCGGCGTCAGGCTCACGCCGTTCAGGTTGATCCCGTCCGTGGCGCTCGCCCGCTTGATGTACTCGCCCACCTCGGCCGTGACCGGCCGGGCGACGAGCACATAGCGATCGTTGCTGGCGACGGCCGCCTCGATCTCGCTCTCGGGCTTGCCGAGCGCTTCAGCGAGCACGCGGGTCACCTGTTCGGGCGCGATCACGAAATTGGGGTTGATGCCGACTTCGTACTGCACGTCGTTGGTGGCCAGGAGTTCGTCGTCGCGGTCGAAGATGCGACCGCGGGCCGGCGCGAACTCGCGCGGCTGCTGGCTGACTTCGGCGCCCAGGTCGCGGAAGTAACCGGTGTCGGATCCGAACTGGATGCGGACGAGCTGAAAGACGACCAGGGCTGCGACCAGGGCCAGCCCCACCGTCACCCAACGCATCCGGGAGAAGATCGCTTCCTGCATGTCACTCACCCTTGCCCGCGCCGAAGACGGTCTCGTACAGGCCGGTCAGGCTTTGGGTCAGCCAGCCCTGGTCGGCCCGGGCCGACATCGCCGCCGCGGCGGCCTCATCAGCGGTCTCGGGAACCGGGACACTTACGGTCACCGGCAGCGGCTCGGGGCCGGGCTCCTGCGGGTAGTTCGCGACTTCGATGTAATGCACCTGCTCGGGCGTGGCCGGGACGAAACCCATCCCCAGCGCGCGCGCCGCCATGCGATCCATATTGCGCAGGTCGGCCAGTTGGGCCCGCAGCCGGTCGTTCTCGCGCACCAACTCGGTCTTGGCCGTCTCGTAGGCTTGCAGGTCGCGGCCGGCATTGCCGGCGCGCGATGCAACGGCCAGATACAGCCCACCGACGACCAGCGTGCCCAGGATCAAGATCGAGAGCCAGGCCAGTGTCTGGGTCTGGATGCGCCAGGGCGCCTGCCGGAAGGCTCGCAACACCTGGTTGGATTGAAGGATGTCCATCTGCATGGTATCGATCTCGTCTTTCAACCCTTCGACCAGGCCCGAAACATGTTCGCGGACCTGACCGAGCATCGACTTGCGTCTTAGGATTTGCTGCATCCTTGCCTCCAGAAACGGGCGACCTTGGGGCCGCCTCTTGAAGGCAAGTTTTGCAACTCTTATGCCGACGGCTGTCGGGCCAAACCCGCACAGCCCCTCTTTCACGCCGTTTTTCGAGCGCGTCGCCCGCGCCGGGAGTTACAGCCGCTCGATCAGGCGCAGTTTTGCGCTTCGAGACCGCGGATTCGCCTCAATTTCGGCCGCGGTCGGCTCAATCACTTTTTTATTGACAAGACGTAGGGTTGGTGAGGAAAAGTTGGCGCCCTCCTCTACAACCCCGCTTGATTGACGAAAAAACCGCTTGACGATCCGATCCTCCAACGAATGGAACGTGATCACGGCCAACCGGCCGCCCGAGATCAGGGCCTGCACCGCCAGCGGCAGCACCTGCCCCACCTGCCCAAGCTCGTCGTTCACCACGATGCGCAGCGCTTGAAACGTGCGCGTTGCCGGATGAATGCGCTCCCTGTACTTGCCTGTCGCCCGCGCGATCACCTCGGCCAGCTGGCCCGTCGTGCGCACCGGCCGGGCCGCGACGATCGCCCGCGCGATCCGACGACTGTGGCGCTCCTCTCCAAATTCGAAGAGCGCATCGGCCAGCTCATCCACCAACCAGGTGTTGATCACCTCGTCGGCCGTCAGGTCGTCGCGCAGGTCGAACCGCATGTCGAGCGGCCCGTCGTGCCGAAAGGCAAAACCCCGCTCTGCGTCGTCCATCTGGAGCGACGACAGCCCCAGATCCAACACCATCCCGTCCGCACTGCCCGGGGCCACGTGCTGGGCCAGGGCCGTATACGGTGCATGGATCAGACGGACCCGATCGCCAAAGGGCGCCAATCGCTCGGCCGCAACCCTGAGGGCCGCCGCATCCCGATCGAACCCGATCAACCGACCGTCGGGGTCCGTGGCCTCCAGGATGCCGGCTGAATGGCCGCCGGCGCCCACCGTCCCATCGATGTAGAGGCCGCCCGGCCGCAGGTTCAGGCCGGCAAGCACCTCGTTGTAAAGGACCGGAACATGTGTCATGGAGTCGGGTAGTCCCGTAGTCGCGTTGTCGGGCAGTCGCGTAGTCGACGACCTGGCTACTGGACAGCTCGACCCCCTGACTACTGGACGATCTGAATGTCCGCAAACCGCTCCGCGTTCAGCCCGGCGTTGTTGATGACCGCCAGCTGCTCGTCCCATCCCGCCCGGCTCCAGATCTCGACGAACTCACCCACCCCGACCACCAGGCACTCGCCGTTCAAACCGGCGTAGTCACGCAGGAAAGCCGGAAGCAGGACACGCCCCTGCGCATCGATATCGGCTTCGCTGGCGCCTGAGAATTGAAGGCGAAGCAGCGCCCGGTTGTTGGGATCGGTCAGGCTCAGGGTGCGCAGCCGCTCGGTGAGGTGCTCGAACGCTTCACGGGTGTATAAATGAAGGTTCTTGTCGTAGCCGCGCGTCACCACCGCGCCCGACGCCAGGGCTTCTCGGAACTTGACGGGAACCGTCAGCCGGCCTTTCGTGTCGAGCGTGTGTGCGTACTCACCAAGGAACATGCGTTCTACCGGGCCATTAATGACCGAAGCGCCGGTTGCGCCGGCGCTTCGTGACCTGAGCCTCGATTGGATCCCTGTCGGTGGCGGGGGCTGTTCCCTACTTTGCCCCACCGTCCCCCACAAGGACCCACATTATAGGTCCATAAACCCACTCAGGCAACTAGGGGGGTGAAAGTTTAAGGATTCACATAAGAGGGGTCCACAATGGCGAATCCAGAAAAGCAAAGGGCCCGCGCGGTGCGCGGGCCCTTTTGTCAATGGTTTGTCGAGGCTTCGATCAGGGGTTGACCGTGACCTGCGCTGTCATCCCCCACCTCGCCCGCGGTTCAACTTCGGTCAAGGAAACCGTGACCTCGTAGGTGACGTCGCCGCGGTTGTCAGTGAAAGTCTGGCTGATCTCGCGGATCGTGCCCTGCAGGGGTGTGTCGGGCAGAGCATCCAGCACGACTTCGACCGCCTGCCCCACTTCGAGCCGAACCACGTCGATCTCGGTCAGGTTGTTGGTCTTGACCACCCACGAGTCCAGCGCGGCCACCGTGATCGCACGCGCGCCGGGCGAGGCCATCTCACCGACCTTGATCGCCACCTCGACGACGGTGCCGTCGATCGGGGCCATGATCTGGCTGTTGGTCAGAGCCGCCTCGGCCGCAGCCAATTGGGCCTGAGCCGCCTCGACCCGGGCCTCAGCCAGGGCCAGCTGATCGGGATCGGGCCCATTGGCCAGCTTCGACAGCTTCAGCTCGGCATCCGCGATCTGGGCCGTGAGCAGGTCGACTTCGGCCTGGGCCACCTCGACGTCCAGGTCCTTGGGGCTCTTGGCGCCGTTCAGATTCGCCTGCGCGTCGTCCACAGCTTCCTGCAAATCCTTCAAGGTCTGGGCGTTTCCGCGCTGAGCCTGCTCGTAGCGCAGCTCCCACACCCGCACAGCCTCGACGGCATCGTCGTAGTTCTTCTGGGCATCGGCCGGCTTGATGAAGGTGCCGATCGCGGCTGCGAAGACCATGTCGGCGCCCGGGTACTTCTGCAGCTCGGCATTGACGTCGTTCAGCGCATTGGTCCAGGTCTGTAGATTGTCTTTGGCGGCCTGCAAGGAGTTGCCGACGTCGCCGATATCCGTGATCTCGGCGTTCTCGACCGCGGTTTGATACGAATCCTGCGCTTTTTTGAGCTGATCCTCGTAGTACGCGATATCCGGCGCGCTGGTGTTGCGGAGCGTGCGCTCGGCGCGCTCCAGCGCCTTGCGGGTCGCCGTGATCTGCTCCTCGATCTGAGCCCGCGTGATATCGACGCTCTCGTTGAGCGTCTTGACCGCGTTCTGGGCATCGAGCACGGCCTGCTTGGCTTGCGCCACCTGCGCGGCAAGCGACTCACCGTTGCTCAGTTGCGCCAGCACGTCGCCGGCCTTGACAGTCTGGCCCTCGCTCACCAGGATTTCGGCCACCTGCCCGCCCGACTGGAACGACAACAGGGCCGTGCGATCCGGCTCGAGGCGCCCCTCGGCAACCACTGCGCCGAAATCCGTGATGGGCGCGAGAGCCGCATCCTGGGTCGGGGCCGGCGTGGCCGCGCCGGTGCAGGCCGATACAACGAGGGCCGCGCTGAGCGCGACCAAGGAAACCTGTAGCTTATTCATCGTGTTCTCCCTCTCCCTCCGTCCCCGACATCTTAGAACTAAAGACGGGCGGACCCGTCACATGTGCAATGTTAAGGGCTTACTCATATGCCAGGCTCTCGCGAACGCTGATCGCCGCGGCGCGGCGCGCCGGCAGCCAGCTCGCCAAGAGCGAGAGCGATACGACGATCCCCAACCAGATCCAGACGCTGTGCTCAGCAAAGTAATACGCACCATTGAAGTCTATGGTTTCATTCAGGTTGCTGACAAACCACTGACCGGCAACGACCGCCAGGGGGACAGAGGCCAGCCAGCTGGCCACCCCCAGCAGCAACCCCTCGCCCATGAACACCACCCCGATGTCCAGCGATGAAGCCCCCACGGCCCGCATCACGCCGATTTCGCGACGTCGCTCCAGGACGTTGATCGACAGGGTTCCCGACAAGCCGATCGCGCCAACCAATCCGATCAAGCCGGTCATGATCAGCAACAGCGAGGTCAGGATGCTGAACTGCGCGCCGGCCTCTTCACGGGTGAGCAGCTGGGTGCGGGTAAAGGAGACCGAGATGCCCTGGTCTTCCAGGGCTTCGCGCAGTTGCGCCTCGGCGGCGAGTTGGGCTTCGAGCGAGTTGGTCTGCAGCCGGATCTCGGCCACACTGCCCCGCCCCACAAAACCCAGATCGCGGGCCAGAGTGTCACGGTACAGATAGGCCGTGCGACCGCGGCCGGCCAGGTCGTAGATCAGCCCGACCACCGTCCACTCCTGGGCGGTGCCGTCCCCAAAGTCGAGCTGGATCCTTTGGCCGATGCCGACGCCCATCTCGCCCGCCAGATCCTGGTTGAGCAGCAAGGCCCGGTCGTCTTCGGGCAAAAGGGGTCGTCCCGCGGTGAGTTCGGGCGTGAAAAGCTGGGTATCGCGCGGGATCCCGCGCACCAACAATTCGCGATCGGCCACCGTGTCGGGGTCATCCGGGAGGCGGGTCTGAGCGTTGGCGAATTGCCAGAGCTCGACCCGATCGACGTTGGGCTGGGCCTCGAGCAGCGGCGTGACCCGGTCGATGCGCTGCCAGGTCGAGAACCCCAGGATCACGTCGTAGCCGAAGCCGCGGAAGATCGTGGCCAGGGTGGTCTCGAACGAGTGCTGGGCGCTGATCACCATCATGAAGATGACGCCGGCCCCGATCAACGTCACCTCGGTCAACGCCGCGCGGCTCATCCGGCGAAACGTATTGCGCAGCGCCATACTCCAGGTGCGGGGCAGGCCCTGCACCCGGGCCAGCACGCGATCGATCCAACGCGAGCCGTAATTGCCGGTGCCGAGGCCGTATTGGCTGACGGCCTCGCGGACCGAGATGGCCGAGCCCTGTACGATCGGCCAGAACGCGGCCAGCACGGGCACGACCAGACCCGTGACGAACTGGATGCCCAGAGTCGACGGCAGGACCTCAAAATCCGAGACTGTGACGTTGATCAGGGCCATCAACCAACGCGCCAACGCCCAGCCGCCGAATGCGCCGATCGGCATGGCCAGCATCAGGCTGAGCAGCCCGTAGATGATCACGCCCGCCAGATACAGGCCCGTGATCTGGCCGCGCAGGCCGCCAATGGTCTTCATGATGCCGATCTGCGGCACCTGCTGCGCCAGGATGGCATTGATGGTGTTGATCACCAGGATGGTGCTCATCCCCAACGAGAGCAGCGCCATGACCGTCAGGATCATGGTCACGCCGTCCATGACGTCCTGCAGGAAATGTCGATCGGGCGCCGTGATCTCCGAATCATTGACCCCGACCCCCAGAGTCTCGAGGCGATCAGTCAACTGATGTTGGACCGCCTCGGCCCGCTCCTGGCTGAAATCGGCCACCGCGACCTGCAGGCTGTTGAAGCGATCGGACAGGCCGAGCGAGACCAGCGTATTGCGGGTGACGTAAAACGTCGGCTGGCTGGTGAAGGGCGGCCCGATCTCGCGCGGGTCGCGGACCACGCCGGCCAGGGTCATCGGCTTGGCGCGCCCATTGACTTCAAAAAACAGGGTTCCGCCGACCGGGGGTACGGCGTAGGGCGCGACGTGGCTGTGCTCGATCGCCACCCGGCCGGTGGCGGGCCAGCCACCTTCCCGCAGAGTGATCAGATCGTAGGTTTGATCGGTGTAATCGTCGATCGCGGTCAGGGTCGCGTCGGTCCAGGCGGCCTCGAGGCTGGGCTTCCAGCGGATGCCCGAGAAGATCACGCCGCGCGCGCCTTCGACCCCGGGCTGGCGCCGGATCATGCGCAAGGTGGCGTCGTCGATGGCCGGGCCGACTGAGAGGCGCAGTGTGGTGGGGTGGCTTTCGGCCTGTGAGACCATCATCTGGCGCGCCATCAGGGTGCGCCCGGAGACGATCAGGCCCAGCGCGAGCACGCCGATCGCAATGCTGGCAACGACCAGGGCCGTGCGGCCGAGGTTATTGCGCATATCGCGCCAGACCTTGCGAAACGCGATGCCCATCGCCGTGCCTTATTGAGCCGCGGTCTGCGGCACGTGCTCGGCCCGACCGTTGAGATGCAGGTCGGTCACGGCGCTGTGCCCGTTCGGGCCGAGATGGAGCGGCCCGGTAGCACGCTCGCTGACATGATGCTCCTGCCCCTCCAGGAGCACACCGTCCTGCACCTGGATCACGCGCGGGATGCGCGCGGCCAATTCGTTGTCGTGCGTGACCATGATGAAGGTCTTGCCCTGGGCCACCAGGTCGGCAAAGAGCTGGAACACGCGATCGGCGGTGCGCGAGTCGAGGTTGCCGGTGGGTTCGTCGCCGACCAGCAACGGCGGATCGTTGGCCAAAGCCCGGGCGATCGCGGCGCGCTGCTGCTGGCCCCCGGAAAGCGTGTTGGGCAACTTGTGCGCCTGGTCGGTCAGACCGACCTGCTCGAGCAGCATGTAAGCGCGTTCGCCGCGCTCGCGCGGCTTCCAGACCCGGCAGAACTCCATCGGCAACATGGTGTTCTCGAGGACCGTCAGGGTCGGCAGGAGTTGAAAGAACTGGAAGATTACGCCGATCTTCAGACCGCGGTAGCGGGCCAGGGTGTTCTCGGACATCTGGTCGATGCGCGTGCCCGCGATCGTGATCGCGCCCGACGTCGGCCGGTCGATGCCCGTGATCATGTTGATCAACGTGGACTTACCGGAGCCGCTCGGGCCGCGCACGCCCACGAACTCGCCGGCGCGGACATGCAGCGAGACCCCCTTGAGCACGGTGACTTCACCGGCAGGGCCTGCGTAATTTTTACGAACGGTATCGACATGGACGAGATCGGGCTGGGTCATGGCTTCAAATACGCGGTCCGGCGCCGAAAGTTGCTCGGCAGCCACTCTTCATATTACACATGATGGCGCACAGGGAAGGTTAAGGCCCCATGTGCAGTCAAAACTTCAGATCCGCTTAACGTGCAGTCCTGGATGCAATATCCGGGCCTTTGCCCGCGAAAACCGGGGAAGCGGGGGTCAGGGTGGCGCCCCGACCCCCGCTCCCCCCGGTTTCGCGCCAAACCCGATTGGCTGAGCCGGCACAAACCCCTGGGAATGGCAAGGCGGCTTCGCTGATCAGGGCGGCGGGCCCCAGGCCGCTTCGCCGTTAGCCAGCGGGCGCACGGTCCGGGTCAGGGGTGTGACGCCCAGGTTCGTCAGTGTGAGCCGGTAGAGATCGTAATTGCCGTCGCGATTGGAGTCGAACAACAGCTGGGTGCCGTCGGGCGAATAGGTCGGCGACCCGTTCTGAGCGTTCGAGTCGGTCAACTGACGGATGACGCCGGTGGCGAGCTCGAGCTCGAAGATCTCATAAGCGCCGGTGCGATTGGAGGCAAAGGCCAGGCGCGTCCCGTCCGGGCTGAACGCCGGGAAGCGATCCTGCCCCGCTCCGTTTGTCAACGCGGTTTCAGCACCGGTCGTCAGATCGAGTCGGTAAAGCTTGGTGAAGCCGTCACGCAGCGACGCGAAGACCAGGCTCAGCCCGTCGGGCGCATACACAGGCTGCACGTCGGTGGCGTTCGGCGATTGGGTCAGGCGCACGACCTCGGTGCCATCGGCGCGCATCTGATAGATCTCAAAGTCGCCGCTCCGGTCGGAGGCAAAGGCCAGGTACTGCCCATCAGGGCTCCAGGTCGGTGAGTCCTCACTGCGCGGGGTCTGCGAGACGTTGACCAGATCACTGCCATCGGCGTTCATGACGTAGAGATCCAGGTTTCCATCGCGATCCGAAGCGAAGGCGATCCGCGCGCCATCCGGCGACCAGGTCGGGTTGAGGTTACGCCCGCCGGTGGTCAGCGTGATCGGCGTGCCGTTGGCCAGGTCGAGCACCATCAGATCCCGAGTCTCGTCGACCGGGCCGGAGCCAAAGAGGATTCGGCCGGACCCGCCGATCGGCGTCGGCGCCACCGGGGTGTCGGTGCCGAGCGCCGGCGGAGTGGCCGTGGCGCTGACGGTTTCGGTCGGCGAAACCGGGTCCCGGGTCAACGTCGTGGTGGGGGCCGTTGTCGGCGGTGACAGCCTGGTCGGCGGGGTCGTCGGCGAAAGCGCGGCGACCGGCATCAGGCCCAGGCGTTGCGTGTTGTCCGGCGCCGGCGCCAGGCCGAAGGTGCAGGCCAGCTGGGCTGCGACGACACAGGCGAGGAGCGCGAAGCGCAAAGGCGCGGGGAGACCACCCCCTCCCCCCTCCCGGGAAACGCTCACCCGTGGCCCGATCAACCCACTCACTCCGCGCGTTTCCACGGAGGGGGCTCGCCTACAACGCACTTCGCTCTTCACACGCGATCTCCCTGCACCACATTCTCCGCTCTGTGTACGCGCACGATCCACGGCGCTCAGGGTTCTGTATTCGACTCACAACCGCCACGCTCTGCGCCATTCCCACTTCGCTCCGCGCACTAAGCTCTACGTTCCGCGGCCGTCGGCAACCAGAAGGAAAACACCGTCCCCTGTCCCGGGGTCGAGGCCACGGTGATCTCGCCGCCGTGGGCCGTGAGGATCTGCTGGACGATGGTCAGGCCGAGGCCGGAGCCCTCGACCGGGCGGCCGCGCATCCGGCGTGCTCGAAACAATTTGTCGAAGATGTAGGGCAGGTCGTCAGCCGGGATGCCTTCGCCCGTGTCGGCGATCGTGCACACGACCCGCCCGTCCTCGGCGCGCGCGCCAACAGAGATCGAGCCACCGGCCGGCGTGTACTTGAGGGCGTTATCGAGCAGGTTCAACACGGCCTGTTTGAGGCGCGCGCGGTCGGCGCTCAAGCGCGGAAGGCCCGGCGTGAGGTTGAGACTGAGCGCCAGGCCGCGGGTCTCGGCCAGATCGGCGACCTGCAGCACCGCGTCCTCGAGCAGGGCCGCCAGGCTGAGCGGGCCGCGCTCGAGCTGAAACGACGGCGTCTCGAGCCGGGCCAGCGTGAGCAGGTTGTCGACCAACTGGGTCAGGCGCTTGCCCTCGTCGCTGATGATGCGCACTGAGGCCTGCCACCCGGCCCGATCGTCCGGATCCTGCCCCAGCTTGGCGGCGTGGCCCTGGATCACGGTCAGCGGCGTCTTCAATTCATGGCTGACGTTCTGAATGAAGTTGCGATAGAAGGCCTGCTGACGACCCGCGGCCGAGAGATCCTCGAGCAAAACCAGCGTCGTCACCCGGTCGAGCCGCAACGCACGCACCTGATAGGCCTGGCCCTCGACCGCCGGGATCGTGCGAACCACGTTTTGACCGGTGCGGAGCGAATCGGCGACGATTATCGCCAGTTCAGCGTTGTCGCGCCAGGCTTCGGCGTGCAGGTTCGTGACGGTCACCTGCGCGTCGGCGTAAACCAGCGCCGGGTAGGGCAGGCCGTCCAACAAGGCCCGGCGCTCGGCGTTCGGGCGGCGGCTCGCCCAGATCCAGGCCAGGCCGGCGCCGACGCCGATCAGGATCAGGGCGACGACGATGAACTCAGGGATCCCGAAATAGATAATTTGATCGAACATGGTTCGCAGCGGACCGTGGGCGCCGTCACTCCCCCTCAAATTTGTACCCGACCCCGCGCACATTGACGATGTACTGCGGATCGCGCGGGTCGGGCTCGAGCTTCTGGCGCAAGGCCCAGATATGCTTCTCGAGCGTCTTGGTCTCGATGTCGCTGTCGCCCGGGATCTCGAAGACGGCTTCGAGCAGCGCCATGCGCCCGATCGGCCGGCCGGCGTTGTTGACCAGGTAGGCGAGCAGATCGAACTCGCGCGGCGTCAGATCGATTGTGCCCCAGGCCTCGCCGCGCCGGACGGCGACCGTGCGGCGCGCGGTATCGATCCGCAGGTAACCACCGACCTCCTGTTGCGGGCGCGGCAGACGGGCCTTGACGCGCGCGATCAGCTCCCGGATGTCGAAGGGCTTGGCGACGTAGTCGCTGGCGCCCAGGCTGAAGCCCAGCTCGAGATCGCTGACGCTGTCGCGCACGGTCAGAAAGATGATCGGCACCGCATCGCCGGTCTCGCGGATCTTGCGACACACGGCCAGACCGTTGGGCTCGGGCATCTCGATGTCGAGCACGATCAGGGCCGGATGCTCGCTCTCCCAGCGATAGAGGGCTTCGGCACCGTCGCCGGCCACCAAAACGGTGTAGCCTTCGCGCTCGAGCGCGGGCTGCACAAAGGCCGTGATATTCGGGTTGTCGTCGGCGATCAGGATCTTATGGGCCATGCCGGCCTCCCTCCACGCAGGTCGATTATAGATGCGCTCACGACCGGGTCGCTCAGTTAGCGAAACGATTCGAGCAGTGTCGCAAAGGTCTCGCCCGGATGACTGGTCAGCTGCGGGTAAGCCGCATCGCTGGAGTACGGGTAGATGCTCGGCAGCGCATAGGGGTCCGGGTCCCGCGCCAGCACGCCGCGCTCCTGGCGCGTATAGCCGGCGACCGCGAAGTCGTAGCCCAGATCGCGCAAGATGTCGAGAGCGGCGGGCGCCACCGAGTCGAACGGATAGCACAACCCGTGCACGGTGTGACCGGTCTTGGCCTCGATGATGGCGCGCGAGCGTTGCGCATCGAGCACGATCTGTTCGGGCGGCAGCGTGGCGTAGTCGAGATGCCAGAGGCTGTGGCTCTCGGGCGAGATCACACCTTCGTCGGCCCAGGCCTTGAGCGTTGGCCAGCAGGCGTTATGGCCATCGCAGTCGTCGCTCGTCCGGCTGGCCAGGATAAAGAACAGACCGTGCTGTCCGCGCGCCCGCAAGGCCGGCACGATCACGTCCGTGTAGTCTTCGAAATGGCTCTGTGCGACATCGAAGCGCAGCACGACCGAGCGGGCCGGCACCGGCGCCTCACCCCGCAGATAAGCCGTGAACGCGTCGCCGGTCAGGGTGCGATAGCCGTTGGCCTCGAGCCAGTCGAGCTGCTCCAAAAACCAATCGGTGCGCATCGTCGTCAGCTCACCCATCGTGTAGGTGCTGTAGTGGTACTCGATCACGGGCACGCGTTCGGCGGTCGGCTCCGGGCTGGGCGAATGCTCGGGCGCCGCGCTCGGCGTTACCGTCGGGGCCGGGGTCGGGGTCACTTCGGCTGCGACCGGCTGGAACGAAAGCGGCGTGGCGGCCGGCGGTTGGGTGACCCCCGGCGGCTGCGCGCCGGGCGCGGGCGAGGCGGGTGCTGTCCCGGTTTGGGCGCACCCGGCGAGCAAGCCGGACACCGCAAGAGTCAACAACCAGGTTGAGTGTCGGGTCGTCATGTCGGGTCAGTGCTGTTCCGCCCAGAAGGCTGCAGAAGTCAGGCCAGGGTCATCGACCTGGGCGCCGTCACTCAGACGAAAGACGCGCAGCCGGGAATCCGGCCCGGCCAATGCGACCAGGCCGAGGTCAGGCTTGAACAGCCATTGAGCGACGTCAACCATCGCACCCGACGTGGACCAGCGCGCTCGATCGGCCGCCGGCTCGATGGCGTGCAAGCCGCCTTCGGCATCGAGGACCAGCAGGAGCCTCAGATCGGGGGACCAGACCAGCGCCCTTACCCGCGGCATCGGCCAGAAGGACGTGGCGGACATGGTCTGCGGGTCGGCCAACAGAACGCCGGTCGTCAACGCGAACGCCAGACGCGGCGCGCCCGCGGCCAGGGCGGCATCGACCAGCCGGCCGCGCCCGAGAGCAGGGCTCGACGAAGGTTCACACAACGTCAGCGGATGCGGCCCGAGGGCCCCGGCGATGAGCACAGCAAGAAACAGTAATGTGCTAAGCCATTGTTTTGCAAACATCGCGCCTCGACTCGGATCGTCGTCCGGCGCAGGCAAGGCCGGATCACGATCAGTGTCGAGGATGGCGGTTACGGACAGATCCCGGCTCGGTCACCGTCCGGTTACCGTCAGCGGCCGGAAGCCGCCAAAATGGCGCCGGGGCCTTGTGAAGGCCCCGGCACGGCAGATCCAAGTCGACCCGTAAGCCGCGTTCTGTTTTAGGCGATCATCTCTCTGGGCCGGCCATTGCTGGACGACTCTAGCAGCCTACCCGGGGCTCAAACGCTGCGAGCCGCAGCTCACCCCTGCTTGGCCTTGCTCCCGACGGGGGATACCTGGCCGCCCGCATTGCTGCGGACGCCGGTGAGCTCTTACCTCACCGTTTCACCCTTGCCGGGGCAAGCCCCGGCGATACGCATCTCTGTGGCCCTGTTCCTGCGGGTCACCCCGCACCGGGCGTTACCCGGCGTCGTGCTCTTCGGAGCGCGGACTTTCCTCGAGCGCGGAGCGGCTCGCGCCGCTGCGCCCGCGATCACCCGGCCAACTTGGACTCTTCATTATAAAAGATTCTTCTGAGCGCGGGAGGTGGCGAACCCAGGGGCGTGCCTGGGCGAGTTGTCCAGCCCAGATTCTGGCCGCGGATTGCGCGGATTACCCGGAAAGAAGCGGGACCGTTGCCGGTAGGGCACCCGTTGTTCAAATCCGCGCAATCGGCGAAATCCGCGGCAAAAAAGGTCTCTGACAACGCGTGCCTGATCACACCCAGGGTGAACGCGCACGCCGTCAGGTGAGTGCGGTGACGGCCTCGTCGACGGTCTCGAAGATCGGCAGGATCGTATCCAACAGGGTCAGGCGCAGGGCGGTGCGCGCCTGTGAGCGCGGCGCCGCAAGGTTGAGCCCGCCGCCGACCTGGCGCAGGGCCTTCAAGCCCGCGACCAAAGCGGAGAGACCGGACGAATCCAGAAAACTCACAGCGCTCATGTCGAGCGTCACCCGGGTGACGCTCCGGCCGGCCAGATCGACCAATTGCTGGCGCAGCAGATGGCAGGTCTCGGCATCGACGCGCCCGGCGACTCGCACGACCACTTGCTGAGCCGTCCTTGGCTCGGTCACAATTTCCATGATGCCTGCCCCTCACCTTTTCACTGCGGGTTGTTCGATCGTTTCGCGGCCGCGCCCGGCATGCGGCGCTCCAGGCGCCAGACATTACGGCCGGATGTCAGCCGTTCGTAGTGCAGCACGTCCATGACGGTGCGGATCACAGCCAGGCCATACCCGCCTTCCCGGGCGTGATCGAGCGGATTGCTCACCGCCACCGCGCGCGTCAACATCAGTGTATCGAACACGGCCTCGCCCCGATCGACTGTCTCGATGAGGACGTGGTCGTTGGCGACCGTGAGCAGCCCGTAGATCAGACCCTGGGCGGCTTCGCCATAGGCATGTCGGATGATGTTGGTCACGTGCTCGACTAAAGCCAGCGACGTCTCATGCAGCCAAACTTCGTGCTCGGCACGGTCGGCCAGGGGTTCCAGCAGATCGAGCAGCAGGGTCTGGATGCGCTCGACCTCGCTGTAGTGAGTTGGGATGACGAAAGGTCGATGCGAGGGCGCTTCGGACGGTAGCGGCCTGGGCTCGCGGCGGACCACCAGGATGGCCATGTCATCGCGCATGGCCTCCTCGCGCCGATGGGCATCGACCGCCTGCAACAGGGTCTGCAGGATGACATCGGCCGGCGCAGCGTGCGCGGCTAGCAGTGCGTCCTCCAGTCCCTGCCAGCCGAACAAACGGCCGTCGGGATCCTCAGCCTCGGTGATCCCATCACTGTACAGGATCAAGACATCACCGGGCATGAAGTCCAGAGCCTGCTCGGTGAGGGCGGATTCGGGCGCCAGGCCGAGCGGAAGGTTGGTGCTGCCGATCTCGGCTGACATTTGCGCGCGGCTCTGCCAGTATAGGGCCGGCGTATGTCCGGCGCTGGCCAGCGAAAGCCGCCCGGTGACCGGGTCCAGCGTGACCAGCGTGGCCGTCGCAAACGTCGACAGGCGCTCGAGGTCGGTTTTGAGGGCCTGATTGGCACGAGCCAGTGCGCGGCCGGCCGAGGGCAAGGCCAGCACCTGGCCGCGCAACTCCGCGCGCACCAGAGAATTGAGCAGCGCCGCGGGCATGCCCTTGCCAGCGACGTCGCCCATCATGATCGCGTACTGGCCGTCGGCACAGGCAACCACGTCGTAGAAGTCGCCGCCGACCTGGGCCGCCGGGACGACCAGGCCCGCGATCTCACAGCCGGCCGGCTGCAGCAGTTGCCGCGGCAGCAGGCTGGCCTGGATCTGGGCCGCGATCTCGAGTTCCTGTTGCAGGCGCGAACTCGCCGACAAACGGCGTTGCAGCGCGATAGCGTCGATCAGGGCCCCAACCTGCCCTGCCAGGTTCTCGATCAACTGGCGCTCACGCGCAAGGAAAGCCCCGGACACCGGCCCGGCCAGGCCGAAGGCGATCTCGCCCCCGGTGTCGAGCGGGACCCGCACCGCCAGCACCGGCGGCACATGGTCGTTGCGCAACACCACACCGTCGCTCAGGGCCAGAAGCTCAAGCCAGCCCAGCAACGTCGTCTCAATCAACGGGCGCGCGGTGTGGCGCACATACTCGGCGCCGGACCGCACCACCACGAAGGCGTTGTCGCAGCGAAAGGTCACCTGCATCAGCGCGCCCAACCGCTCGGCGACAACCGAGATCGTGCTGTTGAGCGTTCCGATCTTCAGTGCTTCATATAGAAAGGCAATCTGGTTCCAGGCGGTCAGCACCTCGTCGGCCAGCCCAGAGGCCACTCGTCGTTCGCCGAAAGCCGCGGCGATCAACTTCAACGTCGCCTGCTCCTGAACCGAGAGGTCGGTTGAGGCGCCGATGCCGTCGATGGCTAACCAGCCGAGAGGATCGGCATCGTAAACCAGCGGGATCGCGGCCGGATCGGCGGGCGACCCGGCTTCCAGCCCCGTCCAGCGGGCGGGGCGTCCGGTCAAATGCGCGAACCAGCGCGCCGGATCGGCGTCCGGCCCGAGGCGCGCGGAGTCAAGCGGCGTGCTCATCGCCACCCGAGAGCGCTCCACCCGCCAGCGCCGTCCGGACCGCGGCGATGAACTGGGCCTGAGCGAAAGGCTTGTAGAGACACGTCGTCGCGCCGAGTGCCAGGGCCAGGTCAACCTGGCTTTGCTGCCCGGCACCCGTGATCAAGATCACGGGGATGTCGGCCAAATCGGGCTCGGCTTTCAAGACATGCAGCAACTGCAGTCCGTTCAGTTGCGGCATCATGAGATCGGTGATGATCAACTCCGGACGGTCGGCGCGTGCGCGCTCGAGGATTCCGACCGCCGAACCGAGCAGGCTAAGTCGGTAGCCTTCGTGCCGGAGGATCAGTTCGATCAAGCGGCGGATCGAAGGATCGTCGTCGATCACCATGATATGACGTATCTGGCTCATGGATTCCTGCGTTGCGGACGAAAGTGGAGGTAGAACGACAATGCCGTGTAGTACACCGGATAGAGGAAGGATAGCGCCAGAAGCAGCCGATCCGGTTGCTCGAAGTCCCGCAACAGGGCCAGCAGGAGCAGACCCCAAACCACACCCAACGCCAGCGTGACGGGCCGCCAGAAGACGGTCTTCGTCGCATACACGTACTTGATGGGCACAAAGACCAGGAACGCCAACGCCACCAGGATGAACGCGTTGAGCTCGAGCGGCAGATTGAACCAGTACAGATACAGCACCACGATGTTCCAGTAGTTGGGGAACCCGGTGAAGTAGCCGTCCTCCGTTTTGGCCCAGTCCTGACAGAATCCGAAGGCCGCAGCCAATAACACCACCCCGAGCGCCAGCACTCCGGGGCCGGCGACCAACCCGTACGCGTGGGCGAAGTACATGGGGATGAAGACGTACGTCAGGTAATCGGTGATGTCGTCGAGCTTGCGCCCGTCGAAGTTGGGCGTCCAGCGCGCCACGTCCCAGGCGCGTGCCAACGCGCCGTCAGTGGAGTCAATGAAGATCGCGATCGCCAGCCAGATGAACACATCCCCCGGGTGGCGGTTGGTGATCGCGATCAGGGCGCTGAAGGCGGCGATGTTGCCGAGCGCCGTGTACAGATGGACCAGCCAGGCGCGACCCACAAGGAATCGGCTGGAAACGACCGGCTGATCGGGACGAGTGGGGTGTGGAGTTGTCATAGCGACGCGTGCAGGCGGCGTCAGTATCTCAACTTACCGGGGCTACGTCAACTCGGTGCGGCGATCGTCGTGAGCGGACACAGCCATTCACAAATGTGAGTCTCGCCTGGTTTTGGCTGGATTGATGCGGGTCCGTGGAAGCACTTCGTTCCGACCAGAGTTATCGCACCTTATCCGCGAGGGCCGGTTTCTTTGCCACGCATTGATACGCGTTCTGTGACTGCTCAGCCAGGCTTCTCCCACCAGGGCTGAACAGTGATCGAAACCCTTCAGACCCGCACAGGCTGTGCACGTCGATCCACATGCTATACTCGCGCCACAAAGCGCCCCCACCACAGAGGTCCCATGACAGATCTGCCCCTGCCCCCCGGCGTCAGCCTGCGTGGCCCCGAGCTTATTGAGGCGGTCGAGGTGCTCACACCCGACGCGTTGGCCTTTATCGCCCAGCTGCAGCGCACGTTCAACGGCCGCCGTCTGGAGCTGTTGGCCCGCCGCGAGGAACGCCAGTCCGCGCTCGATGCCGGGCAGTTGCCGGACTTCCTGGCCGAGACCCAGGCCATCCGTGCAGGTGATTGGCAGGTCGGCTCGATCCCGGCGGACCTGCAGCGCCGGCATATCGAGATCACGGGCCCGACCGACGCCAAGATGGTCATCAACGCCCTGAACTCGGGCGCGGACGTCTTCATGTCCGACTTCGAGGACGCCAATTCGCCGACCTGGGCCAACCTGATCCAGGGCCAGCTCAACCTGACGGCTGCCATCGAACGGACTTTGAGCTTTTCCAACGAGGCCGGCAAGGCCTACCGCCTCAACGACAGGGTTGCGCTGCTGCTGGTGCGCCCACGGGGCTGGCACCTCGACGAGAAACATGTGTGGGTCGACGGCGCGCCCATATCGGGCTCGCTCTTCGATTTCGGCCTGTACTTCTTCCGCAACGCCGGGCGACTGCTGGCCAAGGGCAGCGGCCCGTACTTCTACCTGCCGAAGCTCGAAAGCCACCTCGAAGCGCGTCTGTGGAACGACGTGTTCATCGAAGCTCAGCGGCTGCTTGGGCTGCCGGTCGGCACCATCAAGGTCACGGTATTGGTCGAGACCATTTTGGCCGCGTTCGAAATGGACGAGATCCTGTACGAACTGCGCGACCATATCGTCGGGCTCAACGCCGGGCGCTGGGACTACATGTTCAGCGTCGTCAAGAAGTTTCGCAACCAGCCGGATTTCGTCTTCCCGGATCGCGCCCAGGTCACGATGACGGCGCCGTTCATGCGCGCCTACACCGAGCTGTTGGTGCGCACCTGTCACAGACGGGGCGCCCACGCCATGGGCGGCATGGCGGCATTCATCCCGAGCCGCAAAGACGCGGCCGTTAACGAGGTCGCGATCGCGCGCGTCCGTGAGGACAAGCTGCGGGAAGCCAATGACGGCTTCGACGGCACGTGGGTCGCTCACCCCGATCTGGTGCCAGTGGCCAAGGCCGTCTTCGACGAGAAGCTCGGTGACAGGCCGCACCAGAAGGAACGTCTGCGGGAGGACGTGAGCGTCACAGCCGAGCAGTTGCGCGACTTCCGCATCCCGGACGGCCGGATCACCGAGGCCGGGCTGCGGCTGAACCTCAACGTCGGAATTCTGTACATCGAATCGTGGCTGCGCGGCGTCGGGGCGGCCGCGATCTACAATCTGATGGAAGATGCCGCGACAGCCGAGATCTCGCGCGCCCAGGTCTGGCAGTGGATCCACAGCTCGAACGGCGTGCTTGCCGACGGGCGCAAGATCACGCTTGAGCTGTATCGGCAGTTGCTGCCCGAGGAACTGGACAAGATCAAGGCGCTGGTCGGCGCCGAGGCTTACGCGAGCGGAAAGTTCGAAGTGGCCTGGCGCCTCTTCGATGCGCTTGTGACGCAGGATACGTTCGAGGATTTTCTAACCCTGGGCGCCTACCAACGCATCGCGTAGGCAAGGGCTCGAGTCAGGGCGTGGCCGTGCCGCCGGGCGCGGCCACGCCGATCACCTCACGGGCCCGACGCGTGGCGGCGATGGCGACCAGAAAATCGGCCAGCGTCACCTGACAGTCGGGACCATCGCGTTCGATCGCCCGAGAGGCCGCCGACACCACACAGTTGAGGATGTCACCGCCGGCCAGGCCTTCGGTCTCGGCCGCCAGCCGGTCCCAACCGGCTTCGTCCAGCGCGATGGGCATCCGACCCGGAATATGCAAGCGCCACAACCTGGCGCGTCCGCCAACGTCGGGCAAGGGCATCTCGACATGCCCCAAGATGCGGCGGACGAAGGCCGTATCGTAGTTCGACGCCAGGTTGGTCGCGAAGATCGTCACCCCCGAGAATCGATCAAGCTCGAGCAACATCACCGAGCGGCTGACGTTGACCGCGTGGTCAGTGCTTTGTGTGATGTTCGAGAGCCGCCGACCCAGGATCGAATCGGCCTCATCGAAGAACAATACGGCCCCGGTCTCACGGGCCTTCTCGAATGCGGCTTTGATGTTCTTGGCCGTCTCGCCGACGTACTTCGACTCGATCTCGGCGTAGTTGGCGCGGATGATGCCGAGCCCCAGCTCGTTTGCGAGCGCATCGGCGGCGAAGCTCTTGCCGGTCCCGGGCGGACCGTAGAGGTTGATCGCCGTCCGGCCACCGTACGGATCGACCTCGCTCAGGCCGAAGGTTTCGTACAATGTGTGGTGATGCCGGATTTTCGTCAGCAAGGTGTTGAGCTGTCGGCGCGTGGCCTCCGGCACGATGAGGTCAGCGAGCCGGCGACGCGGTGTCTCAACCACGAACAGCTCGAGGCGGCGGAGCCGGTCGGCCTCGCGTTCGGCGGCACGCGCGCCGATTGGCGGAACGACCCGCCCCTCCAGGGCCGGCACGCTGAACTTTTCGGGAGTGTTGCCTGCGTCCATGATCGTCGCCTGGCGGTGTCGCGCTATTCCTTCAGGGTGCCCAGCTCGCGCTCGAGCCATTCGGTTTCCAGAACGTCGACGTAGTGCAGAATCGCCTTCTGCAAGAACGGCGGCAGATCGGGATGGATGGCCGTGAACGTGGCGTTGAAGTCAGGGTGATCGTTGTAGGCGTTTCCGAGGCCCTGGAGCACTTCAAGCGTCGGCTCATAGAAGTAGCGCAGATGCTGGTGCCAGCGTTCCAGGATCGTTTGGACCTCCGGGCTGGTGGGACCCTGGCTCATGTGGGCGACCAGATCGAGATACACCTGGCTGCCCTCCTGCATGATCGCGGCTTGCTGTTCCCTGCTGTAGCTGTTCCACAGCCTGGCGGTCTCGCGAACGCTCGGCCCCCAAAGCTTTTCGGCCTCGACCTCGTACTGCTTCTGCTGCTCCTCGCTGAAGCCCTTGAAGAGCTGTTGTTTGCTCATGTTTACCTCGCCCAGGTGATGCAGGATGGTGTTGTCGACGGTCTGCATCAACGTCTGTAATCGTTCCATCCGCGTCTGCAACGCCTGGCGGTGTTGTTGCAGCGCCGTGACCAGGTCAAAATCGGGATTGTCCAGGATCGCCTTGATCTGTGGGAGATCGATAT
This sequence comes from Anaerolineales bacterium, assembly GCA_016789175.1. Lineage (GTDB taxonomy): Bacteria > Chloroflexota > Anaerolineae > Anaerolineales > UBA6663 > UBA6663. The sequence continues at coordinate 35,874 of JAEURK010000119.1, forward strand.
CCAGCTCCCGAAAAAACAGGATCTGCTGCAGCCGAAACACAGCCTGATCGTCGTAGTAGCGGTAGCCGTTCCGGCCCACCGACGACGGCTTGAGCAGGTCGATCTCGTCGTAGTAGTGCAGCGTGCGCACACTGACGCCGGCCAGGGTCGAAAGTTGTTTTACCGTGTGCATGCTGCCCTGCCTGCTAAGGCGCCCTGTTGGAGCTGTTCGGCCGCCCGTGATGGGGGCATGATAAAGTATCACGCCACGTCAGAGTCAAGGGGCGAAACCGCACCACGTCGATATGCGGCCATATGCGGCCATTCCCGAAATCGACGCCTTTCAAGGCACCGCCATGTTCAAGCGACTGGTCGTCACCGGCCCGGCCGGTTCGGGCAAGAGTACGCTGGCCGAGGCCGTCGCCGCCCGGATCGGTGTCCCGTTTGTCGAACTCGACGCGGTCTTCTGGGGCCCTGCCTGGACGCCAACACCGCGCGACGCCTTCCGCGAGACAGTCGCACGCCTCGCAGCCGAAGAAGCCTGGACGATCGGCGCCAGCTACGGCGCGGTCCGCGACGTGCTCTGGGCTCGGGCCGAGGCCCTGGTGTGGCTGGACCTGCCGCTGAGCCAGATCCTTGGGCGGCTGTTGAGACGCACGCTGCGCCGCATCGTCCGGCGCGAGGAGCTCTGGTCGGGCAACCGCGAAACCTGGCGTGACGCCTTCTTCAGCCGGGGATCCCTCTTCCCCTACGCGATCAGACAGCATCGCCGCTTCCGGCGCGAACTCCCGGCCGCCGTGGCAGCGCCTGAAGCCGGGCACCTACAGGTCTGGCGGCTACGCTCGTCCGCGTCGGTGGCCGATTGGCTGGCGAGCCTCCCGGCGGGGGGATTCTAACCTTCGACCTGACAGGTCCACCTGCGATTCTGGGGAAAACAAGGCGTTTCGAAAATCGCGTTGGGCGGAAACGCGGCTGAATTCCAACCTGACGCACCACGCCCATGTCGCCCCTGGCCAAAAACCGCGCGCCCCTGCGTTAAGTCTGCATCAGGGAGGACGCCGACATGCTCACATACTGGAACCGAGTCAGCTTTGGCGACACCATTCCACTGGGTTGGAACGCACGCCCGGCCCGTGCCAGCGAACTCTTCGACCCGCTGGATACGGCACTGCGCCTGACGATCGGACGGCTCGATCGCGTGGCCGCCGCCGACGGCCATGAGCGCCTGTCACGGGAGTTGAAGAGCCTGGTGGGTGTGAGCCAGTGGCTGGAGATCGAGCGCGGCCTGCGCCCCGCCGTTCGCACGGCATCCGATCGCAACGGTCAGACCCTGGCTCTGCGCGCGCTCAGCCGCACCTTCCCGGCCGTGCACGCCGCCGAAGAGCAACTGGCCGCCTACCTGCGCACCGCTCTCCTGCGCCTGGCCGACCTGAGCGCCGACGTCGCCGCCGGGCCCGCCCATGAGCAAGCCGCCCGCCGCACCGTGCGGGGTGTGCGCCGCGCCCTCGCCGCCGAGCGCCGTTATCTCAAGGCGCTCCGGCTCGGGCTGGTAGACACGCAGCCCACGCTCATGCATTGAGTAAGCGAGACAATCGGCCGCGCTGGCAATCAAGCCGGTACGAGTCGTACGCCCAAGTCGGATGCGCCGCATGAATATGGAGGCAGACTGAGATGGCGCTTTGCGACGCGGGCCCCTAGCTCAGAAATCTGGTGATCGCCTCAATGTCTTCGGGCATAAGAAGCGGGTGGACTCTAATCACCTTGGGATTGCTGGCGTATTGCTGTGCCAACGGCACGGTCGTCAGGATCAGATCGGCGGAAAGTACCATCGCAGCGGTCAGGTCGCGCACGGACACGACCTCGAGTGAATTGAGGTAAGGGAAGCGGGCATTCAGACGTGCGACCAGTAATTGGGCTGTGGCGATGCCGCTCGGGCAGACGATGATGACGTGTTCCAGATGGGAACGATTGCGGATGTAAGCAGCTTTTGTCAACATCACCAACGTATTCAGGTCATTCTCGTTCAAGTGAAGGCTTGTCTTCTCCCGGACGAGGTCTACAACGCCACGAGCGATGTCGGTCTCCAGGTCGGTCTGTTCATGAAATTCGATCTTGGTCGACATCTCAGGAGACCAGAGGTCGTAGCGCTGGCGATAGCAGGCGGGCAGGATGTGGTTCAACAATCCATTCTGCAAGATCTGGTCATCCTTGATTTTGGGTATGTTGAGCGCATCGCTCATATACGCCATGATGCAGCCCAGATCCAGCTCGAAGACCAGATTCTGCGCCAGTTCTCCGGGAAGTATCTCATTACGCTGTGCCGCCAAAAGTTCCATGGCGATGCCAGCCGTCTCGACCGTTGTCCAGGAGTAGGCGGAGTCACGCTTGAGATGCTGGGCAATTGAATCAGCCACCGCCCAGATGTGCATGGGCATCAATTCGCTCACCGTTTCTTCAGCAACTTCCAGGTGATTGCCGCCGCGCACTCGATTGGCCATGAGGGCAAACATGAATGCCAGGTGCAGGACGGCGTCATCCGTGAAACGCCCCCCCAGTTGTTCTTCGGCCTTGGTCACCAGCGTGACCGTGCGCCGCATGTTGATCTGTGAGACAAAGGTGTTGACGAACTCCAACATGGGTATCAGGCGGGCGTAGCCCTTCAGGTCAAAAACCAGGCCGTCGGCGTGGGTCACTTCGGTGATCGGGTCACGGCTGAACGGTGTCTCGCCCCAGATCAGTTTGGCAATGGTCTGGCGGCGGGTCTTTTCCGTGCACACGGCCTGGACTCCAAAGTGGGGCTTGCGGACGAGGGTGATCCCTTCCTGGGTAAACCAGGCTCCGATATCATCGAGATCTTTGAAGACCGTCATCCGCGAGACTTGTAGAATCTCCTCAACTTTCGAAAAGGTAAATGGTCCCGCCTTGATCAATAGGAACATCGCCAGTAATTGTTGGCGCTGGCTCATGGACAGAACGATCTGCGTATTGGCGTGAGAATCGATCTCCTGGAGCAAAGCCTGTGCCTGCGGACCGGAGATCGTGATCGCGTAACTGTTGCCAGCGAGCATCGACAGGTGGATATCATGCTGGCGCAACCAATCGCGGATCGCCGGCATGCTGTACACCACCTGGCGAGGTGTGACGTTGAGCAACCCCGCCAGCTCGATCGAATTGATCGGCCGACTGGTCTTCAACAGGACTTTCAAGATATTGCGCTGGCGGTTGGTGAGGGTGAGTAACATTGCAGGAAGAAGTGCCAATCGAGACCCTTCAGACTGCACCCGGCAAAGACGATAAAACACGTCGCCTTTCGGTGATTATAGCCCACACAACAGCCAGTGCCCTCCGCCATTCATGGCTCATTGGCGCGCCTCCCGTTTTCATAATCACATCTTCATCCACCACGTCACTTAGCGATGGAGCGCCGACAGCTTGCCCATCAGGCTGCTGGTTCGCGCATACAGCTCACGGTAGATGCCATAGAGCGGCGTGTACCGGGCGGTGGACTCCGGGTTGGGCGTGATCTGTTTCACGTAGCGAACCCATTTCCGGATCTCACGCACTCCGCTGAATATGCCTACACCGATCCCTGCCAGGAAGGCATCGCCATACGCCGAACCAACCTGCTGTTCCGGAATGGACATCTCGATGTTGGCGATGTCGCTGATGGTCTGCATCCAGGCCAGGTTCTTCACCCCACCGCCGATAGCCAGAATGTGTCGCGGGACGATCCCTTCAGCCAGCATGCCATCCATGTTGTGGCGGATGCCAAAGCCCACGCTCTCCAACAGCGCCCGGTATAGATCCGCTCGGGTGTGCTTGAGAGTCAGCCCAAAGAACACGCCCCTGGCGTCGGGGTCATACATGGGTGTGCGCTCGCCTTCGAAGTAAGGCAGGACGATCAGCCCTTGGGCACCCGGTGGTGAAGCCTCGAGCAGGCGGGCGAGACCCGTATAGGCGTTAACGCCATGCAATCCCTGGGCGGCAACCTCCAGGGGCGAGAGCTGGTCTCGAAACCACCGGGTCAGGCTACCCACAGTAGACATGCCGCCGACACAGGCAAACGAATCAGGTTCAAGCCAATTGAGCGCCCAAAAGTGCTCGGTAGGCGCGAGCCGGTCGGTCTTCAGGATAAAGGAGTTGCTGCTTCCGAACATCATCATCATGTCGCCGAATTCGGTCACACCCGCGCTGATGGCTTCAGCGGCGGAATCCATGGTTCCGGCGATGACGGGGGTCCCTTCCAGCAACCCTGTTTCGAGTGAGGCCCGACGAGTCACAGATCCGGCGATCTCGCTGCTCCAGGACATGGTGGGCAGGTTGCGCGTCGGGACGATCAGGTCCTCCATGCCGGCGCGCCATTGACGGGCTGCAACATCCAGGAGCGGCGCATAGGTACAGGCCGTGTAATGATCCATCACGGCGTTGCCGGTTAGCTTGAAGACAATAAAGGACTGGCTGGTCAAAAACCATCGGGCTTTGGCATACACCTCCGGCTCATGATCCTTGATCCAGACGATCTTCGGGCCGTTGGCGGAGGATGACAGATGCGTGGCGCTGTGTTCGAAGATCTCGTCGCGGCCCAGTGCCTCTTCGAGCTGGGCGATTTCGCGCGATGCCCGTGTGTCAATCCCATATAGGATCGCCTGACGCAACGGCTGGCCCGCCTCATCCACGGGCAAGACACACGGTCCAATGCCGGATACGCCAACGCCCTGTATGTGCTTTGGGTCGATCCCGGCGTTGGCGATCACGGTGCGACAGATGGAAACGAACTCGCCCCACCACGTTCGATCAGGGTCGTGCTCCACCCAGCCTGGGTAGGGCATGGAGAGCGTGTGCTCGACGCTGTGTTCGGCCACCACGTCACCGGTGTGGGCCGCGACCAGCACGCCCTTCGAGGAGTAGGTGCCAATGTCCACGCCGAGCAAATAGGATGGGTTCATAGGCCTTGAGCGGAGACGACTAATCCCGGACAAGACGGCGTGTCTTATCCGAGAGTCGGGTCACGACTTCAATCCTTGGATGACTTCGACATAGGTTTCGGTGATCTGCCTGGGGCGCGTGATGGCCCCACCGACCACGACAGACAGCGCCCCGCTTTCAAGCGCTTGCTTGACCTGTTGCGGCGTGTGATAGCGTCCCTCGGCGATCACCGGGATGCGGCTCACTGCGGCGAGCCGGGCAACCAGGTCAAGATCCGGGCCTTTTTGTTGCGGGCTGTAGGGGGTGTATCCCGATAGCGTGGTGGACAGCATGTCCGCGCCCATATCCGCGGCGCCCAGCCCCTCTGCATGAGTGGAGATATCGGCCATGACCAGACAGTTCGTCTGTTCGTGGATGGCAGCGATCAGAGCCTGGAGATCGGGCTCAGGATGCGGGCGCTGCGTGCAGTCCAGGGCGATGACATCCGCACCGGCCTCGGCGATCGCGAGCGCGTGATTCAAGGTCGGTGTGATGATCACATCGTAGCCGGGCAGCACTTCTTTGTACAAACCGATGAGCGGTAGATCGACGGCTTGACGGATGGCTCGCACATCCACAGGGGTGTTGGCACGAATGGCTTTTGCCCCACCCCGCGCCACCGAGACGGCCATCCTGGCCATGATGTCGGCACCGAAGAGCGCCTCTTCAGGCAAGGCCTGGCACGAAACGATCAGTTGGTTCCTGACCTGTTCAACGAATTGCTGCAAACGGCTTGCGCGAGTGGACATAGGAACCTTGCCATCTACAGATGTACCGGCTGCCCAGTTTCAATGGATCTCAGCGCCGCCAGCACCATACGGACTGCCGCTAACCCATCTTTGCCAGAGACGGGGACGTCCTTGTGATCGAGGATGCAGTCGACATAGGCCCGATCCTCATCCACCAGCCCGGCTGAGACGGATGGGAACTTGGCGCCCGTGGCCGTGTAGATCTCGAGGCCCTGGCGCATCTGGTCCAGATTGAGGCTGCCCTTGTCCCCAACGATGTCGAGCTTGAAGTCCTTGCCGGCCGGGTGCTTGTCCTGCAGGTACCAGCCGATCTGAGCGCAACCCACGACCCCGTTCGCGAACTTGATCGTGGTGAAGGTCTCGTTCTCGATGGGGTAGACACTGGGAACGCTGGTCGCCGCTTGCGAATAGACAGTCACGGGCTCGCTGCCGACGATCCAGCGCATGGCATCGAAGTCGTGCGGGCCGAGGAACATCAGCACGCCGCAACGACCCTTCAACCGGTCTGATTGGGAGATGACGTTCTGCCGCCGGGCGAAGATGCTGACCAGGCTCCCGAGCACACCGTCAATCACGGCCTTTCTGGCCTGCTGGTAATGCAGAGAGAAACGCAAGGTGAACCCGACCATGAGCTTGACGCCGCCCGCTTCAGCGGCGGCGATGATGGCTTGTGAGTCGTCGATCGTTGTCGCCAACGGCTTTTCGACGAGGATGTGCTTGCCGTGCTGAGCCGCAAGGACACAGGCCTCGCGGTGCAGGTGATCCGGGGTGGCGATCACCACCGCATCAAGCCCGGGGTGTTTGAGGAGTTCTTCCGCGTTGGCATAGGGAGCGGCTTTGTATTGCGCAGCTGTGGTGGCGAGGATGCTTGCGTCGACATCCGCGACCGCGCAGAGGTTAGCTCGTTCCAGAACCGCCAGGGCACTGCAGTGTTTTTGACCAATGGCCCCTAGACCGATCACGCCGATATTCAGTTCATCCATGTCATCTCGCTTCTTGATAGATGGATCGAGGCGAACAGAGCCAACCCACTGTAACACCCGCGAGATTTGGCAATGGTATACCTTTTCTCCCCATGACCTCCGAAAAATATACCCATTTGGGCCACAAACCCACTATAGTGTGTAGGTCTCGTCGTCCACCCAGAAGCAAATTCCAGGTATGCCCAGGGCCATGGCTCGAGCGTACCGACCCGTTTGAGCGCGAAAGAGCGCCAGGCGTTCTGCACCATCGCACCAAATGGTCCGGCGATCGCCACGCCCAGGCGTGGGTTCGTTGGTGCGTCTGACAAGCGCCGAGGGCTGGATCGGCCGTCAGTTGCACGCACGATCCGTTGCATGCGAGTTCAGGCAGCTGAGCGTTGGCGTTTGACATCACCTCATTTCCGTCAGGACTTCGCTTTTCATGAAAGGATGGTGAACCGTAGCAAGTGGCATTGGGTTCGAATTCATAGAATCGCTCATTCACGAAGACGAAATCAAGGGAGATGTCGAATGAAAGAGAACATCCAAAAGTGGGGGGGCTTCATGGCCGGGATGGTCATCCCGAACATCGGCGCCATCATAGCCTGGGGCTTGATCACTGCGTTTTTCATCCCGACCGGTTGGATCCCGAATGAGGGCTTTGCCAAGCTGGTCGGACCCATGATCGTGTACTTGTTGCCCATCCTTATTGGATATATGGGCGGCAAACTCGTCTACGGTCATCGCGGCGGCGTCATTGGCGCAGTCGCAACCATGGGGGCGGTGGTTGGCTCCGACGTGCCGCAGTTCCTGGGTGGCATGATCATGGGGCCCATCTCGGGCTGGTTGTTGAAGAAACTGGATGAGGTGCTTGAGCCGCGCACCCCTGTCGGTTTCGAGTTGCTGGTCAACAACTTCGGCCTTGGGATCCTGGGCATGATCCTGACCCTGGTGGCCCAGGTCGCCGTCGCCCCGTTCGTGACCGGCGTCAGCGGCGCGGCCGGTGCGCTGGTGCAGGGCCTCATCGATGCTGGACTGCTCCCGCTGGTCGATCTGATCATCGAACCGGCCAAGATCCTGTTCTTGAACAACGCCCTCAACATTGGCGTGTTGGCTCCGCTTGGCGCCGCCGCCTCGCAGACCACGGGCCGTGCCATTCACTTCATGCTCGAGAGCAACCCCGGGCCCGGCTTGGGCCTGCTGCTGGCCTACTGGTTCGCCGGCAAGGGCATGCTCAAAGACTCGGCACCCGCTTCGATCATCATCCACTTCTTCGGTGGCATCCATGAGATCTACTTCCCGTACGTGTTGGCCCACCCCATCATGTTGCTGGCCATGTATGCAGGTGGTATCCTCGCGGACACCTGGTGGATGATCACCGGCGCCGGTCTGGTGGCTACCCCTTCGCCTGGCTCGATCTTCGCCTACATCGCCATGACGCCCAGAGACTGGCACTTCCAGGTCTTGGTCGGTGTGCTGATTGGCGCAGTGGCATCCTTCCTGGTCGGTACAGTCCTGCTCCGCAGCTTCCCCGTGAAGGAAGAGGTTACGCAGGGCGAAGAAGCCGTGGCCAGCGTCCCGGGCCTGGCGGCTTAGGTTCAGTCTGACCCAATAGATGTGGAGTTCGGGTCCAGCAACCCGAACTCCACATCTATGGTTAACTTGAATTCGTGCCTATTCGGGAGACACATGGACATGGCAAAATCGATTAAAGCCGCGGATGTGACGAAGATCACGATGGTCTGTGAGGCGGGCATTGGTTCCAGCTTGATGAGTGTCAACGCCTTAAAGAAGAAACTGAAGGCCGCCAAAGTGGAGAGGGTGACGGTGGTGCACTCGGCGGCAACCCAACTGGCATCCGATGCCAAACTGGTCATCTGCCATAAGGGCATGCTCAAGAATGTTCGGTCGCGCGCGCCCGAAGCCGTCGTCGTGGGTTTCAACTTCTTCCTCAATGACCCGGTGTTCGACCAGGTTGTCAAAGCCCTGGTTGAAGGGACCGAGATCGTCGAGACGATTTGACGAAGATGCCCACGAACCTGACACCGCGCGAGCTGGGGATTCTCCAGCGCTATGTGCTCATCGGCGCGGCGCTGGGCTTGTATTATGGCATCTTCTATACACCCTCCGGGACTGACCCGGACTACGGGAGCGCGATCGTTCTGAGCCTTCTGGCGGCATTGATCACCGTCGCGATTCGTTTTTGGAAGAAGCGTCCGTCCTTTTCCATCATGCTCAGGGCCTATGGCGAAACGCTGATCCTCTTTCTGGTGTTCATGCTGACCCTGGCGGCTCGAACGTACATCGTGCAATTGGGCGGCAAGATCGCGCTGGTTGTCTTTACGACGGTCGTGGGGTGCGGTATGGGGTATGGGCTGGCTACCCGGAAGGTATCGGCATGACCGGTATCAGACGGTTGGGCCAGGAGGCTTTCGTATGGTGCGGTTGATCCTGGTGCGCCATGGCCAGACCGACGCCAACCTGCATCGCCTGATTCAGGGGCAAGGCGACGGGCCCTTGAACGCCATCGGCCGGGAGCAGGTCGAGATCTTGGCCAGGCAATTGCAGGGCGTCCACATCGACCACATCATCGCCAGCCCGCTGCAGCGAGCGTACGACACCGCCTGTGCCATCGCCCGCTATCATGCCCTGGACGTGGTCTGCTCAAACGCCCTTGTCGAATGGAACTGCGGGGTGCTCGATGGGTTGCCCGCAGACGAATTCAAGGAACAGGTGCGAGGGTCCGGCCTGCCACTCTCTCAATTCCGCCCGGTGGGCGGCGAGACGCTCACCGAAGTTCGCCAGCGCGCCGACACCTTCATGAACGAGGTTCTGGCGCACTATGATCAGCAAACCGTTTTGATTTGCTCGCACGGCGATTTTCTGCGCACGTTCGTGAGCCTGATGCGCGGGATTACGATCGGGGAAGCCTCCAGCATTCATTTTGACAACGCGTCCTACTCCGTTGCCAACTACGCCGATGGAAGATGGGAGATCACGGCTCTGAATCAACCCGCCACAATCCAAGCCCTGGATGGGTTGAGCCCACGTATGAACTAGGCCCGGAGGCCGATGCCGTGTCCTCGCAGATCCTGCTGACACCCTTCAGAACGACAACGCGGCGCCGCGGTGGCCGGCCAAAGAGTGAACCGTCCGAAAGCGCACAGGATGAGTGCGGACCCACCCGGGAGTTACTTCGCAGCTCCGCTACGGGTCCGGTAAGATGCAGCCGGCCTGCCACGCTGTCGGCCTGGCCCAAGTGAGAACTCGCGACTCAGGTGCAACCAATTATGACTATCCTCTCCAAAGACCGTATTGCTCTGCAAGCCAGCGCCACCGATCGCACCGATGCCATTCGCAAGGCGGGGGAGCTGCTGGTGAAGTCGGGGTGCGTTATGCCCGAGTACGTCGAAGGCATGCTGACGCGTGAGACGACCATGTCCACGTATTTAGGGAGCGGTGTCGCTATTCCACATGGTGTGTATGAGAACCGCGACCATGTGTTGCAGACGGGCATCTCTGTGCTGCAACTGGCGCACGGCGTGGAGTGGGATACCGACGGCGAACTCGCCTATTTGGTGATCGGGATCGCCGCCTCCGGTGATGAGCATGTGGGCGTTCTGGCGAACCTGGCCGAAGCCGTCGAAGATGACAGTGTGCTCCGGGAGCTGATCGGCACCACCGATCCCGATGTAATCCTGAAACACTTGAGCAAGGAGCGCGCCGGAGAAGCGTAAGGCGTCCTGAGTCGACTGGATCGAAAGGGGTTGCATCATGATGCGTTTGGAGATCACGATCCACAACGAGACAGGACTGCATGCGAGACCTGCCAAGACGTTGGTGAATCTGGTTAAGAAGTACAGATCGGATGTGGCGATCTGGCATGGCGAGAAGAAGGCCAATGCCAAGAGCCTGATCTCGGTGCTCACACTGGGGGCTTCGAAGGGGAGCCAGCTCAAGTTCGAGGTCAGTGGCGAAGATGAAGAATCGGCCCTGGCTGAGATTGAAGCGGCCATCCGATCTGGCTTGGGTGAAGGAGCGATGGTCGCTGCCTCACCCGCTCCTCGTGCGACCGAGCCTGTCACCGCTCCAGTTGCCGACGGTCAGCCTGCCAGGGCCAACGTGTTGAGGGGGGTGGGCGCCGCACCGGGTCTGGCGATCGGCCCTGTGTTCCACTACCAGAGACAGGAGATCTCGCTCGACGACGTTTCGGACGGGCTGGTCATCGGTTGGGAACGACTGCAGGATGCGCTGGCGAGCGCCCGCGAGCAGCTCGACGCCTTGAATCAGCAGATGATCGCGCGGGGCTTACAGGCCGAAGCCGCGATTTTCGACGCGCATCGAGGGCTGCTCGATGACCCCGAATTGACCGATGCGGTGCAGGCCCGCATTCAAAGGGGACAGGATGCGCTCAAGGCCTGGAAGGAAACGATCGAAGACAGCGCCATGATCGTGGCGGCGTTGAGGGACCCGATTCTCTCGGCCCGGGCGGATGATCTTCGGGACGTGGGCCGGCGGGTGGTTCGGCTCCTGGTGGGGGTCGAGGAAGAACAGGCTACGCTTCCTGACAAACCGGTTGTGATTGTCGCCCGCGAGCTGTCCCCATCGGATACGGTGTCCTTCCATCAGGATCATGTGCTCGGCTTTTGTATCGTCAACGGCGGGCCAACGTCGCACAGCGCCATTCTGGCGCGGGCGCTGGGGCTGCCCGCTATCGTCAGCGTGGACGAGTCGGTGTTGAAGCTGGAAAGAGATTCGGTTGTGATTCTCGATGGCGGCGCCGGCACGGTGACCTTCAACCCAACGCCCGAGGAAGTGCAGTCGGCCACACGGCAGAGAGAGCAATGGTTGGGCCAACGCCATATCGCCCTTGAGCAAGCCACGGCGCCCGCCATCACCGCCGATGGCCGCCATGTTGACGTGGTTGGCAATGCCGGGTCGCTGGCAGATGCCGAGAAGGCCCTGTCGATGGGCGCGGCAGGCATCGGATTGTTGCGAACCGAGTTCCTCTTCCTGGAGCGGACCACGGCCCCAACCGAGGCGGAACAATTCGATGTGTATCGCGCCATTGCCGACGCGATGGGCAACCTGCCGGTCATCGTCCGGACGCTGGACGTGGGCGGTGACAAGCCGTTGCCGTACATCCAAATGCAGCCGGAAGAGAACCCGTTTTTGGGCGAGCGCGGTATTCGGCTGTGTCTCAATCGGCCCGCGCTGTTTCGCGAGCAATTGCGGGCGATCCTGCGCGCGGGAGCGCGGGGCAACCTGCGGATCATGTTCCCGATGGTGGGCGATATCGAGGAATTCCGCCAGGCACGCCGAATGTTGGATGAGTTACAGACGGAGTTGAACATCCCCCCTGTGACGACGGGCATCATGATCGAGGTCCCGTCGGCGGCTTTGATGGCCGATGTGCTGGCCAGGGAGGTGGGTTTCTTCTCCATCGGCACGAACGATCTGACGCAATACACGCTGGCCATGGACCGGGCGCACCCGGCGCTGGCCAGCAAACAGGATGGTTTGCACCCGGCCGTGCTGCGCTTGATCGCAAAGACCATTGACGGCGCGCACAAACACGGCAAGTGGGTGGGCATCTGCGGTGAGTTGGGCTCCGACCCGGCTGCTGTGCCGATCCTGATCGGTCTGGGCATCGATGAATTGAGCGTCAATGTGCCTTCGATACCGCTGGTCAAGGCGCAGATTCGTGGCCTGAAAGCCTCTGAGCTACAAGGGCTGGCTCAACAGGCGTTGGACTGCTCCACCGCGCGCGAGGTGCGTGAGCTGGTGAAGCGGACACTGAGCGTGTCCTGAAGCACTCAGCCCCGACGAGCACAGAACCAGTTGCAGGACCTTCCCAATGGGCGAAAAATTCAGCCACTACCAATCCGCGAATCACCCGCTGCCCGACCAGAGTTTTGCCTGGAACCTTTACGGAGCCGGGCTGGAACACCTGGGTAAAGACGGCCAGCCCGAGCCCTTTTCCGTTCCCGAACCCACGGACGATCAATTGCTCGTCCGTATCGACGCGGTCAGCATCTGCTTCTCCGATGTCAAGATCCTCAAGCAGGGCGGCAGTCATCCAAAGCTTTATAACCGTAACCTCTCGGTTGAACCGACTCGGCTCGGTCATGAAGTCTCGTTGACCATCATCAAAGTCGGAAAAAACCTCGCCGGGCGTTACGTGGCCGGTCAACGCCTGGCGGTACAGCCCGACATCTATCAGCAAGGCCTGAGCACCGCCTATGGCTACACCATCCCCGGCGGCCTGGTGCAATACCACTGCATCGGCAAAGAGGTGCTCGAGACCGATACCGGCGCCTGCCTCCTGCCGATGGAGCCGGGCATGGGCTATGCCGAGTCGGCGCTGCTCGAGCCGTGGGGCTGTGTCGCGGCCGCCTACACCCAGCGCCGCCGGCTCGACCCGAAGCCCGGCGGCCGGGTGTGGATCATCGGTCAGCCCGATGACCCGACCGCCTTCACCTTCTCCAAACTCGACCCGACCAGCTCGTTCATCCTGACCGACGCCCCGGCTTCAGTGACTCAGGCCCTGGCCAGCGCGGGCGCTTCGATCATCGAAAAGAACGCGGTCACGCCCCAACACTATGAGTCGTTGAGCCGGGAATACACGGACGGCAAAGGCTTCGACGACATCATCCTGCTCAACCCAACCTCCGCCGATGCGGTCGGGCAGGCGGCGCGCTACATCGCCCGGCGTGGCACGCTGAACATCGTCGGCAACCAACCGCTCGACGGGCTGGCCTCGGTGGATCTGGGTCGCCTGCACTACGACTACATTGCCTTCGTCGGCAATGCAACCACCGACATCTCCGCCTCCTACGGCGATGACCGCAATCGCTGTGAACTGCGGGCCCATGGCGTGGCTGTCTTCATCGGCGCCGGCGGACCTATGGGGCAGATGCACGTCCAGCGGGCGCTCGAGCTACCCGCTGGGCCCCGGATGGTTATCGCCACGGAGATCAGCGACGAACGGCTGGAGACGCTGCTGGATATGTTCGCACCGCTGGCCAGCAAGAACGGGCGGGAGTTGCTGGTCTTCAACCCGAATACGGCTACTCAGTCCTTCCATGAGTTCGTCATGGGCGTCACCCAGGGTCAGGGCGCAGACGACGTCGTCGTCAGTGTGCCGGTGGCCGGCCTGATGGAGGAGGGCGACACGGTCATGAAGCCCGATGGCATGCTGGTCCTCTTTGCCGGCGTGCCCAATGGCACAATGGGCAAGGTCAACCTCAGCCGCGTCTATCTCTCGAATGCGCAATACACCGGCACCTCCGGTCTGACGATTCACGATCAGGCTTCCGTGATGGAAAAGAGGCTCTCCGGGGCGTTGTCGCCCGGTCGATCCGTGGCAGCCATCGGCGGGATCGAGACGGCGGCGGAGGCGATCCGATCGGTGATGGAGAGTCGGTATCCCGGTAAGGTGGTCATCTTTCCGCAGATCCACAATCTGCCGCTCACCGGCCTCAAGGAACTGAAGGACCGCATCCCCGAAGTCGCCGCCAAACTGGGGCCTGACCAGATGTGGGTGAACGAAGCCGAAGAGGCCTTGATCGAGCGGTTCTGGCGGGCGCCCGAATAGGTTGCCATGATCTACACCCTCACGCTCAACCCGGCCATCGACCGCGAGCTGACGATCACGGATGTGCAGTTCGACTCGGTGTTGTCGGCGGTTCATTCTCGGGTGGATATCGGCGGCAAAGGCTTCAACGTTTCCCGTCTTCTGAGATCCATGGGGACGACCAGCATCGCGTTGGGATTCGTGGGCGGGCATGCCGGCGACCAACTCCGCGCCGGCTTGCAGGCCCTGGGTGTTGCTACGGACTTTGTCGCGATCTCCGACGAGACCCGCACGAACGTCAGCATCGTGACCGAACGGCATGATCACTATCTCAAGGTCAACGAAAAAGGCCCGCTGGTGAATGAGGCGAGTCAACA
>JAEURK010000188.1 GCA_016789175.1 Anaerolineales bacterium
TGAAGGTCTCGCCATCGACCCACAGATGGGTGACGGTCATGGCGTTCTGAGTCAACGTGCCGGTCTTATCCGAACAGATGACGCTGGCCGAACCAAGCGTCTCGACCGAGGCCAGGCGCCGAATGAGCGCGTGGCGGTTGACCATCTCGCGCATGCCGAGCGCCAGCGTGATCGTGACCACCGCCGGCAGGCCTTCGGGCACCGCTGCGATCGCCAGGCTGACCGCGATGATGAACTCCTCGAGCAGATCCGCGCCGCGCAATACGCCGATGGTGAAGACCGCGGCCACCACGATCAGGGCGCCGATGCTCAGTTGTCGGCCCAGTCCGTCGAGCCGTTTCTGCAGCGGCGTGTCTTCGATCTCGACCGCCGCCAGCATCTGCGCGATCAGACCGATCTGGGTCGACGTGCCGGTGGCGATCACGACGCCGGTGCCACGGCCGTTGGCGACCAGGGTGCCCGAAAAGGCCGTGTTGGCGCGATCACCGAGCGGGGCATCCCGGTCGATGGTCAGCGCCGCACGCTTCTCCGACGGCAACGATTCGCCCGTCAATGCGGCCTCTTCGATCCGCAGATTGATCGACTCGACCAGGCGCAAATCGGCCGGCACAAAATTGCCGGCCTCAAGGGAAACGATGTCGCCCGGGACGAGTTCGCGGGCCGGGACGCTCAAATGCTGCGAGTCACGCACCACCCGGGCCTCAGGGGCCGCCAGCTTCTTGAGCGCCGCCAACGAAGCCTCGGCGCGCGATTCCTGGATCACGCCGATCACGGCGTTGAGCACCACGATCGCCAGGATGGCGACCGCCTCGGCAGTGTCACCCAGGGCGATCGAAATCACGGCGGCACCGATCAGAAGCAGGACGACAAAGTCGCGCAGCTGGTCGACGATGCGCCGCCAGAGCGGTGTCGGCGGCTGCTCCGGCAACTCGTTTGGGCCGTGCTGGGCAAACCGTGCCTGCGCTTCGGCGGCGGTCAAACCATGGTCGAGGCGCGTATCCAGCACCTGGGCGACCTGCTCAAGGCTTTGGGCGTGAAAAGCGGCGTTGGGATCGTTTTGTGAAGATGGTAGGGCCATAGCGTAATCCTGCGCGATTATATCCGCGTTGCCGACATTAACCGGTCATTCAGCCGACGCCTGGCCGACAATTGGCGGCAGCGATTCGGTCTACTTGACGATCTTATAAATTCGACATATATCTAATTAGACGATTACAAAATAAAGTATGACCGAGGTGACCATGCTCCGCACCCAACTTCCGGATGTGCTCACGTTGATGAAGGCCCTGTCCGACCAAAGTCGGTTGCAGATGGTCTCATGGCTGGCGGAACGCGAACAGACAGCCGGCGAATTGACCGAACGCCTGGGGCTCAGCGAACCGACGGTCTCGCACCACATCGCGAAACTGCATGCGGCCGGTTTGCTCCAGCTGCGTATGGCCGGGACCCAGCGCTTCTATCGTCTCAACCCCGAACGGCTGGCGCGGTATCGCGCCTACGTGGCCGACCTCGACAAGCCGCTCGAGGAGCCGGCCGATGTCATCAACGACACGACCTGGATCGACCCACTGCCGCTCAGCCCCGAGGACAAGAAGATCGTGGCGGAGTACACGGTCTCCGGGCGCCTCACCCGCTTTCCGTCGAAGGAGAAGCGCTGGCTGGCGATCCTGCGCTGGCTCGCGACGCGTTTCGAGCCCGGCCACCGCTACAGCGAGCGCGAGGTCAACGCTGTCCTGACCGACGTGCACCCCGACTATGCCTCGCTTCGCCGCGATCTGGTCGAGTATGGTTTCATGCGGCGCGAGCGCGGCGGCGGCGATTACTGGTTGACACCCGATAATGAAGCACCGGCTCATTGAAGCAGCGATCGACTCACAGGAGCTCACATGCTCGAACCCTATGCCCTGACACCGTCTCACCGGTTGACCCTGGCAACCGCGTTCCGGTCCTGCCCTCGGGTCGACACCGCCATCGACTGTGCCATTGAAGGTCAGCTGGGCCGGGCCCTGGTCGACTCGGTCGCCAGCCCGACGGTCTTTGCCATCACAGTCGGGCCGTTCTGGTATTTCGCCGGCGATGCCGAGGGCCCGGCAGCCGAGGCATTGCTGCACGCGCTGCCGGCTTTTGGCCTGTTGATGCCCTCGACGCCCGGCTGGCACGAGCGTGGTCAAGCGGTGTTCGGTCCGGACCTGCGCGGCTTCCCGCGCTATAGCTTCGCCACCGAGCGCCTGAACGTCGCACACCTGCAAGCCTTGCTGGCGACATCGCCGCACGGCCCACACACGCGAGCTGTCGACGTCGCGCTGGTGTCGCAGCTTGCGGCCGGCGCTGAACCGCTGCTGGACCTGTCCGATTTCGACTCCGCCGAGGATTTCGTCGCGCGCAGCCTCGGCTACACCGTGCTCGCCGATGGCGTTCCCATCGGCGCCGCGTACGGCTCGCTTGTGAACAGCCGCGGTCTCGAGGTCAGCGTCTTCGTCGCCGAGCCGTTCCGTCGCCGAGGTGTGGCCACGGCGCTGGCCGCCGGCCTGGTGCTCGCATGTCTGCGCCGCGGACTGCGGCCGAATTGGGACGCCGCCAACCCGGAGTCGTGCGCCCTGGCCGAGAAGCTCGGCTTTGTCGCCGCGGGCACCTATAAAGCCTTCTACCATCTCTGATTCGATCGTGTGGCCCGGCGCATCGCCGGCGGGAACGCTGCCAGCACGATCACTGCCGACCCATCGTCCGCAAGCCCACGGATCAGCGGTTGTCCGCGGCGGCGCCCGCGGGGCTGATCGGCCGGCTGCGCCGATCCTTTCCAGGACTCGAGAACTGAATCCGATTGCCCCTCGCTCAACCCGGGATCCGAAACGCTGTTAGAATCGCGACTCATGCAAGCCCTTATCGAACGCATCAAACGCGACGGCCGCAACCTTGGCAACGGCATCCTCAAGGTCGACGGCTTTATCAATCATCAGGTGGATGCCGAACTGATGGATGCCTGCGGCGCCGAACTGGCGCGTCGCTTCGCGCATCTGGGCTCGACCAAGATCCTGACCGCCGAGATCTCGGGCATCGCGCCCGCGCTGATGACGGCCAAGTACCTGGGTTTGCCGGTTGTGTACGCACGCAAGGCAAAGCCGGTGACCATGCCCAACGAGGTCTTCCTGACCCTGACGCCCTCGCACACAAAGGGCCGCACGGTCGAGTTGATCGTCTCGCCTGAAGTCCTGGGCAGCCACGAAAAGATCTTGATCATCGACGACTTCCTGGCCACCGGCCAAACGATCATGGGCCTGGTGCGCCTGACCCAGGTCGCCGGCTCGTCGATCACGGGCATCGGCGCCCTGGTCGAAAAGACCTTCGAGGGCGGACGGGCGCTGCTCCAGAGCCTGGATGTGCCGATCGAATCGCTCGCCATCATCAGCAGCATGGCCGACGGCCGGATCGTCTTCGCGGAATAACACAATCCCTGCACCCGGTTTATTGGGCGAAAACACGAGGCCCGCGCGCTGCGCGGGCCTCGTGTTTTCGCCTATCATTGGCGCATGGACACCATCGCTATCCTTGATTTCGGATCGCAGTACACGCAACTCATCGCTCGCCGCATTCGCGAGCTCAACGTCTACTCCGAGATCTTCCCGTGGGACGCGCCGGCCGAGAAGGTCCGGGCGCTTCAGCCGACCGCCTATATCCTCTCGGGTGGCCCCAACTCGGTTTATGACGCCGACGCCCCGCAACTCCCCAGCTATGTCGTTGCTTCAGGCAGGCCGATCCTGGGAATCTGCTACGGCCTGCACGCGCTGGCGACAACACTGGGTGGGCACGTCCTGGCCTCGAACGAGCGGGAATATGGTCGCGCCGCCCTGCTCCCGACCGGGTCCGCCAGCCAGATCCTGCCGCAGGCCGAGCCCTTCCAGGTCTGGATGAGCCACGGCGATCGGGTCGACCGCGTGCCGCCGGGCTTCACCATCACGGCCACCTCCGACAACTGCCCGATCGCGGCCTTCGAGGACCCGGCGCGCCGGATCTACGCGATCCAGTTCCACCCCGAGGTCAACCACACCGAGCGTGGGCGCGACATCCTGGCCGCCTTCATTAACGTAGCGGGCGTCCGCGCCGAGTGGACGCCGGGCAGCATGGTCGAGGCCGCAGTGGCCGACATCCGCGCCAAAGTCGGTGACGCCGCCGTGATCGCGGCCGTCAGCGGCGGCGTCGACTCGATGGTGGCCGCCGCGCTCGTTCAGCGCGCCGTCGGCGACCAACTCACCTGCATCTTCGTTGACACCGGGCTGTTGCGGGCCGGTGAGCCGCAGGCCGTGGTGCGCGCTTTCAACGACACGCTCCACGCCCGGCTGGTGGCCGTCAGCGCCGCCGAGGAGTATCTGGATGCGCTCGCCGGCGTCACCGACCCGGAGGAGAAGCGCAAGATCATCGGCGAGAAGTTCATCCGCATCTTCGAGCGCGCGGCGCGCCGCGCGCTGGACGGCGCCGAGGCGCGCTTCCTGATGCAGGGCACGATCTACCCCGATGTGATCGAGTCGCGCGGCCCCGAGCGCCAATCGGCGGCCAAGATCAAGAGCCATCACAACGTCGGCGGCCTGCCGCCGGATCTCAACTTCCAGCTGGTCGAGCCGTTGCGCTTCATGTTCAAGGATGAAGTGCGGAAGGTCGGTCTCGAACTCGGCCTGCCCGAGGCCCTGGTCTGGCGCCAGCCCTTCCCCGGCCCGGGCCTGGCCGTGCGCTGTCTGGGCGACCTGACCTGGGAGCGGCTCGAGACCCTGCGCGCGGCCGACAAGATCGTGACCGACGAGCTCGGCGCAGCCGGCATGCTGCGGACCGCTGGCGCTGGCGCCAGCGCGGGAACCTCGCAGGCCTTCGCCGTCCTGCTCCCGGTGCGCTCGGTGGGCGTGATGGGCGATGGGCGGACCTACCAGGAGACGTGCGCGATCCGGGCCGTTACCACGGACGACTTCATGACGGCTGATTGGGCCCGCCTGCCCTACGACCTGCTGGCCCGGATCTCGAGCCGGATCGTCAACGAGGTCAAGGGCATCAACCGCGTGGTCTACGACATCTCGTCGAAGCCGCCGGCGACGATCGAGTGGGAATAAAGCCGAGCCCATGGACCTGCGGGCGCTGCTCCGTGACGCCTGGCACATCACGCGCACCCAGCCGACGCTGTGGGCCTTGCATGTGCTGTTGCTCCTTATCGGTCTGCCGGCCGTGATCGTGAGCGGCGGCTTTGGCGCGCTGGGTGCGCTGCGGGAGCTCGATCCGGCGTTACTGCCGGTCGCGGCCCAGCGCTGGCTAACGTCGGTCGAACCCGGGGCGCTCACGGCGTTCTGGGTGGGCGGCGTGCTCCTGGTGGTCGTCTTCAGCGCCCTGACCCAGATCGTGTTGGCCGCGATCTATCGGACGGCGGCCCACGCCCTGAAGCCCGGCCCGGCGCTCACGCTGCCCGCCAGCCTGGCCTTGGGCCGAGCGCGACTGACCCGGATCGTCGTCTTGAGTCTGACGCTTGGCTCAGCCTTGAGCATCCTGGCGCTGCTCCCGATTCTGCTCTCGACCCTGGGCGCGCCGGCCGTGCTGGCCGCTGCGGTCCGCCCGATCCTGGCCCCGCTCAATGTGATCGGGGGCCTCGTCTTTCTGCTGCTGGTCCTGGCGGTCAGCCTGGAGGATGTGCGTGGGCGAGAGGCGCCGGGTCGGGCCTGGGCCGTCTTCAAGCGCGGTTGGGCTGGATTCGTGCTGGTGCTGGCGCTGACGCTGGTCATTTCTCTGGCGATCGGTGTCCTGGCCACGCCGGGCCTGGTCGTTGTGTCCCTGGTCTGGATCTGGCCCGATCTGGGCCTGGTTGCGCCGATCACAACCGGCGCGGTGGCCCTCGTGTGCGGCCTGCCCCTGTTCGCCGTCGTCCTGGGCGGCGCAATCTACACCAATATCCTCCAGGCTCTCGTCTACCGGGATGCCAGTTCCCATTCGAATTGAGATCCGGCGCTGCTTTTCGGGATAGTGGGCAGTGGCGCGCCGGCTCGGTCCGAAGCACAATACCCCTCGACCTTATTCGGCGCAACGCCCGACTGCGCAACCGCGCACCGTTTGCGCCGTATGGAAGGTGGAGGCACTCATGAACGTATCACTAGACTATGGATCCACTCTGTCGCGCGCCTGGCAGATCACCTGGCGCCACAAGGTGCTCTGGATCTTCGGCATCCTGGCCGGTTGCAGCCAGGGAGGCGGTTCGAGCAGCGGCGGCAACGGAGGCAGCACCGACTTTCGAGTCAACGACCAGGGCGGCGTCGATCTTCCGCCGCAACTGGAGCAGTTCCGGAATATGGACTTCCAGCAGTATCTGCCGTGGATCATCGGCATCGGCTGCGCGGTCCTGCTCCTGGCGCTGATCTTTTATGTGTTGGGCTTGATCGGCGAGGGCGGCCTGATCCATGGCGCGGCCACGGTCGACTCGACGGGGTCCGTGACCTTTGGCGAAGCCTGGGCGGTGGGCGTGCAGAAGATCGTGCCGCTCTTCCTGCTCCGTCTGTTGATCGCGGTGCCGATCATCCTGCTGGTCGTCATCGTGACGGTCATGGTCGCAGCAACCGCGGGTCTGTTGCTGATCTGTCTGCTTCCACTGTTGTGTCTGCTGATCCCGGCGGGCATCGTGGTGTCGATCTGGCAGTACTTCGCCCAGTACTACATCGTGCTGGAGGGCGTTGGCGTGGTCGACTCGCTCCGCAAGAGCTGGGCCTTCCTGCGTCAGAACTGGTCGCAAGTGCTGGTGCTGGGTTTGATCACGATCGTCGGCGCGTTCTTCATCGGGTTGCTCCTGGCGCTGCCGATGATCCTGGCTGTGCTGCCTACCCTGGCGCTGCTGATCGGCAGCGCTGCGCAGAACGTTCAGCCGGATCTTGGCACCTTCCTGCCGGCGATCATCTGCGGGGCCCTGTACTTCCCGGTGTTGCTGATCCTTCAGGGCGGGTTGAACACCTGGCTGACCTCGGCCTGGACCCTGGCCTTCCGTCAATTGACGGGAGCCCAGCCCAACGTTGCGGCGGTCGAGCCCGCGCC
>JAEURK010000189.1 GCA_016789175.1 Anaerolineales bacterium
GCATCGGTCCACCCCGGGCGGGACAAGACGTGCATCACAGGGCGGGGTGTGCGGGTGGGGGGGACCCCCGACCCTCACACCCCTCCCTATTTTTGGCCAACGACCTGCCGGCTGAGCAGGCACGAAATGGTTTCAAGGAAACCGGTCCTCGCGACGGCGGTGCGATTGCCCAGGGGTCAGAGGTTTGAGCCGAGGATGCGGTCGGCGAAAGCGTTGAGCTCTTCGTCCGAGGAGAAGTGCAGCGAGAGGGTTCCACCGCCGGCGCGGCTGCGCTTGAGTTGCACGCGGGTCAACAGGGTGGATTGCAGAGCCTCAGCCAGCGCATCGGAGTCGGCGTGTCGTTCTCGGCTCGGACGTTCGGGGCGCTCGCCCATCAGCTGGCGCACCAGCTCCTCGGTCTGGCGGACCGTCAGGCCCTTCTTGACCACTGTCGCAAAGGCCGCCTCGATACCTTCCGGTGTCGGCAGTTGCAACAGCGCGCGCGCGTGGCCCTCGCTGACGATGCCGGCCGAGAGCGCGTCCTGCACCATAGGCGGCAGCCGCAGCAGACGCAAGGTGTTCGTGACCGAGACACGGCTCTTGCCGACGCGCTCGGCGATGGCCTCGTGCGAGAGACCGAAGTCCTGAGCCAGGTGATGGTAGGCGAGGGCGGTCTCGAGCGCGCCCAAATCGGCGCGTTGGATGTTCTCGATCAGGGCCAGCTCCAGCCGTTGCTGGTCGCTGGCGCCGCGGACGATGACGGGCACGGCCGCCAGCCCGGCCAACTTGCTGGCCTCCAGGCGACGCTCGCCGGCAATGAGCACGAAGCGATCGGGCGTGTCACCGGGCGAGACGACCAGAGGCTGGAGCACGCCGTGCTCCTTGATCGAGGCCGCCAGTTCCTGCAGCGCCTGTGGTTCAAACACAGTCCGCGGTTGCCGTGGGTTGCGCGCGATCGAGCCGATCGGGGCTTCGAGCACGGCGGCGCCCAACGGCGCCGAAGACGCGGGTCCACCCTCACGGGGTTCGAACCCCGTCGTCGGGATCAAGGCATCAAGCCCGCGGCCCAGGCCGCGCTTGGCGCTGGTCATGACAGGGGTGCGCCTTCCTCACGCGCCGGCTCGGTCAGATCGGCTGTATCGGTCGGCTCACGCGCCGGCTCGGACGCCGGCTCGATCGCGCCCGGCACGGCGTCGGTCGGCTCGACCGGGGAGGGCTCTGACACTGCGGCCAGGGTGGGGGGCGTCTCGTCGATGGCCTGGGACGCCGGGCCGGGTGCCGGGCGTTGATCGCCGGCCAGCAATTCCTCGGCCAGGGCGCGATACGCCACGCCGCCCGGTGAGGTCGGTGCGTAGGCCGAGATCGGCACGCCGTGCGACGGCGCCTCGGCCAAGCGGACGCTGCGCGGCACCACGGTGGTGAACACCTTCGGCCCGAAATGCTTGCGCACCTCGGCCACGACCTGCCCCGAGAGCGCGACCCGACCGTCGAACATGGTGATGGCCACGCCCCGGATCTCGAGATCCGGGTTCAAGGCCTGCCGCACGCGCGCGATTGTGCCGGTGAGCAGACCCAACCCTTCGAGCGCCAGGTACTCGGCCTGTACCGGGATGATCACGCCATCGCGTGCCGCCACCAGGCCATTCAACGTCAGCAGACCCAGGGAGGGCGGGCAATCGATCAAGATGTAGTCGAAGCTGGGTTCGAGCGGCCGCAAGGCGCGCTGCAACTGGCTCTCACGGGCGAGCATGCCGACCAGTTCGATCTCGGCGCCGGCCAGGGCCAACGAGGAGGGCAGCAGGGCCAGTTTGAGCCGCGCGCTGTTGAGGATCTGGCTGACGGCCGTCGACTGTCCGATCAGCGCCGCATAGACGCCGCCGTCGATCGTGTTCTTATCGACGCCCAGCGACGACGTGGCGTTAGCCTGGGGATCCAGGTCCACCAGCAACACACGTTGCCCGAGCAGCGCCAGATAGGCTGCCAGGCTAATCGCGGTCGTGGTTTTACCGACGCCGCCCTTTTGGTTGACAAAGACGTAGATGCGCGCCATCCAATGATGCCCGCTCGCGCGACCCAGTGGCTCCGACACACGAAAGCTTTATCCTGCCGTCAGGATGGCAGTGAAGCCGGAGCTGGGTTTTCGGGTCGCTGAGAGCCCCAATTGTACCCGACCCAAACCGGTTTTGTACACGCCGGGGTTTGGCGGCCTGCCCTCAGGGAACATAAGGCGGCAAGTCAAGGACGCGGAAGCCGGCGTCGGTCCAAACGACCGTATACGGGAACACACTTACCGGCGGCATCTGGGTCGCATCGGCCCCACAACACGGCCCACGCACGAACATCCCGCCAGCCCTGTTTCGAAGCGTGACGTCGAACATGAACCGCGTCTCCAATTGAGCGACGCCCGTGATCGATCGAGCCGGCAAACACTGCAGGCCATTGATCTCGCAACCGGCCCGCAACAGCCCCTCCCTGTCGGCGGGATCCACGCCCGCGTTCCAACCTTGCAGGATCTCGTAGGAGCCGCCGTTCAGTTCGGCCGCTTCGGCATATCGGCCGGTGCTGACGGCCTCAAAGAAAACCGTCAGGGTCCTTTGCGCTGTCACTGTTGTGATCACGGGTTGAGACGCCTCGGGCGGGGGGATGGGGGTGCAGCTGGCCGCCAGCACAACCGCTGCGGCCGTCACCCGGACACGACTCGTCAGGCTCATCCGGCTCGATCGAATGACCGCAGCGGAAGACATGGCGGCATCCTACTCCGGTCGGGGTCGCTCGCCGGCGCAGCCCGGTTGGATTGGGCCGAATGTGAGGGATCCAGTCGTGACCTTCGTCCACAACTTGGGTGCCAACGAAGTTCCCACTTGACGGCCGGGTAAACCGCGTTACGATGCGAACGAACGATCGTTCGTTTTCAGGAGGATGTCATGGCGCCAACCCAAGAGGCGGCACCTGCCGAGAACCCGGCCAGCAAGGGTGATCAGACCCGTCAGAAAGTGCTCGAGGCCGCGCATGTGCTGTTCCTGCGGCAGGGCTTTCATGGCACCAGCATGCGCCAGATCGCGGCGTCCTCGGGTCTGGCCCTGGCCGGGATCTACAATCACTTCGCCGACAAAGACGCGCTCTTCACGGCCGTCCTGGACGCCTATCACCCGTATCGCGACCTGCTGGCCGCGCTCGAGACCGACACCGGCGAGACCAAAGCCGAGTACTTCCGGACTCTGATCAAACGCGTCCGTGAGATCCTCAAGAAGGTTCGGACCGATCTGCTGCCGTTGGCCTTCATGGACGTCGTGGAATTTCAAGGCCGCCACCTGCGGGCCATGGTCGGCGAGATCGCGCCGAAGTTCCTCCAGACACTGCCGACCGTCATGCGCAAGTCCGGCAAGCTGAATGTGGCCGACATCCGCCAGGTGTATCTCATCTTGTTCGCAAACATCCTCGGCTACATGGTGGTGCGCTTGATCCTGGGAGACCGGTTGAGCGAGCTGTTCGGCGGGATCAGCGAAGAACAGTGGTTCGACACGCAGATGGAAGTCTGTCTGCGCGGCCTGACCGCGCCGAAGGGGCAGGGGGCGCTCGCCGGTCCGAAACGGAGGGCGGCATGATCACGCGGTTGTGGTCGCTCATCCGTAAGGAGTTCATCCAGATCGTGCGCGACCCGCGCACGCTGGCGATCACGTTCTTCATGCCTGTCGTGCAGATGCTGCTGCTCGGCTATTCGGCCACGAACGACGTGCGCAATGTGCCGTTGGCGGTGTGGGATCAGAGCCGCTCGGCCGAATCGCGTCAACTGCTCGATGCCTATCGCGCTGCCGACTATTTCCGAATCACGCATGAGGTCGAAGGCGAAGCCGCGATCCGCGATCTGATCGATCAAGGCAGCATCCGGGCCGCCATCATCGTCCCGCCTGACTATGCCGAAGCTCTGGCGCGGGGCGAGGTGGCCCAGGTGGCGTTCGTGATCGACGGGTCCGATCCGACGATCGCGGGCACCGCGCTCTCGGCGGCAACGCTGATCGGTCAGGCCCGCTCGACCGCGATCATGGCCGAACGCCTTGCGGCGCGCGGACAGGCGGGGGCGCTACGGACCGCGATCGACGTCCGAACCCAGGTGCTCTTCAACCCGGATCTGATCAGCGCCTACTACATGGTGCCGGCCCTGGTCGGCCTGATCCTGCAATTTCTGACGATCGTGCTGACTTCAGGCGCGATTGTGCGTGAGCGTGAGCGCGGCACGATCGAGCAGTTGATCGTCACGCCGATCCGCAGCTGGGAGCTGGTGGTTGGCAAACTGACGCCCTATGTCTTCATCGCGTTCTTCGATAGCCTCGAAGTGCTGGTGGTCGGGCGGTTGTTGTTCGACGTGCCGATCAACGGCAGTCTTCTTCTGCTGCTGTCACTGACCGCGCTCTTTCTGGTGACCACGCTTGGCCTGGGGCTTTTGATCTCGACCCTGGCCAACACCCAGCAGGAGGCGACGATCACGTCGATCTTCTTCAATCTGCCGGCGATCTTCCTTTCCGGCTTCTTTTATCCGCTGGCCGCGATGCCGCCGCTGTTGCAGTGGCTCAGCTACCTGATCCCGTTGCGCTATTTCCTGGTGGTGGTGCGGGGGATCACGCTCAAGGGCGTTGGCCTCGAAGCGCTGTGGTTCGAGGTGGTGGCGCTGGCGGTGTTCGCCGTGGTGATCATGGGCAGTGCAGCGCTGCGTTTCCGCAAGCGTCTGGACTGAAGTCCTGGAGGTTTGTATGCATCCCAATCCGCGAATCGTCTTGCCGATCGTGTTGCTGGTCGCCGTCGTCGGCGGCGCCTTTTGGTACCTGACGTTGCCCACCGCGGCCCAAAGCGGCGTCCTCACGGCGTCCGGCACGATCGAGGGCACGTCCTGGACTGTCGCGCCCGAGCTCTCGGGCCGCGTGGCCTCGGTCACCGCCGAAGAAGGCGCCGCCGTCACGGCCGGGCAAACCCTGGTCGTGTTCGATGACTCAAGCCTCTCGGCGCAACTCAACCAGGCCGAGGCCGCGCTCGCTGCCGCGCAGGCCAACCTGGCACTGCTCGAGGCCGGTCCCACCGGCGGCCAACGGGCGGCGGCTGAGGCGCAGGTGGCGCAGACCCGGCAGGCCCTGGTCGACGCCCAAAACGCGCTCGAGACGCTCGACGAAAAAGCGGATCTCGCCCGGGCTCAGGTCGAGCAGGAGTTGGCCAACGCCCGCAAGGCGCTCGACAAGGCCGAGCGCACGCTGCGCAACACCAATGCCCCAGACATCGCGTATTACGAAGATCAGCTTCAAAAAGCGCAGGATGCCTACCAGACCGCGGTTGAGAATACCGAGATCACGGATATCGGCGACATCGGCAACGCGTTGCAGGCGGCGCGCGACAACCTGGAGACCTGGACCAACGTGCTGAGCGATGTCAATCGCGAGTTGGCCAAGTACCCGGGCGCCGACAGGATCTTCTCGACCCAGCTGGGCACGTTCATCAAGCCGGCCGACGCGCAAAAGAAGTACGACGACGCCGTCGAGGCCGTGCGGGTCTGGGAGGTGCGCTACGACCAGGCGCAACGGGGTAACAGCCAGGCGCTCAACGACCTGGAAGACCGCGTGGCGGATGCCGAGTCGAACCTCGAGGGGGCCCGTAACCCCAAGGACCTCGATATCAAGGTGGCGCAGGCGGCCGTCGATGTGGTCACGGCCCAGGTCGCGGACGCCGAACGCCGGCTGAGCGAGCTCGCGAACGGGCCGGATCCGGATCAACTGGCGCTGGCCGAAGCCCGGGTCGAGGCGGCGGAGGCGCTGCACGCTGCAGCGGCCGCCACGTTGGCCGACCTCGAGGCCGGGACGCGCCCGGAGCAGCTGGACGCCGCCCGCGCTCAGGTCGCGGCGGCCGCGGCCGCGGTCGATCTGTTACGCGTGCAACGGGCCAAACTGACTTTGACCGCGCCGGCCGACGGCGTGGTGCTCACCCGCGCGATCGAGCCCGGCGAGATGGCCGTGCCCGGCGCCGCGCTGCTGACGGTTGCGGATCTCGATCGTCTGACGGTCACGGTCTATGTGCCCGAGGATCGCATCGGCGAGGTTCAGTTGGGCGAAGTCGTGGCGCTCCAGGTCGACACCTTTACCGATCGCACCTTTGAGGCCACGGTGACCCGCATCGCGGATCGGGCCGAATACACGCCGCGCAACGTCCAGACCGTCGAGGGCCGCAAGACCACGGTCTTCGCGGTCGAACTGGCGGTCACGGGCTCCGATCGCGCACTCAAGCCCGGCATGCCGGTGGATGTGACCTTCAGCCGGTGAACGCCATGGAAACCCGTCCTGTCGTGCTGATCGAGGCCGATGGCCTGTACAAGGCCTTTGGGACGACGCGTGCCGTCGACGGGGTTTCGCTCTCGGTGCGCGCCGGTGAAGCTTTCGGTCTGGTCGGTCCGGACGGCGCCGGCAAGACGACGACGCTGCGTCTGCTCGTCGGCGCGTTGCGCGCCGATCGCGGGCGAGTGGCCGTCAACGGTTTCGACCTCGCGAGTCAGGTCGATCAGGCCCGCACCGGCATCGGCTATCTTGCTCAGCGTTTCAGCCTGTACGGCGACCTGACCGTGGTCGAGAACCTGCGGTTCTTCGGCCAGGTTCGAGGTCTGTCGGACGCTGCGGTCGAGCGCCGGGCGCGGGAGCTGCTTGACTTCGTCGGCCTGGGGGGCTTTGAGGCGCGGCGGGCCGATCGTCTCTCGGGCGGCATGAAGCAGAAACTCGGCCTGGCCTGCGCGCTGATCCATGAGCCGCGCGTGTTGTTGCTCGACGAGCCGACCGGCGGCGTCGACCCGGTGACACGCCAGGACTTCTGGCAGTTGCTGATCCGCGTGCTGGGGCGGGGGACGGCCGTGATCGTCACCACGCCTTATATGGACGAGGCCGCGCGTTGTCATCGGATCGGCTTCATGGCCGGCGGGCGCGTGCTGGTCGAAGGCGCGCCGCGCGAGCTGACCCACCGTCTGGCAGGCCTGGTGCTCGAACTCGGGGCCGAGCCGCGCAACCGGGCGCGCGCGATTGCGAGCCAGGACCCCGATGTCCTCGATGTGCAAACTTTTGGCGACCGACTGCACCTGCGCGTGCGCGCAGCCGCCGGCGTGCTCGAGCGGCTGCCGCTCGCCCTGAGCGCGCAAGGGATCGTGGTCGAGCGTTTGCGGCCGGTTGCGCCACAACTGGAGGACGTGTTCATCGCGCTTCTCCAGGAGCACAACCGGGCAGCGGAGGCCGGCCTGCAATGAGCGCCATCATCTCGGTTGAATCCCTGACCAAGAACTTCGGCGATTTTGTTGCGGTCGATCACGTCAGCTTTGCGATCGAGCCGGGAGAGATCTTCGGTTACCTCGGCCCGAACGGCAGCGGCAAGACCACGACCATGCGCATGCTGCTTGGGCTGCTCCGTCCGGCCTCGGGCCGGGCCCGGATCTTCGGTCTCGACTCGGTCGCCCAGACCGAACAGATCCGTCCGCGGGTCGGTTACATGAGCCAGCGGTTCTCGTTATACGAAGACCTGACGGTGGGTGAGAACCTGGCCTTCTACGGTGGTGTCTACGGACTGAGGGGCCCGCAACTGGCGCTGAGGCGCAGTGAAGTGCTGGCGCTGATCGGTTTGGTCGGCCGAGAATCAGACCGAGCGCTCGACCTGGCCGGCGGCTGGCGCCAACGCCTTGCGCTTGGGATCGCGCTTTTGCACAAGCCCGATCTGTTGTTCCTCGATGAGCCGACGTCGGGTGTCGACCCGGAGGCGCGCCGCGCGTTTTGGGACCTGATCTACACGCTGGCGTCCGAGGGCACCACGGTCTTCGTCAGCACGCACTACATGGACGAGGCCGAGCACTGCGGTCGATTGGGGATCATGAACCAGGGCAGGCTGCTGGCGCTCGACACGCCGACGGCGCTCAAGCGCTCGGTCGTCACGGGCCAGGCCTTTGATATCGAGACGGCCGACCTGGTAGGTGCGCTGGATATCCTGAGCGCAGCCCCGGGGATTGAGCGCGCCGGGCTGCTGGGCGACCACCTGCACGTCATTGCCGGGCGTGACCAGCACACCCCGCAAACGCTCGCACATGTGCTCGCCGCGTTTCCAACCGTCGAAGTCACCCCGGCGGAGGTCACGCTCGATGACGTGTTTATGGTGCTGGCAGGACGTTAATACGAAGCGGGGGTCGGATCCGGGCGGCGTTCGCCACCCGGATCCGACC
>JAEURK010000224.1 GCA_016789175.1 Anaerolineales bacterium
CATGCCGACCTGTTCGGACGCATCGGCGGCCATAGCCCGGCCGTCCTCTCCGACGATGACGGGCCCTTCGTGCGCTGGGTGCGCGCCTTGCCCGACGGCCTGCCCATGGCGTTTTACCTGGATGCCGGCCAGTCCGACTCCAGTTTGGGGAGCACGCTGTTCGTGGATCAGGTCTTTACGTCGGCCGGGCTCGGGCATGTGATCGCGATCCGACCGGGCGCTCACACCGAGGCCTACTGGACAAAGTGGACGCCCGAGTACCTGCGCTTCTACGCCGGCGAGTGGCGTAACCTGGCGCAGTTGATCGCTACGCCCCAGCCCGAGCCCGCGGTCGATGGCCAGCGCTGAGCGTCAGGCCGCCGGCTTGACTTCGCGCAGCACCTGCGCCGCCAGATCGCGCCCCATCTGCACCGCGTAATTCGTCCCGCGATCCCACGGATAGACCTGGCTCATGGACGCAAAGTACAGGCCGTTGAGCGGCGTGCGGATGGCCGGCAGCTTGGCGGAGTGGTTGAGCGTCGGGATCGGCTGCGCGTATTCGGCCTTCCAGACCCAGATGTTCTTGACCCAGCTCCGGTCGAAGGCCGGGTTGAAGCGCTGCAGACCAGGCAGGAAGCGTTCGAGCAGCTGTTCGCTGTCGAGTTTGAAGTATTCGTGCTCGGCCGGCAGGTAGTCGCCGCAATAGACGACGTGATCGCCGCCATAGTGCGACCGGTCGATGTAGTTCGTGTGCTCGACCAGGGCCAGGAACGGGAAGCCGGCCTCTTTCGGAAGGTTGTGCCAGTAGGCGTCGGTCAGCCGCTCCTTGAGGGTCAGCACCATCACCACGGCGCCCAGGCTGCGCAGCCCGGTCAGTTGATCGCGATAGGCCGCGGGAAGGTCGGGCGCAAGCCGCAGCATGGCCTGCGGCGATGTGGTCGAGATCACGGCATCGAACGAGCCGGGCTCGCTCGAGGTCTCGATCGTCCAGCCGCCGGGGTTCTGGCGTACCTGCCGGGCGCCGGTGTTCAGGTTGATCGTCACGCCCTGGGCTGCGACGGCCTCGGCCAGGGTCTCCATGAAGGCCTGAAAGCCGCCTTCGAAGGTGCCGAGCCGCGTGGTACGGGTGTGCAGGCGCGCCCACAACCAGGCCATGTTGACGACCTCGAGGTTCTCCTCGCCGAACTTGCCCACCAGCATCGGGCGCCAGAGTACATCGTACAGCCGTTCGCCGAAGTGTTCGCGGCTCCACTCGGCGGCCGTCACGGCCTCGAGCGGCTTCCAGTTATTCGAGAAGCGCAGCTGCACGCCGGCCAGGCCAAAACGAATGAAATCGGTCAGAGGGAAGTGACGCAGCAGGAAGAGCGGGATCGTGACGAAGCTGTCGAAGGTGTGCCAGCCGCCCTTGTAATAGATCACGGTCTTGGGGCGCGGCCACATCAGTTTGTCCGAGACCCCCAGGTCCCTGGCCAGGCCGATGATGGCCGAGTCGGTCTGGAACCAGTGGTGGTAGAACTTCTCGAGCGACCACTCCCAGCCCTCGGCCCGAAAGCCGGCCGCGAGGCCGCCGACCTGCCCGCCGGCCTCGAAGACCGTGACCCGGGCGCCCGCCCGGGCCAGATCGTAAGCAGCCGCCAGACCGGTGGGCCCGGCCCCGATGATCCCGACTTTCAAGCCTGCGCGTGGTTCTGTCATGGCTGGATTTTAGTCTGAAACAGCTTTACGCGAAAAACGAGAGGGTCAGCGGGCGCCCGCTGACCCTCTCGTTTTTCGCCGTTACTCGGCTTCGTGTTCGAGCTTCTCGTACTCGGCGCGCACTTCGTTCCACTTCAGCCCCTCCCGCGCCATGTAGTAGGCACCCAGGAGCGTGATCGGCAACCAGAGCGCCGCGTGCAGAGTCAGCGTGTAGCTGGCCGCGATCTCGCGTGGCAGCCCGTAGGCCGCCAGCACCGCGATGCCCGGCCCATCGAACGTGCCGACATGGCCGGGTGGGCCAGGCAGGGTGGTGGCCAGATTGACCACGCCGTTCATCAACATCAGGCCGAAGAAGCCGCCCGAGTACAGGCTGAAGTCGAAGGCATGCATTACGAACCAGTATTTGGCGGTCTCGAACAGCCAGATCGCGATCGAGGTCACGAAGACCATCAGGACGTTGGCCGGCGACCGCAACGACTCGAGCCCCTGCCAGAATGACTCGAGCATCGGCGTCAACCGATTGCCGATCACGGCCGGGAGGCGCGGCATGATCCAGCGCTGGTACAAGCCCAGAGACTGGTGGGGATAGGCGGCCGCCAGGAGGAACGCGGCCAGCGCGACTGCGAAGGCCAGAGTGCCGACCAGCGCCACGGTTTGGATCGAGCCGACGAAGCCCGAGTCGGCCGAAAGCTGGGCCAGGCCGTTCAGGTTGAAGATCACAAACATCAGCATGACCACGCCGTCGAAGATGCGCTCGACCACGATCGTGGCCAGGCTGGCGCTGACCGGCACACCCTGGCGTTTGCGCAGGACGAAGGCGCGCAACACCTCGCCGGCGCGTGCCGGGAGGATGTTATTGCCCATGTATCCGATGGTCACGATCGGGAACATGGCGTTGGTCGAGATCGGTTTGATCGGTTTGAGCAGGTAGTGCCAGCGCCAGGCCCGGGCCCACACCCCCACGAAGTACACGGCGATGCCGGGCAGCAGCCACCACAGATTGGCGGTCTGCATGACGCTCCACACCACGTCCAGGTGGAGGCCCTGGAGCGAAAAGTACAAGAAAAGGCCGCCGATCAGCAGCCCAAGCCAGAATTGCCAGCGTTTCAACGTGCACCTCGCCGCTCGATGGGTCTATGGCGAAAAAACGGCGGGGCCATGGCCCCGCCAGTTCGATCGAGCGCCGATGATTATACACGTCCGTCTCTGGTTGTACTCAGGCCAGGGCTAACGCATCCAAAGTGCAATAGCGCGCGTCTTTTCGCGAATTCGACCGACTTGCCCCGCCGGGTCCGGGTTCGAGGTCATTCGTCCGATTTCGTGTATGGCGTGGCAACGAATGACGCAGCGGCTCGCGCCGAAAACAAAAAGGCGGGGCCATTCGGCCCCGCCTTTGGTCGTGCGTATGGGGTGTGTCGCCTTCAGCTGGCGGTTTCTTCGACAGCTTCCGGCAGCATCTTGTTCAAGAGTTGTTCGAGTGCCATCGTGTGGCTGCAACGCCCGCGCAGCACGAAGTACTCGCAATCGCAGTTAAAAACGCCATTCTGAAAGTGAACGCGGTGATCGTTGTTGTCGCCGTGAAAGGTGACCGAGAATTCTTCGAAGCGGAAGCGCTCGCGCTCTTGGGCGTAACGCTTGGCCTTCTCGATTTTTCCGATCATCCCGTAGTCCATGTGTGCCTCCTTCGAACAAACCATGGGCGAAACAAAAACGCACGCAGGCGTATGGCGCGCTGCGTGCGTCTAATTCACTTGCCTGTTCAGTTGGGGAATTGCCTCTCGGCGCATAGGCCGTATGCCTCCCTAACTCAAACTTGTTCAAGAGTATATGAAGTTCGCGGGACAGAGTCAATCACTATTCGCCTTTCTCAACCAAACCTTACGCACCCTCACGGTTGTTGGAATTTCCCGATGGGGGCGCGCAAGATCCATAAAGACAGCCGAAATCAGGCGATTTCTGAATGGGACCCAAGTGGCGATTTTGCGCTCGAACGGAATCTGCAACTTTGAGACGATTCTCACCTCGAACCAACGTGCAAGCCAGTGGCCGATGTGACAATCGTCAGGCCATCAGGCCGCCGTCATCCGCGCCACAATCGGAAATCGGCCAGGCTCGAGCCGCCCACAAATTCGCGCAGGATCGAATTCCCGGGCACGGCTTCGGTCGTCACGCCCCGGACCCAACCCAGCAGCGACAGCAGCCGGTTCGACTCGACGTACTCGGGCGTTCCCGGCCGCACCTGCAGCAGCAATGGCTCGACGATCAGCCGTAGCACCGCCAGCTCATAGGGCAGGCAGCTGTTGAAGATCGCGTCGCAGTTCTCCTGGTACGGGAAAATGTTGCGGCGTTCGCCCTCGGTGACCGACGGCCAACGCTGGAGCGTCGCCTGCGCCGAGTAGCCGCGCGTGGCGGCGTCGCGTGCGATCCGGCGCAGCAGGCGGATGTCGGTCGTCGCAATCCGGTTGTGGCAGTCGAGGTTCAGGCCGGCCAGGGCCGAGACGTAGATCCGGTAGACCCGGGCCGGGTCCAGCCCCGGCACAAGCGCCGGGTTGAGCCCGTGGATGCCCTCGATCACGATGACGTCGTTAGCACCCAGGCGCACCTCGTGACCGGTCTCACGCTTGCCGGTGACGAAGTTGTAGTGCGGGACCCAAACTGCCTCGCCGGCCAGCAACGCCTGCAGATGGTCGTTGAACAGCGCCACATCGACGGCGCCCAGGCTCTCGAAATCGGGTTTGCCGTCCGGCCCGGTGGGCGTGGCATCACGATCGAGGAAGTAGTCATCGATGCCGAGCGGGAAGGGCCGCAGCCCGTTCGCTAAGAGCTGCACCGCCAACCGCTTCGAGAACGTGGTCTTGCCCGACGAGGAAGGCCCGGCGATCAGCACCACCCGGAAGCGATCGGCATGGTTGGCCAGCGCGGTCGCGATCAGGGCGATCCGCGACTCGTGCAGGGCTTCAGCCACCAGTGCGATCTCGGGCAGCCGACCGCCGCCGATGGCCTCGTTGAGCGCGCCCAGACTGCGTAGACCGAGCTTCTCGAGCCAGTTGTTGGCTTCTTCAAAGACCTCGAACAGCAGTGGATACTGATAGGCCGGCGAGGGCTGGCCCGCGGCGACGGGCGCCACCAGCATCCCGGTATGCCGGTGGGAGGGCAGCGACAGGATGAAGCCGCCGTCGGCGGCGTGCAGGCTGAACGTGCGCAGATAACCCGCCGAGGGCACCAGGTAGCCGTGCGAGAAGGCCAGCCGGCCGCGTAAGGCGTAGAGTGTCACGGTCTCGCGCGTGCGCCCCGCGATCAGCCGGGCTGTGTCATGCTGGCCCCGGGCCCGCATCAGCGACACGGCTTCCTCGCGCGGCACCTGCCGACGCTCGAAGGGCGCGTCTTCGGCCACGATCGCGCGCATGCGCGAGTCGATGGCTGCCAGCTCGGCCGGCGTGAACGGCGCCCGCCCGCGCGCCTCGCAGAAATAGCCGCGTCCATGCGCGGCGGCGTGTTCGATCCACAGCTGGGCCTCGGGATGCAACTCCGCGGCGGCCGTCGTCAGCAGCACCACCGCCGCGCGCCGGTAGATGCGCTGTCCGTCCGTGCTCTCCGGCAGGATCGGGGCGACGTCGGTGTCGGCGTTCAAGACCTGCGTCAATTCCACGATGCGTTGGTTGACGACCGCCCCAACCGCGTCGACACCGGCCGCCTTGAGGATCGCGGCCAGCGTGCTGCCGGGCGGCGCCGAGAAGATGCGGCCGTCGGGCAGGCGCGCCAGGATGCGGTCGCGCGGTTGAGCAGGCTGGATGGGGGCGTCGATAGGAGTATTCATGACCAGGTCGCAAGGAGCCGGATACCCCGGTTCCTCAAGCCCTCCTGCCGGAGGTTGAGCAATTATCCGGCCAGGGGCCAGGTCGGTAACACGTCGATGTCGAGCGCGTCGCGCTGCCCGACGACATAGCGCCAGTGCGCGGCGGCCGCGATCATGGCGGCGTTGTCCGTGCACAGGCTGAGCGGCGGATAGATCACGTCGCACGGTGCGGCCGCGATCAGGGCCGCGCGAAGGGACTGGTTGGCGCTCACGCCGCCCACGAGCAGGATCGCGCGCGCGTTGAACCGCTCGGCCGCGCGGGCGGCCTTGGTCGCCAGCACCTCGACGACCGTCGCCTGAAAGCTGGCGGCCAGGTCGGGCACGCGGGCCGGGTCGATCGCCTCGGCTGCGCCGACCAGCGGCCTGCCGTATGGCTGGCCGCGGACCGTGTAAAGCACCGCTGTCTTGAGGCCGCTGAATGAGAAGTCCCAGGTGCCATCCAACCAGGCCCGGCTGAAGGCATGGCGCGTCGGATCACCGTCGCGCGCGCTAATTTCGATGGCCGGGCCGCCGGGATAGCTGAGGTTGAGCAAGCGCGCGACTTTGTCGAAAGCCTCTCCGGCAGCGTCGTCGAGCGTGCCACCCAGGCGCTGGTAATCGTTGTGGCCGCGCATCAGCAGCAACTCGGTGTGCCCGCCCGAGACGATCAGGACGATGACGGGGAAGTCCGGTGGCTCCCGGTCAGTCAGCAGCCACGGCGAGTAGACATGACCCTCGAGGTGATTGATCCCCAGCAGCGGCTTGCCTGAGCCGTAGGCCAGACCCTTGGCGGCGTTGACGCCGACCACGAGCGAGCCGGGCAAGCCGGGGCCGCGGGTAACCGCCACCGCATCGACCTCGGCCAGGCTGACATGCGCATCGGCCAGCGCCTGGCCGATCACGGCCTGGATCACCTCGACGTGCATACGCGCCGCCACTTCCGGGAAGACCCCGCCGTAGGCCGCGTGGTGCGCGGCCTGCGAGGCCACGACACTCGATAGGATCACGCGACCGTCGGCGACCACCGCGGCCGCCGTCTCATCGCACGAGGTCTCGAGCGCCAGGATGCGGGTCATAGCCTGCGCGGGTTCACCGCTTGCGAACCGGCACTACCAGGTCGTCAGGGTAGGGCGCCAGCACTTCGAAGCCGCGCGTGGCCGGGTTGATCCACACGCTGTCCTCGATGCGCACCCCCAGGCCGCGGCTCGGGTAATACAGGCCGGGCTCGACGGTGAAGACCATGCCGGGCGTCAGGCGTTCGTCCGAACGCGCGCTAAGCGACGGGGCTTCGTGCACCTGCAGGCCGATGCCATGGCCGAGCGAGTGCACATAGCCTTCCTGGGTGGCTCGGTTCGACGCGATCGTCGGGTGCCCGCGCGCTTCGAAGAAGTCGGTGGTCAGGCGTTGATAATCGGCTGTCGGCGCGTTGACCTTGAGTGCCGCCATGGCCTTCCGGAACACGGTCCGCACGTCATCGTACAGGGCCTGGGCGGCGTCGGGCGCGTAACCCAGGCACCAGGTGCGGGTGAAGTCGTAGAAGTACCCGCCGCCGGGCTCGGCCGGGAAGATGTCGAACACGATCGTCTCGCCCAGGCGCAATGCCTGGTCGGCCTGGCCGCGCGAGTGCGGGATGCCTGCGTCCCGGCCCTGGGCGAAGATCGTGCCGGCCTCGGCATCGACGATGCCGTGCTCGGCCAGCTTCAGGTTGATGCGCGCCTTGACCTGGCCGATCGTCACGGGAGCGCCGCCGCGGTCGACGAGCACACCGTCCTTGGCGCGCTGACTGCTCAGGAACTCCTGGATGTCGCTCACGACCGCGATGGTCTTGGCCCCGACGGCGCGGATGCGCGTTACCTCATCGGCGTCCTTGGTCACGGCCGCCTGGCTGATCACATCGGGCGCGAAAACGATCGTCGCTCCGAAGCGCCCGCGATTGAATTGAGCGACCAGCTCGGCCGCGAAGCCTGCCTCTTGCAGGCCGGCCAGGGCCACCCGGCCCGAGACGCCGAGTTGTCGCAGGAGCGTGCCGAGCAAACGCGCCTGGGTCCGGGCCGGGTTACCGACCTTGACGGGCCGGGCCGGCGCCGCGGCGATGGCCGCGGTGTGCAGGTCGAGCACGCGCAGGCCCGACCTGGCGGCCTCTTCACGCTCCATGCTGTTCACGACCAACGCCGCGCGCTTGCCGCGTGGCTTGATCAGCAGACTGCGCTCGCCGATGCTGGCGCCGTTCGAGAGGTAATACATGGCCGGGTTGTGGGCGCTGCCGCCCAGGACGACCAGGCCATTCAAATCCTGCTGCTTGAGCACGGCATCGATTTTGGATTTCATGGGGGGCTCGCTTTCTAGCGCGGGAGGCGGGCTTTGAGCTCGTCGATCTGCTCGGCCAGGCGTTGGTGGCGTTCATGCTCGCTCACCCATTCGGCGAAGTCGCTGCGGTTGTTGATCTCACCGGACTGCAGCTTGTTGTAAAACTCGCGCGACGGCATGGCGTACTCGTCCTCATAGCGGCGCAGACGGCGCCGGATCAGGATGAGCGTGTCCTCGAGTCGACGGATATAGGCTTTCAGGTCTTCCGGCGAGATATCGGCCGGGATGGTCGAATCGGTCATGGTCGCTCCAGGGCGTCTCAATCGTCGTCGAAATCACTCGGTGCCCAGCGGGCCCGCTCGCGCAGGCGCAGGAACCACTCGACGCCGACCAGCGCGATCAGCAGGAGCACGCTGGTCGCGGGGTTGAGCAGGCCGCTCCGCTGCATCCAGGCGCCGGCTGTGATGAACACGCCCACCCACATCGCCTGCCGCAGGATCACGCCACCCGGCGCCGCCTCCCGGCCGAAACGCCGATTGAGCAAATGCACGAACGGCACAGCCGTCCCGGTGACGGCCATCAAGATCAAGACGTAGAAACTCCACCACGGCAGTGGGCCGATGTTGGGGTTGATGTAAACGAACAGCCCGGCCAGGCCCAGCCAGCCGATCAAGGCCAGTGCCCAGGCCGCCAACGTGTAACCAAGCGGGGTCGATGAGGAAGACATGGTGGTGTGGCTCAAAGTCATGCTCCGTTGAACCCTTAATTATATGCCAGCCCGGATCAGGCGGGAGGGGGCAATCGCTCTGAGCGGGCCTTTCTGAGCGCTGATTAAGATGACGCCCTTCAAACTGCTCTATAATGACTCAGCCGGGCAATCCCGGCATTACCGTTTCAGCAGGTAAATGACATGAGTGGTCCGTTACCACCCCCTCCGCCGCACGACTATGCCCGCGTTCAGCGCATTCGGGCGCGTCGTTCCACCAAACTGCCGACCTGGCTGTTGGGTGGAATGGTCGCGCTGTTCGCGGTCGCGACGGTGCTGGCAGGGTATCTGGTCTTCTCCAGCGTGCGCGATATCGTCGGCAGCTGGCAGATCGGCAGCAACCCCGGTTTCGATCCGGAAGGGCCGGCGAGCTCCTCGACGCCCGGCGCCGGCCAGGACCCCGGCGAGGAAGGTGTCGGAAACGGCATCCTGCCGCAGAAGTGGCAGGGCAAATCTCGTGTTACGGTGCTGTTGCTTGGCATCGACCGCCGTCAGGGGGAGACCGAGCGGGCCTATCGCACCGATTCGATCATGCTGATCTCGATCGACCCGGTGGCCAACACGGCCTCGATGCTTTCGATCCCGCGCGATCTGTGGGTCGAGATGCCCGATGGCTACGACCCCAACACGATCAATACCGCGAACTTCATCGGCGACGCCTACGAGTTGCCGGGCGGCGGGCCGGCCTTCGCGATGAAGACCATCCGCAACAACCTGGGCGTCAGCGTCGACTACTACGTCCGCCTCGACTTTACGGCCTTTGAGAAGATCATCGACGCGATCGGCGGGATCGAGATCGATAACCCGACCGAGATCGACGACCCCGAATATCCCGATGGCTCGTATGGTTACGAGCCGTTCTACCTCTCGGCCGGGGTGCATACCCTCAACGGCCATGACGCGCTCCGCTATGCGCGCACCCGCCACGACGATTCCGACATCAATCGTGCGCAGCGCCAGCAGCAAGTGGTGTTGGCCGTCCGCGATAAGGTGCTGAGCGTGGGCAGCCTGCCGACCCTGCTCGCTCAAGCGCCCGGCCTGTACAGCACGCTCCAGGAGAGCATCCAGACCAATCTGACGATCGAGCAGATGATCGCCCTGGCCCTGCTGGCCCAGGATATCCCGCGCGACAGTATCAAATCGGGTGTGATCGATTACCGCTACGTGACCGAGGAGTGGACGGCTGAGGGCCGCCAGGTGCTGATGCCGATCCGCGACGAGATCCGTCAGCTGCGCGACGAGTTGTTTGCCATCGACGCCGCCATCGCACCCGTGAACCAGTCGATCAACATCGACGTGGTCCGAGCCGAGGGCGCCGGCATCCAGGTGCTCAACGGGTCCGGCCTGCAAGGGTTGGCCGGGATCACCTCAGACTGGTTGGGCACCCAGGGATTGACGATGTTTACCCCGGGCAACGCCGACCGGAGCGACTATCAGTCGTCGGTCATCATCGATTACAGCGGCAACGCGCACCCGAACACGTTGCAGTGGTTGCAGAACGCCTTTAACGTCGCCACGGTCATCAGCGCCAGCAACCCGCCGGACGCCGCGATCGACATCCAGGTGATCGTCGGCCAGGACTGGTCTCTGCCGGGCGCAGCCACGACCACGCCCTGACGAAGATCGCACAGCGGGGGCGAAGAGCGCCGGCTGAATGGCCATTCAGCCGGCGCTCTTCGGCCCCCGGTCCTCACCTTTCGCCAGCCGCTGCGTCACCCGATCGAGCGTCATCGCCAGCAAAACGATGGCCAGGCCCGCCTCGACGGCCCGGCCGGCCTGGGTGCGCGAAACGCCGGTCACGACTTCGAGGCCGAGCCCGGCCCCGCCCACCAGACCGGCGATGATCACCATCGCCAGCACCATCATCACCATCTGATTGATTCCGGCCAGGATCGCGGGCAGCGCCATCGGGAGTTGCACCTTGGCCAGCGATTGAACCCGTGTGGCCCCGAAGGCGCGGGCAGCCTCGGTCGCCTCGGGCGCCACAGCCCGGATGCCAAGGTCAGTCAGCCGGATGCCGGGCGGCATGGCATAGAGCACGGCCGCGATGATCCCCGGGATCCGCCCGACGTTGAAGAGCATGATCACGGGCACGAGCAGCACAAAACTCGGCACGGTTTGCAGGAAGTCGAGCAACGGACGCAGCGCATCTCGAAAGCGATCGAACTGCGAGGCCAGCACACCCAGCGGTATGGCGAAGCCGGTCGTGAGCACAAGGGTGGCCAGCACCTGACCGAGCGTATCCATCGCCGGCGCCCACATCCCCAGCAGCCCGACCAGCAACAGGCTGACGGCCGAGGCGGCCGCCAGTCGCCAACCGTCCAGGGCATAGCCGAACACGGCCACCGCTGTGATCAGCACCGGCCAGGGCAGCCAGATCGACAGGAAGTCACGCACGGGGTTCAACAGCCAGATCGTCGAGAAGTCGCTGAAGGGCCCGGTGCCGAGTGTCAGGCCCGCGACCTCAAAGGCGAAGACGTTATCGCGCAGCCACCGCACGGCAGGGTCAACGACCTCACGCACAGGCAGCCGCCAGGTCGTCGGGATGCCGCCGATCCCGGCCGCGCCTGCGCCGGCCCACAAGGCCGCGAGGCCCAGAACAACGGCGGCGAACTGAAGGCGTCCGTCGCGACAGAGGGCCGGCGCGAGCGTCGTCGCGGCACCCGGGCTCTGGCGGCTGAAGGCGTCGCTCAGACGGTCCAGCACGACGGCCAGGATCACGATCGCGAGGCCGGCCTCAAAGGCCTGGCCGACCCGCAGACGCTGCAGGGCCAGCAGCACCTCGCGGCCCAACCCGCCCGCGCCGACCAGGGCCGCGATCACGACCATGCCCATCGCCATCATGATGGTCTGGTTGACGCCCGTCATCAGCGTGGGCAGCGCCAGCGGCAGCTGGATCTTCCACAGCACCTGGCCCCGGGTCGCGCCGAAAGCCCGGCCGGCCTCGACCGCGGCCGGGCTGACCGTACGCAGGCCGAGACTGGTCAACCGTACCATCGGCGGTAAAGCATAGATCAGCGTGGCCACCACGGCCGGCACGCGTGCTACGCCGAACAGCAGCAGCACTGGCACGAGGTAGACAAAGGTCGGCAGGGTCTGCATGGCGTCGAGCACGGGGCGCAGCGCACGATCGACGCGATCGCTGAGCGCCGCCAGGATGCCGAGCGGAAGGCCGAGCGTGATCGAGAGCGCGGCCGCGACCAGCATCAGCGCCAGCGTCTGCAGGGCCGGCTCCCAGACCCCCAACGCCCCGATCCCCAGCAGTCCGAGCGCCGCGACCCCGCCAAGGCGCCACCCGCCGGCGCGCACGCCAAGCGCAGCTGCAGCCGCGACGAGCACGGGCCAGGGTGTCGTGAGCAACGCACCCTCCACCAGGCGCAGGCCCGTGTCGAGCGCAGCGCTGAGCGGCTCAAAAAAGTAAAAGAACAGCGGATGGTCCTGGGCGCGGTTGACGATGATCCAATCCTGCGCTGCGTCAATGGGGGCGCGCAGCCCGAGATTCCAGGACGCCGGAAAGGCCCGGGCCTCAGCCGGCCACAGCACGGCGGCTGTCAGCAAGCCCAGCCCTATCAGGCCGAGCCAGACTCCGCGCTGAAGCGTTGTGGGCCGGGGCAATGAGGGGGACACGGCAGCCATGCCTCAGGCACCTGCCAGCGTGCGCATGACGTCGCCGCGGTCGAGGCAGCCGCAGAGCGCGCCGTCCTCATCGCATACGCCGATCAGGCCGTCGGTCGCGGCCACGATCGGCAACGCCGTCTCGACGCGATCACGGGCCCGCAGCCGGGGCCCTTCAGCCAGGTGCGCATCGGCGGGCAGCGGGCGCATGATGCGACGGACGCTCAGCACTTTGGCGCGCGGCGCATCGCGCACGAAGGCGGCGACGTAATCGTCGGCCGGCGCGAGCGTCAGGTCCTCGGGCGACCCGGTTTGCACGACCCGGCCGTCGCGCATGATGGCGATGCGATCGCCCAGACGCAGGGCTTCGGCGAAGTCGTGGGTGATGAAGACGCTGGTCTTGTGCAGCGTCGCCTGCAGCCGGAGCAATTCGTCTTGCATCTCGCGTCGGATGAGCGGGTCGAGCGCGCTGAAGGGCTCGTCGTAGAGCATGATCTCGGGGTCGCCGGCCAGGGCGCGGGCCAGGCCGACGCGTTGCTGCATGCCGCCCGAGAGCTGGCGTGGGTAGTGGCGCTCCCAGCCGCCGAGGCCGACCAACTCGATCATGGCCCGGGCGCGGGCTTCGCGCTCGCGCAATGGCTCGCCGCGCACCTCCAGCCCGAAGGCCACGTTCTCGAGCACGCGCCGGTGCGGCAGAAGTCCGAAGCTCTGAAAGACCATGCTGATCTTGCGGCGCCGCACGTCGCGCAGCTCGGTCTCGGACAGCGCCAGCAGGTCGCGGCCCGCCACGAACAGCTCGCCCGATGTCGGCTCCGCCAGGCGCAATAAACAGCGGATCAAGGTCGACTTGCCGCTGCCCGACAGGCCCATCACGACGAACGTTTCACCGCGAGTAACCTCGAAACTGACATCCCGCACCGCCACAACATGACCGGCGTGCGCCGAAGGGAGGTCGTCGCCGGCCGTGATCGCCTGCAGGATCTGGGTGGGGTGGGGGCCGAAGATCTTCCACAGATGGCGACACAAGATCGCGGGCTTCGTGTCGGGGCCGGACGGATTTGCGGTCTGGCGATCTGCCATGCGGCGTGGGCCTTTCATTGGCGCGCGGTCGACCGCGTGGGTCGGGCCGACCCGATGCGCTGATTCTCCCAAACTTGGTCATGTTAAGGGCCGGGAGGGTGAGCATGATCCAGTTGGGCTGTAAGCAAACCCCGCCGGCGTGACCCCGCCGGCGACTACGTACAGCCGAAGCGCGGCGACATCCGGCCACATGCGGCCATATCCGGCCATTCCCGATATCGACCGATCGGACGCACCTGGCCGTGCTGGCGGTTTGCCAGCGGCATCGCAACCTGATGGGCCCGGCACCCATGTGCTTGAGCCGGCACATCGGGTTCCGCTATAACGAGCGCATGACCCAACCGGATATGCCCCACTCCTTCGCCTGGCCGTTCGATGCTTTGCTGAGTGTGCCGCGCTTGTTGCGCGACCCGCAGGCGTTTTACGATGCCGTGCAGGCTGATGTGGGTGTGCCCGACAAATCGGCCCGCCTGGCCTACGCGTCGTTTTGTTTTCTGTTTGTGTACGGCTTCGTTACCGGCTGGGCGCACAGCCCTTTGCAGGCGTTGTACTCCGGGCTCAAGATGCCGATCCTGTTTCTGACCACCATGGCGTTCTGCCTGCCGGCTTTGTACTTCTTCTCGCTCGCTGTTCTTGGGACCCGGCTGGGCTTCTGGCAGGCCGTGACGGTCGTCCTAGGCGGCATCGGCGTGACGTCGTTCCTGTTGCTCGGGCTGGCTCCGGTCACGCTGTTCTTCGTGCTGACCTCGAGTGATCAGGCCTTCTTCCAGCTGTTGGCCGTGGCCTTCGTCGCGATCAGCGGCTACATTGGCCTGTACTTCCTATGGGGCGGCATGGCGCTGGTCGACGAAACCCGCACCGGGGCCGTGAAGCGCCTGGCGAACTGGATCCTGCGGGCCTGGACGTTGCTGTATGGGTTCGTGGGCTCGCAGATGGCCTGGCGGCTGAGCCCTTTCATCGGCGAGGCAGGTCGGCCGGCCGAGTGGGTCCAACCGTCGCGCGATAACTTCTACGTCGACGTGATCCGCGCGGTGCAACACGTG
>JAEURK010000238.1 GCA_016789175.1 Anaerolineales bacterium
GCTCGCGAGCAAGACGGAGAGCGCGATCCAGTGAGCGCCGCCCGGCCCCAGGCCCCAGGCCACACCCAGCGGGACAGCGGCATAGACCCCGAAGTCGAGCACGATGTCCAGATAACCCCCCAGGTCCGAGGCCGCGCTGCGCTTGCGGGCGAGCGTTCCATCCAGTCCGTCCAGCACCCGGTTGGTCAGCCAGGCGGCCAGCGCCGCCAGCGTCCAGCCGGCCGCCGCGAAGCCCGCGGCGCCCAGTCCGAAGACAAAGGCCAGGACCGTGACCTGATTGGGCGACAACCGGCTCACGATCCCGGTGATCGGCGCCAGGACGCGATCCTTGTAGCGGCGAAACAGCGCATCGAACATGGCGATCAGTGTAGCGCTAACGTCTTACGGAATGATGAACGTGAGGCTCAACCCGGATCCCGGCGCAGGTCGCCCAACCGCGCGTCGCGTCGCGCCGCCTTTTGCGCAACCAGCTCGGGCGGATCCCACGGGTACGACACCGAGAAGAAGTGCAGCACCAATGCACTGGACAGGATGTGGCGCAGACCATGGGTGGCCATGACCCGCGTCATCAGCTTGAAC
This sequence comes from Anaerolineales bacterium, assembly GCA_016789175.1. Lineage (GTDB taxonomy): Bacteria > Chloroflexota > Anaerolineae > Anaerolineales > UBA6663 > UBA6663. The sequence continues at coordinate 580 of JAEURK010000238.1, forward strand.
GTGTCCAGATACTCGGCCCGCTCGGCCCACAGCACCTGGGCGCACATCAAGCCGACTTCCGCAACCACGCGTCGGAAAATCGGCGTGTTTCGCACCAATGCGCAGCATGGATGCAATCGGGCGTCGCAGATGTCGGGATTGGCGGCGCGGGCCTCGGCCGGGACCTCGCTGACGCCATCCCAGGAGAGCCGGGGCCCGATCCCGAACGCCTCGGGGTGATCGTCAAGCTCGCGCACCAGGGTCGAGATCGTGTCGTCTTCGATGAAGCAGGTATCGGCGTCGAGGAACAGGAAGTGGGTGCAGCCCGCCCGAGCTTGCACGAACCGGCTGAGGATGTCGCCATGCGAGTTGTGTTCAGTCGCCAGCCCGAAGCCGCTGGGCACGATCGGCACGCCACGCGCCGCAGCCACTGCGCGCAGCGCGCGGGTGTCGTCGGTGGAGTCGTTGTCAAAAACCGTCAATGTGAACGAAGGCAAGGCCCGATGTCTGGCGAAAAGTGAGCGCAGCATCAACTCCATGTAGGCGGAGGTGTTGTGGTTGACGCTTGCGGCCGCGATGATCGGGCGTGTGGCCATGCCTGGCTCCCAGCGTTGGCGCGATTGCTCGGCTGCGACCTTTACGCCCGAACGAGCACGGCTACCGCGTAGCCACTCAGGCTCAGGCTGGCGCCGACGGGCTCGCCCGCCAGGACGTCGAACCGGCCGGGCGGCGTGGCGAGCGTTTGCGACTCGCGCGTGTGGTTGATGACGATCAGCACCTCCTGGCCAGCGGGGCCCACCCGGCGCAGGGCCTCGACGCCCGCCGGGGTCTCGAGGACCGGTTCCACGCCGGCTTCGGCCAGGATCCGTTCCAGGACTGCCGAGAGCGTCGGCCCGTCGAAGTGCGCGCCCAGGGTGGTCAGGCTGCCGGCCGGCGTGGCACGCCGCACGATGGCGGGGTGCCCGGCCAGCCAGCCATTGCCGGCCGTGTAACGGGCCACGACTTGCGCGTCGCCAGCCCGGAGCCGCAGGCGCTCGGCCCACACATCGGCCGTGCCCGTGATCTCGCCCGCGACGGCGACCGGCTCGGCCAGCGCGAAGTACTCCTCGACCTCGCACCCGGCCAGGTCCTGCAGACCGGCCGGCGCGCGTTCGGGCCACAACGCGGCGGCGTCGTCGCGCGTGCCGGTGCGTGGGCCAAGCACGAGATGGCCACGCTGTGCGAAGGCCGCCAGTCGCGCGATCCGTTCGGGCGTGAACGCCGCCAGCGCAGGCGCGATGACGACGGCATAGCCGGCGAGATCCGTGTCGGGGCTGACGACGTCGACCGTGATATTGCGGCCGGCCACAGCTGCGTAGGCACGCACCAGGTGTTGGACGTAGTCGAAGTCGCCGTGATGGCGCTGGCCCTCGACCATCCATCGGCTGGGGAAGTCGTACAGGATCGCGACCCTGGCCGCGATGGTCGTCCCAGCCAACGCCGACCGGGCCCGGGCCAGATCCTGGCCGACGGCCTGGGCGTCGGCGTAGAACGGTCGCGGCTGGCCGCTCTGATCGATCAGCGAGCCGTGCATCTGCTCCTGGCCGTTCAGCGCCATCCGCCACTGCCAGTACAACACCGCGTCGGCGCCGTGCCCGATCGCGTGCCAGGCCCACGGCCGGGCCTGACCGGGCTGCAGGTCGATGTTGCTGCGGCCCCAGTTGACGTGCCCGGGCTGGGTCTCCATCAGCCAGAAGGTGCGGCGCTTGTACCCGCGCACCAGAGCGTGCATGGCGCCGCTGGTGAAGCGGTCGTGCCAGCCGAGCGGCTCGTACCAATCCCAGCTGGCGAGATCCAGATCCTGGCTCAGCGCATAGTGGTCGAAGGCGTCGAACCACTTCATGAAATTGTGCGTGATCCAGACCTCGGGCGCGACGTGGGCTCGGATCGCCTCGACCTGGTTCAACTGAAACAGCCGATACGACTCGGTCACGAACGCGCGCCAGGCCAGGGCCAAACCCGGGTTGGGGACGGCGTGCGCGGGCGGCGCGATCTGATCCCAGCTCGAATAGGTCTCGCTCCAGTAACCGGTCGCCCAGCGACGGTTGAGGGTGTCGAGGTCGCCGAAGCGCGTTTGGAGGAAGGCCTGGAACTTCGCGCGGCAGGTCGGGCAGTAGCAGACCCGGTTGTACTCGTTGTCGATCTGCCAGCCGATGACGTCACTGCGCCCGCCGAAGTGGGCGGCCATGGCGCTCGCGATCGCCGCGCACTGTTTGAGATAGATTGGGTCGTTGACGCAGTAGTGGCAGCGCGCCCCATGCGAGTCGCGGTGCCCCTGTGGATCGATCGTGGCCAGCGTGCTCGGATAGCGCTGCGTCAACCAGGCCGGCGGCGCCGCGGTCGGCGTGCCTAACACGGTGGCGATGCCGGCCGCGCTCAGCTGGTCGATGGCGCGGTCGAGCCAGCCGAACTCGTAACGTCCTTCCGCGGGCTCGAGCGTCGACCACGCGAACTCGCCCAGGCGTGCGACCGTGAACCCGGCCGCCTGCATTTGCGCGATATCGCGCGCCCAATCGGGTTCGGGCCAGTGCTCGGGATAATATGCGGCGCCGAAGTCGAGGCTGCGGATCATAGGGACCTCGTCAAGTGCTGGGGGTTGCAGATAGCACAACGGGGCGGCCATGGGCCGCCCCGTTGTCGTCAATCACGTGTCGATGTGGCTTAGAAGCGGCGTCGATCGCGATCGCCGCCACCGCGGCGTCGATCGCCGCCACGGCCACCGCCGCCACCACCACCAAAGCCGCCGCCGCCGCCGCCAAAGCCGCCGCGGCCACCGCCGAACCCACCACCGCCGCCGCCACCGCCGAAGTCGCGGGGACGATCTTCACGCGGGCGAGCGATGTTCACGGTCAGATTGCGGTTGCCCAGCGCGGCGTTGTTGAAGCGGGCGATTGCCGCTTCCGCGTCTGCCTGGCTGCCCATCTCCACAAACGCGAAGCCCTTCGAGCGGCCGCTGTCGCGATCTTTGATCACGGCCACTGACTTGACCTCGCCGGCCTGCGCGAACAAATCGCGCAACTCCTCCTCAGTCGTCGAATAGGGCAAATTGCCGACGTACAAACGTGCTTCCATCTTGTTTGGCTCCTCATGCCAGGTGAACGGGGGCGGACGTGACTATCGGCGGCCAACGAACGAGCGAAGGCAAGACAGGCAAACCCAACCCACAAACGGATACTCCGGAAGTATAACATAGCCTTTAAAATCAAGGGACAGAAATCTTCAGCCAAATGGCCGATTTCCGGCCCATAGGGGCCAGCCGGCCGACCTGAGTACAATCCGGGCATCCGACGGCGCCGACGCCGCCGGCCAAGCCCGGGGGGATCGCTCCATGCCCGCTTATTCGATCGATGTGCTTGACCTGGACTTCCGCGGTTCGCCGCGCGCAGTGGCCGCCTTCCTGATCAAAGGCCCGGAGGGCGCGGTTCTGGTGGAGTGCGGCCCCGGCTCGACGCTGCCGGCGCTCGAGCGCGGCCTGGCCGCTCATGCGTTGCGCCCGGCTGACATCCGGGCCGTGTTGCTGACCCACATCCACCTCGATCACGCCGGCGCCGCCGGCTGGTGGGCACAGCACGGAGCGGACATCTACGTCCATGCCTTTGGGGCCCCGCACCTGATCGCGCCCGAGAAGTTATTGGCGAGCGCGACCCGCATCTATGGCGACCAGATGGATGTGTTGTGGGGGCCGTACCTGGCGTCGCCGGCCGAGCGCGTCCACGCCCTGAGCGGCGGCGAGACGGTCGCGGTCGCCGGTCTGAACTTCACGGCGCACGACACGCCCGGTCACGCGCGCCATCATCTCGTCTGGCAACTCGACGATCTGGCCTTCGTCGGCGACGTGGCCGCCATCCGAATCGGCGGCGGCCGCCACATCCGCATTCCGTCGCCGCCGCCTGAGTTCGAACGCGAGGTCTGGCTCGCGTCGATCGCGCGGATGCGCGCCCTGGCATTCAGCCGGCTTTATCTCACGCACTTCGGCGCGCTCAGCGACGTGGACACCCACTGGCAGCGCGTGGCCGCGCTGGTCGACGAGCAAGCCGAGCTGGCGCGCGATCTCCCGGAGCGCGCGACGCTGCTGCAACGCCTGATCGATTTCGACAATCGGGATCTATCGGATGACGAGCGCGAGCAGTACAACAATGCCGGCCCGATCGGCATGTCGGCCGACGGGCTCCTGCGCTACTGGAAGCGCAAGGGCGGCTGAGGCTCGAGGTCCGTTCAGACCACGCTGCGCCGGCGCCCTCCGGCCACCCGTGCTCGGCTGTAGCGGCGCAGATCGCGCCAGCCGGCCCAGGCCAGTTGACCCAAATCGGCATCGCCGAAGAAGTGCGCGCGGTATTCGGCGTCGCCCAAGAAGCCGTTGCGTCGATTGAACAGCTGCTTCGCCAATTTGTTGTTGGGCAGATGGTTTTTGCGTCCGTCCAGTAGATTCAGAAACGGTTCCGACAGCCACGGGAAGTCGCCGAAGGCGGCCCGGATCTCGGCCACCGTCCGATCGACATCGGCTTCGTCCCGCGGATCCACTTTCTCGAGCGCGCAATCGATGCGCTCCTGCAGGCGTTGAAACGGCGCGAAGCCTCCGCCGACCATCCGTAGCTCGCCCAGCTTGGCGAAGTAATCGGCGCGATCGCGGGCGCGCAGGCGCGTGATCGTGAGCTTGAGATACTCCAGGTAGGCGCCCACCAGCCAGTTGACCGAGTACACGGCCCAGAGTTTCGGGTGGCTCCACGACTTGTACGAGTTGGCCACGAGACGGTCGTGCATGTCGATGTAGCGCAGGGTCAGGGCTTCGAGCGGCTGGAACGCCGCGGCCGAGTAATCGCCGGTTTGCTTCGCCTTGAGCAGCAGGTCCGCCAGCACCAGGATGCTCATGTGCGTGACGTACAGGCCCTTGGAGTACAACGGGTCGATGAACCCGACCGCGTGCGCGAGCAGGGCGAAGCGGTCGCCGACCACGCGGGCCGAGCCGTATTGCAGCCGATCGAGCCGGGTCCAGGCGCGCACCGGCCTGGCCGTGGCCAGCTGGGCCGCCAGGTCCGGGTAGCGCGCGATGAAGTCGAAGAACTCGCGCTCCGGAGGCACGTCCGGCCGGGGCGGGTGGATGCGCGGGTCAAGCTGCAGGCCGACGCTGCAGAGCGGGTTGGTGGCGTCGGGATGATTGTTGAAGGGGATGACCCACAGCCAGCCGCCGTGAAAGATGTGGTGCAGGGTGCCCTGCGAGAGCGGGAAGGGGAAGCCGTAGGCCTCGCGCGAAAGGCCGACTGTGTTGTAACACGGCACATCGATCATGTGCGTGAAGACGGTGCGGCTGTGCGCGCGCAGGTTGTTGTGGCGCCAGCCAAGTTGGTCGGCCAGCAGCGAGCGCATGCCGCCGGCGTCGACCAGGTAACCGGCCCGGAACGCGCCGCGGTCGGTCGTCAGCGTCACGCCCTCACTGTCGACGGCCACGCTGCGCACCGGGGTCGCCTGGTGCACTGTCGCGCCGTACGAGATCGCCACCGACGTCAGAAAGTAGTCGGCGTCCTGGCGATGGATGTGGATCTCGTGGCCGTAGGGCAACTTGGGGATGACGGCCTGGAGCGCGCGCCGCGGATCCTGCTTCTCGCCGGCGACATGATGGAGAAAACTGAAGTGGCGTTTGACACCATGCCCCGGCCCGATCAGGGGATAGAAGTTCTCGGAGCTGTAGTAGGCCAGCTCGGGCACATCGTAGAACTCGGCCAGCGCGCGCATCACCTCGGAGGTCTCGAGGATCATCGACTCGCCGATGGTGAAGCGCGGGTGGGCGCCGCCCTCGAACACGATCACCGACAGGCCCTGGCGCGCCAGCACGCAGGCCAGAGTCGATCCGCCTATCCCGCTACCGATGATGGCGACGTCGTAGGTCTTCTCGGGCATCGTTGGGCTCCTGGATAGACGGTCGCCGAGGGTGGATGCCGCGGCCCGTGCGCCATTTTGGCGCCCAATCCTTAACCCAACCTTACGAAGAAGCGCGCACCCGAGGGTGCGTGCGCGGCAGCGTCACTCACCCACGCGTTCGATGTACTCCAGCGACTGATGCCGGAAGTAGGTGTTGTAGAGCTCGGCGTAGTGGCCGCCCGCGGCCAGCAACTCGGCATGTGTGCCGGCCTCGATAATCTGGCCCTGGCGCAGGACGATGATGCGATTGGCGTTACGCACGGTCGAGAGCCGGTGCGCGATCACGATCGACGTCCGGCCATGCAGGGCCACGTCGAGGCCTTCCTGGATCAGGGCTTCCGTCAGCGGGTCGACGCTGGCCGTGGCCTCATCGAGGATGAAGATGGCCGGGTCGTGCAACACCACCCGCGCCAGCGCGACCAGCTGGCGTTGGCCCATCGACAGACCCGCGCCGCGCTCGCCGACCGGGGTGTCGAGGCCCTTGGGCAACGACGTGATCCAGTCGCCGCCGCCGACCCGGTGCGCGGCCGCCTCGACGGCGGCGTCATCGGCCTCGGGCCGGCTGTAGCGGATGTTGTCGCGCACGTTGCCGTCGAACAGGAACGGCGTCTGGGTGACGATGCCGAGTTGGTGCCGGTAAGCCTCGAGATCCAGGCGGCGGATATCGACGTCGTCGATCAGCAGCATGCCGCCCTGATACTCGTAGTAGCGCGCGATCAGTTTGCCGATCGAGCTCTTGCCCGAGCCGGTGTGGCCGACCAGCGCCACGGTCTCGCCGGGCGTTATCGCGAGCGAGAAATCGGTCAGAACGGGCTGCCCGTCGATGTAGCTGAAGTTCAGGCCGCGGAACTCGACAGCGCCGTTCAGCCGCGCAGGCTTCTCGGCCGCGACCTGGACGACCTTGGGCTCGGCGTCGAGCAGGGCGAAGACCCGTTCAGCCGCGGCCAGGCCGAGCTGGAACTGGCTCCAGAACGAGGCGATGCTCGTGACCGGGAACCAGAACAGGCTCATGCCCTGGATGAACAGGTACCAGCTGCCCGCCGTCAGACGCCCGGCCGCGGTCGCCAGGCCGCCGAGGTACGTCAGGGCGGCGGTGCCGATGCCGGCCAGGATGTTGAGCACCGGGAAGATGACCGAGAAGATCCGGCCGGTGCGGACGTTGATCTTGAACGATTCTTCGTTGACGCCCATGAACTCGGCGTAGATCCCGGCCTCCTGGCGGAAGGCCTTGGCCACGGCGATGCCGTTGACGGTCTCCTGGATGTGGGCGCTGACGGTCGAGTTGATCCGGCGCGAGCGCGTGATCGCGGTGCGCGCCATCTTGCGGAAGGCCAGCGCGGTCGCGACGACGAACGGCACCAGGACCAGCAGCACGAGCGTCAGCTGCACATCGACCGAGAACAGGTAGGCGAACAGCAGGCCGACCAGCAGGATCTGGCTCAGCAGCTCCATCGTCAACGTCACCACCTGCGAGAAGGCCTGGGTGTCGGACGTGACCCGGGCGACCACCTTGGCCGACTGGAACTGATCGTAGAACGACAGGTCGCGCCGCAGCACCGCGTCGAGCGCGTCCTCGCGCAGCTTCAACACGACGTTGGCGACGGCCCGCGACGACGTCGAGCGCCGCACATAGTTGAAGGCCCACGACAGGCTGCCAAGGGCGATCAACCCGAGCGCCGCCCACAAGGCGTCGAGGGCGCCGCCCTGCACGGCGTCGAGGCTGCGCGAGATCAGGATCGGCAACCCGATGTCGACGCCCGATTGAGCCAGGATCATGGCGGCCACGGTCACGAAGCGTCCGCGCTGCGGCCAGAAGTAGCCCAGCACGCGGCGCACCAGCTCGCCGTCGGAGTATTTGCGGTCGTAAGCCTCGGCATCGAGGCCGTCAAAAATGAAACCCATGAGGTAGTCTGCTCGTCTGCTCGTCGTGTGATCTGGTAGTCGGCTGACCCTGGTGTCAGGCGTCCGTGATCTGCGGGTTCACCGCAGGAGGGGCACCCGCCGGGGTGGCCGCCTCCGGCCTGCGCGCCATCCGCTTCAGGTTAGCGCCGGCGCCGACGCTTTCGCCTTCATACCGCGCGAAGATCCGGCGATATAGCACCGACGACCGCAAGAGATCCTCGTGTTTGCCGCAGGCCTCGATCCGGCCGGCGTCCAGCACGACAATCGTGTCGGCCCACCGGATCTGTGAGAGCCGGTGCGTGATCAGCAGCGTCGTGCGGCCGTGCTGGATGCCGCGGATGGCCTTCTGGATCTCGTCCTCGGTGGCGCTGTCGATGGCGCTGGTCGAGTCGTCCAGGATCAGGATGCGCGGGTCGGCCAGAAAGGCCCGCGCGAGCGCGATGCGCTGGCGCTGACCGCCCGAGAGCGTCATGCCACGCTCGCCGATCACCGTCGCGTAGCCGTCCTTGGTCTTCATAATGAAGTCGTGGGCTTGCGCGGCGCGGGCCGCAGCTTCGATATCGGCCGGCGTCGCGCCCGGACGACCGAAGGCGATGTTCTCGCCGATCGAACGCGAGAACAGAAAGATGTCTTGCTCGATCTTCGAGATCTGCGAGCGCAGCGCGTCCAGGCTCCAGGCGCGCACGTCGACGCCGTCGATCAACACGCGACCCTCGGTGGCGTCGTAGGTGCGATTGATCAACTGGGTCAGGCTCGACTTGCCCGAGCCGGTCTGGCCCACGATCGCCACGGTCTGGCCGGGTTCGACCGTGAACGAGACGTCGCGCAGAAGCGGCCCGGCCGTGGCGGCGTGGTCGGCGCTGCCGTAGGTCACGTGCTCGAACACGATCTCGCCCCGGATCGGCTCGGTGTGCCCGCCCAGGTTCTGATCGAGGTCGGTATGCGCCTTGATCACCGACAGGATCCGGCCTGCGCTGGCGCGTCCGGCCTGGACGATCGAGAACGTGAAGATCGAGGCGAAGGTCGGCCAGCGCAACACGGCCATCAGACCCATCACCGTGATCACGTCGGCGACTCCGATCGCGCCGGCCTGCACACGCCAGAGGGCGTGCAGGAACTGCAGACCCAGGGTCACGGCGTACAACAGCAACGGCAGATAGCGGGCTTCGATGGTGCCCTGCGCCGCAAACGAGTCGCGGATCAGACGGGCCAGCCGCCCGACCTTTTGGCGCTCGGCCGGCTCCTGCGCGCTCGCCTTGACGGTCTCGATGCCGCTGATGGTCTCTTCGAGCTTGGCGTTGAGCTCGCCGAATTGCACGCGCTGCCGCTCCACCACGGGCTCGAGCTCGCGCATGTAGGCGCGCACCGCGAAGGCGTAGACGACGAAGAAGAGCAACGGCACCAGCAGGAGCTGCGGGTCGGTGAACGACAGGAACACCAGCGGCGCGACGCTGAAGAGCACGGTCTCGAGGATGATGCTCATCCCCGGCGTGACCATATCGCTCAGCAGGCCGACGTCGTCGGTCGCGCGCGCCATCAGGTCGCCGGCCCGCTGGCGATTGTGGAAGACCTGGTTCTTCTCGAGCAGGCTGGCGTACAGCTCCCCGCGGGCGTCGGCCGAGAACCGCTTGGCCACGTATTCCCATTGCATCGCGCCGATCAGGTTGAATCCGCCGTCCATCACCAGGACGACCAGCACCCCTAACGCCAGCGGCACCAGCGTGGAGACGTCGTTGCCGTCCAGCATGGAACCGACCGCGCTGCCGATCAACATCGGCGCGGCCGAGAACGCGAATGACGAGATCCCATACATGGCGAGCACCAGCAGCAAGCGCCAGCGGTAGCGCCACAGATGCGACACGATCCAGTTGTCGATGCTGCGCCGGTCGTAGTGGTGTTGATTGGGGGCCGAGAACTCTGCTGAACGCATGACGTCACTCTCACCGCCTCACGGGATGAGGCGCTGCTGCAAGGATCGAAGATGGCGTTTTTTGGGCGGGTACGCGACGGCCGGCCGAAAGCCGGACCCTTAATGATAGAACAAATATTCAGAAAGTCAAGCAGCCTGCTGGCCCGAGTGCCCGCGATGGTTGACGCGATTGGCGGGTCGGAGTGACTGCTCGGCCAGCAGGAGGTTGGGCGAAATAAGAGGGGAGGCGAGGTCCGGGACGGAGCCCCGGACCTCGCCTCCCCTCCGATTTCGACAGTCTTCTCCCAACCGGGCTGGCCTCAGGTTGACCTGGGCCCTGGGTGGCGCAATGGGATGCGGGACCGATTCCGGCCGGGCTCGCGATGTCCTCGTCGTTACTCTTTGGTCGACTCGCCGGTCAGGCCCTCGGAGAGCCTGGCCTGGACCTCGGCCGGGATGCCCGGGCGCCTGTGCTGCTTGCGCACGAAGTCTTTCAGTTGCTTGACCTGCACGGCCGGCACGGGCGAGCCGTCGACGTCGAGCACGGCGCGCGGGCTCATGAAGACCACGATCGGCTGGGGCTCGATCGCCAGGTCCGGCGCGTGCTTCTTAAGGTGGCGCTGGAGGGCGTCGACCTCGAGCTTGGCATCCATGGTCGGGTTGCCGAGCGCGTCCTGCCGAAAGAAGAACCGGGCCAGGCCCGATTGGCCGGCGTGCTTCCACTTGCCGTCCTTGCACTGGATCACGCCGTTCTGGTACTTGGGGATGAGCACATAGGTGCCGCTCGGGGCGGCCAACACGTGGTTGGCGCCGAGGCTGTAGTTGAACAGCGCGAAGGCGTCGCTGCTCCCGCGCAGCGCGGCCTGCAGCCCCTTGTCGGGCCGACGGCCGAAGCGGCTGTTGATCGAGGTTGAGATCGTGGTCAGGGTGTAGCCGATCAGCAACCCGACGAACGAGAAGATCGTCAGCTGGTTCTGCTGCGGCGTGAGCTGGACGTCGGGCGTGTTGTTGCCGAACATCGGGATGGCGACATACAGGTTGGCAAACAGGGCCAACACGAGGACGCTGATGCCGATGATCAGGGTCCAGCGCGCGATGGTCTGGTTGCGCTGGATGGATTTGCTGTCGGAGACGATGCGCATGGCGGGACGCTGTTCTTTCTCGGGATCGATTCGGGTCAGGCTGCCGGCGGCGTCGA
>JAEURK010000290.1 GCA_016789175.1 Anaerolineales bacterium
CGCCCCCCCCCCACCACCCCCCGCGTCCCCCCCCCAGCCTCCACCCCCCGCTCCTCCCTCTTCCGTCCGTCAATACGATCTGGCGAAAATGACTTTCTGCGTGGCGGGTTTCCCCGTATAGAAGCACGTGCCCGTGCCGCCCGGCTGCTCGAGCGGGATGCAGCGCACCGTGGCCTTGGTCTCTTCCTTGATGCGGGCCTCTTCCTCGCGGCCGCCCGCGAACCAGACCGAGGCCCAGCCCTTTTCGACCACCGACTTGAACTCGTCGTAGGTCGTGGGCTCGAAGGTGTTGGCTTTGCGGAAGGCCAGAGCGCGCTCATACAGGGCGGTGTGGATGTCTTTGAGCGTGGCTTTGACCTGCTCGGCCAACCCGGCCTGCGGCACGAAGCTCTTGCCCTCCCGGCCGGGCTTGTCGCGGCGCGAGAGCGCCACGCTGTTCTTCTGCACGTCCTTGGGGCCGACCTCGATGCGGATCGGCACACCGCGCATCTCCCAGTCGTTGAACTTGAAGCCGGGGCTGACGGTGTCGCGGTCGTCAACCTTGACGCGCACGTCGGCGTCGATCAGCTCGGCCTTGATGCGGGCGACGGCCTCGAGCACCGGGCCGCGCTCGGCGTCGTTCTTGTAGATCGGCACGATCACGACCTGCCACGGCGCCAGCCGCGGCGGCATGATCAGACCCTGGTCGTCGCCGTGGGTCATGATGATCGCGCCGATGAAGCGCGTGCTCAGGCCCCACGAGGTCGTCCAGCAGAATTGGGTTTCGTTGTTGCGGTCGAGGTACTGGATCTCGAAGGCCTTGGCGAAGTTCTGGCCGAGGTTGTGCGAGGTGCCCGATTGCAGCGCCTTGGTGTCGCCCATCATGGCTTCGATCGTGTAGGTTCGCAGCGCGCCCGCGAACCGCTCGCTGTCGGTCTTCAGTCCGGGCACGACCGGGATCGCGGCCTCGTTGACGGCGAAGTCGGTGTAGACGTCGAGCATCTGGCGCGTCTCGAACTCGGCCTCGTCGGCCGTGGCATGCGCGGTGTGGCCTTCCTGCCACCAGAACTCGGCCGTGCGCAGGAAGAGCTTGGTGCGCATCTCCCAACGGACGACGCTGTTCCACAGGTTGATCAGGATCGGCAGATCGCGGTAGCTCTTGATCCACTTGGCGTAGGAGTAGCCGATGATGGTTTCGGAGGTCGGGCGCACGACCAGCGGCTCCTCGAGCTCTTCGCCGCCGCCGATGGTGACGACGGCCAGCTCGGGCGAGAAGCCCTCGACGTGCTCCTTCTCCTTCGAGAGAAACGACTTCGGGATGAAGAGCGGAAAGCCGGCATTGAGATGGCCGGTGGCTTTGAAGCGCTTATCCAGCGCCTGCTGGATGTTCTCCCAGAGCGTCCAGCCGTACGGCTTGACGATCATGCACCCGCGCACGGGCGCATAATCGGCCAGGTCGGCGCGGAGCACCAGCTGGGTGTACCACTCCGAGAAATCCTCGGCGCGGGTCGGCAGTTTGGCATCAGACATGGGGTGAGACCTCGGGACGTGTGTTTCGCGAAACGTCCATTATAGGGGAGAAACCGGGCTGGCCACGCAGCAGGCAGAGCCCGACGCACGGGCAACCCGATTTCCACCTTACAAATACAACGCGGGACGCAGCCGCTTCTGGACTGAATCCAGGGCGGGTTGGAGATACAGTGAGTCGAACCGCGCGGCGATGGGGTCGAAGACGGCCGGCGGGCTGCTGGCCGCCCACTCCAGCAGGTCCTGGATCAGGCGCCACATCCGGGCGTAGTCGATCAACTCCTCGAAATCATCATCGGTCCAAACGATGCCGACCCGGGCCGTCATCTCCGCTCGATACGCGCCCCAGATCTCGTCCAGGCCGAGCGGCAGATCCGGCTGATCCCAGCGGCAGTTGTCGACGAACGCGCACAGGTCGAGCAGGCCGGGCCCGACCGCGGCCTGGCCCCAGCCAAACGCCACCTGGTCGCCGTCGACCAGGGCCACGTTGCTCGGGCGATAGTCGCCGTGGAGCAAAGTCGGCGGGATCGTGCGCAGTTTTTCGGCCACGCGCTCGACCTGGGTCAGCAACAGGCCGAGGGTGTTCAACACCTCCAGTGACCCGGTGATCACGCGCGGACGATCCTCGGCGACCATGCGCTCGACCGCGTTCACGGCCGCCAGGACGTAGATGTCGAAGTCGGTCGAAAGCGCGCGCGACAGCCAGTCGAAGACCGACAGATCCTCCGCCAGGCCCCAGAAGCGCTCGTGGGTGGCGGCCAGAAGTCGGACGGCCTCAAGATAGTGCTCGCGTCCCCAGGCCGAGGGCGGGATGTCGCTCTCGACCGATTCCAACACCAGCCAGCTGCCGGCCGGGTCGGCTGCGATCAGGGCGGGCGTTGTCACGGGCACCAGGGCCGACAGGGTCCGATACAGGCCGGCTTCCCGAACGCCCGTGCCGGCCAGACCGCGGCGGGTGGTGCCGCGCGGCTGCTTGACGACTGTGTCGAGTGAGGCCATCCCGCCCGTCACGGCGTAGTCCACGCGCAGACCACGGATCGCGCCCTGGGTATCCCCGGGCACGGCGGGCCGCGCCGAATCGTGACAGGCGCGGACGTGGAGGGTCGGGTCGGCGAAGTAACGCCGAAGCCCGGCCGTCAGTTGGGCAGTCGAGAACGGCCACATGATGGGTCAGCGGGATTGTATCTCACACACAAATCGGCGACCTGCAGGCGGGAAGGCAGAGCAATCGCATCTATAGTGGCCATGTGGGATTCAGGCCACGAATATAAGTGACTGCTCAGCCAGCAGGAGTGAGGCGAAAACCGAAGGGATGCGGGGGTCGGGGCGGAGCCCCGCCCCCCGCATCCCATCGGTTTTCGCCTCACTCCAGCTTGGTGAGCAGTCAAGTATATTCGTGGGCTGAATACCACAATGCCCCTATATATGCGATTTCTCT
>JAEURK010000364.1 GCA_016789175.1 Anaerolineales bacterium
GCTCGCCGTCGCCGGCGTACTTCCAGCTGGCGGCTCGGGACAGTGACCGGCTCGCCGACCTCCTGGCCCCTGATCATATTGAAGAGCACCCGGACTATCTGCGGGTGGGCGAGGCGGTGGCCAGGGCCTACCTGATCGAGGATTTCGATCCGCGTACGCCGATCAACGTGCCGCAGCTGCTCAACTTCCCGGGCGAGGTCACGCACGCGTTCTTCTTCACCGCCAGTAGCCCGGACGTCATGAAGCAGAAGTTCAAGGAGAAAGAGACCGAACTGAAAGCCTCGCAGCATCTGGATAGCCGCAACCACCGGGTCACGGACTACGGCCGGCAGATGGCAGTGCGCTCGATCGAGGCGCAGCGCGCGGCGATGGAGATCGCGCTCGAGGCGCCGTACACGCTGCACTGGACCTGCCTGGTGTGGGCCAAGGACGTGGCCCAGCTCAAGAAACGCTGCAACCAGTTCGAAAGCCGGCTCAAGGTCCGCGACTTTCGCTATCAACCGGCGGTGCGCCGACACCTGCGCGCCTTCCAGTCCGCGCGTCCGCTGGCGCGCTGGGAGCTGCAGGCCAAGGGCCGCAACATGACCGCCGACTCGCTCGGCTCCTGCTTCCCGTTCGTGCGCCGCCAGTACATGGACCCGCAGGGCATCGACCTCGGTGTGCACCGTGGCAACGGGCTGCTGGTCACGCTGGACGACATGAAGGACGGCGACGAGAACGCCAACTCCTTTGTGTGCGGAGCCAAGGGCATGGGCAAGAGCGTGCTGCTCAAGCTGCGGATCGCCAAGTGGCTGCTGATGGGCCACCGCGTGTTCGTCATCGATCCCGAGCGCGAGTACTTCCAGATCGCCGTCGACTTCCACGGTCGCTATCTCGAGCTCGGCAAGAAGGCCGCACCCCGCGCGTACGACCTGGACCCGGGCTCCGAAGACTCGATCCAGAGCGCGATCGTGCAGGTGGCGCTGGTCTTCGAGAGCAACGCCGGGCGCAAGATGGAGGATGACGAGCTGGGGACCCTGGCCGAGGCGCTGGTGGTGTTGGTGCGTCAGGGGCAATCCTCGATCAAGCTCGCAGATCTCGTCGAGCGGCTGCGCCAGGAACGGCGCGACACGGCGCAGGAAGTCGGCCGGGTGCTGGCCTATGCGCTCGACCTGGACGGCGGCTTCAACTTCAACGTGATGGAGTTCAACCTCAACTCCGAAGACCCGTGGCGTTCGGCCGCGCAGTCCCTGGCGGCCTTCGTTGAGGTCGCGCAGGGCAGCCCGATCTCGCACGGCAAGTTCAACGCCCTGGTCGACAGCTACGTGGAGGTCATGACCCGGGCCGGCTTCACGCCAGGCGATCAGGGTTCGTGGGAGGAACGGCGCGCCTACACGCCCCGGCTCGAGGCGCTGGTGGACCGGTTGGCCGCGGATCGCCTGCCCGAGAGTCAGGAGCTGGCGCGTCTGCTCAAGCAGTATGCGCGCGGCTTGTACGCCGATCTGTTCAACGTGGCGTCCAACGTCGACATCCACAAAGACCAGTTCGTGGTCTTCGGCCTGCGCACGCTGCGCGAGAACGTGGAGAAGTCGCTGGCGCCGGTCTTCACCTGGCAGATCCTGCGCCTGGTCTGGAACGAGATCATCGCCACCGGCGGCGCGCAGCCGATCCACCTGGTCCTGGACGAGGGCTGGTTCCTGACCGAGATCCCGGGCGCGGCCGAACGGCTCGAGGCCTTCTCGCGCAGCTTCCGCAAACATCTGGCGGCCCTGCACTTCGCGACCCAGGAGATCGACAAGATGATGACCAGCACCTCCACCGGCGTCATCGCCAATCTGGCGCGGATCAAGCTGCTCCTGGGCGTGGAGAGCGACCGGGCGGCCCGCAGTCTGGCCGACGTGTTCGGCCTCTCGGACGACGAGGCCGCCGGGCTGCGCACGGCGCGGCCGGGCGAGGCGCTCCTGATCGCGGGCAGCGAGATGCGGGTGCCGCTCTACATCCCGGCCAACCCGGACTGGATGAGCCGGATGCGCACGAACAAGGCCCAGCAGCTGGCCCTCTCGCGTTCCTCGGGCCGCACGGCCGAGGCGGTGCTGTGAGGTCAGCGTGAAACAGGTCCTGGGTCTCAGCCTCGCCCTCACGTTGCTGCTGACGTGTTGCTTGATGACGCAGCTCTTCGTGCTGCCCACGATCCTGTCCATCGGGATCGCGAACAGCCTGCCGTATGGGAGGCAGACGGTGCTGGACTGGATCATGGGCACGCCCCAGCCCTTGGTGGTGGAGATCGCGGACCACAGCGAGCCACCGCCCTGGTTCACGCCGGGCCCCGGAGACCGTACGCCGCCGCCGGGCGCCAACCTCACGCCGCCTCCGGGCAGCAATCCCAATCCGGGCGGTGGTGGGGGCAGTGGCCAGCCCACGACCGGGCTGCGGATCTGGAACGCCGGCGGGCCGGGTGAATGCGCGTCGCCGACGACGTACGCCCACAGCGGAACGCCGAGCTTCGGTTGGCCGACTCTGCACCACACCACCGAACCGGCCGGCTGGGACTTCGGTGAGATCCGCGGCAATGGCACGCCGCACGTCGGCATCGATATGGCTAACGCCTATGGGGACGGCGTGTATGCCGCCGCCGACGGCGTCATCGTGTTCGCCGGCCAGGAAACGGTGAGCGGCTACGGGTATCTGGTCACGATCGACCACGGCGGCGGCTGGTTCACGCGCTACGCCCACCTCAAATCCGACATCGTGGTGGCCTGCAACCAGACCGTGCGTCAGGGGGCGCTGCTCAGCGTCACCTGGAACACGGGCGTGACCTACGGCGCGCACCTGCACTTCGAGATCATCGGCTACTACACCGGCCCGGGCGGTGTGGTCGGCTACGGCGAAGTCAATCCCTGGTGCTTCCTGCCGGGTGTGCCGGCGGCCCGGTGCTTTTAGGAGAACCCGATGGACCTGAGCGAGATCGTCGATTCACTCCGAACGGACACCGTCGCCGCCGTGCGCGACTCAGCGACCTCTCTCAAGGTGCAGTTCGCCGAGGCGTTCAAGGCCGCCCTCGTCGTCGACGACTCGCCGGACACCGACCCGGAGCGCGAGGCGGGGTGGGCGGCGCTCGGAAATCGGATCGATGCGCTGACCGCGCAGTCCACGGCCGCACGCCAGGCGGCTTTCCTGGCGTGCGCGCCGGATGAAGCCACCGATGCGATGCACACACTCTCGCGGACCGTGACTGAACAACTGCAGGGTCTCCTGCACGGT
>JAEURK010000383.1 GCA_016789175.1 Anaerolineales bacterium
GCCATTCGGTGCCCGGGCGCTATCACCTCATGGCCGTGACGCTCTCGGCCGGCGGCGCCTTCCGCTGGCTGCGCGACCTGCTCGGCCGGGCCTACAGCTACGACCAGCTCACGGCCCTGGCGGCCGAGGCGCCGCTCGGCGCGGAGGGCCTGCTCTTCCTGCCCTACCTCACCGGCGAGCGCACGCCGCACCTCGACCCGTATGCGCGCGGTGCTTTCATCGGGCTGACGGCCCGCCATGGGGTCGGCCACCTGGCGCGGGCCGTGATGGAGGGCGTAGTCTTCGCGCTGGCCGACGGCGTCCAGATCATGCGCGGCCTGAATGTGCCGATCCACCAGATCCGAGCCACGGGCGGCGGCGGC
Organism: Anaerolineales bacterium; assembly: GCA_016789175.1. Classification (GTDB taxonomy): domain Bacteria; phylum Chloroflexota; class Anaerolineae; order Anaerolineales; family UBA6663; genus UBA6663. The sequence goes on from JAEURK010000383.1 coordinate 363, forward strand.
AAAAGCGCGCTCTGGCGCGCGATGCAGGCCGACATCTACGGCGGAGAAGTGGTGACACTGGCAGCCGAGGAAGGTCCGGCCTACGGGGCGGCGCTGCTGGCCGGCGTGGGGGCCGGCGTCTTCGCCGATGTGAGCGACGCCGTGGCGCGCGGCGTGCGCGTGACTGGTGTCACAACGGCGGATCCAGAGCGCGCGGCACGCTACACGGCGCTGCACGCGCTCTTCCAGGCCCAGTATCCGGCCCTGCGCAGCACAATGCACACCTTGGGGGCGTGAACCATCGGTTGCGGCTGCCACTCCCCTGACTGAGACAAAAGCGCACGCCGTGCCCGTCAAAGGCACGGCGTGCGCTTTTGTCTTGGAAGATCACCTGGGCCTCGGCCTGTTCATCATCGGCTGGGCGCCGGCCGCTCGCCACCGGCGGTGATCGCGGTTTCCGCCTGTCGATGGGCCGATGCTAGGCCAGCGGCAACAGGAGCAGGATCGAAAGCGGCACAAGGATCACGGCCGAAAAACCGCTGATCAAGGCCCCGGTCACGATGGTTCGAAGGTGGATGGGTTGCTGCAACCCGGAGAGCGCCAATCGATACTCGGGTTGGAGCCAGCCCAGGGCCGCTGCGGCCAGGACGCCCGGCAGGCAGATCACAGTCCCCAAGGCGGGATGCATGTGTTGCAGACTGATCAGGTAGGTCTGGGCCACAAACATGGGAACGCTCGCCACAAAGAGCGGCCAGACGAAATCCAAAAGCCGCGGCGTGGGGGCGTGCCGGATCGGTCCCTGCTGAAGATGCGGGTGCAGATGGTGCCTGGACATAGTTTCGGCTCCTGTCGTCCAGACCCGACGCTAACCGACCCTGTCGGGCCAGACGCGCGAATACACCGATCGTCACGTTCAGTATACGCCTCCTGACAAGCCCGGCGCATGGGCCAGGATCTGGCCCCTGACTCGACCGAAGGGGCAGGCGCCGGATTCTCCTCAGCCAGGCTCCTCGAAAGTCGAACATGCCAACGGCTGGTGCGTGGAGCCGGTGTGACGTATTGGGCAGATTGGATCCGCGCGCGTTACCCCTGAGCCCGGGCAGGCTCGGATGAGGCCCTCTTGGCAGTTGACATCCGAGGTTCAACGAAGCCTGAGCCAGAGACGACCTGAGTTTGAAGTCCGGCCTTTACTCTGACCATACCCAATACGCGGCGCAAGCCTTACACCCCATGGCCCGGATATGCAGGGACGCTCTTCGTCTTCGTATCCTGTTGCCATCGACCTGTTCCCTTTTGTCAGGGAGGAGCACGCATGAGTTTGCTCGAGATCCGCGATCTGCGGGTGGTCTACCCTAACGGCCTGGAGGCCCTGAAGTCGGTCAGCCTAACCGCCGAGGCCGGTGAGGTGATCGCCATTGTCGGCCGATCAGGCGCCGGCAAGTCGACGTTGCTGCGCTGCATCAACGGGCTACAGAGCCCAACATCGGGCAGCATCCGGCTGGAGGGGCGTGAGCTCACAACGCTGACAACGCGTGAACTGCAAGCTGTACGGCGCCGGATCGGTTTCGTTTGGCAGGAGTTCAACCTGGTCGATCGGCTCCCGGTGATCACCAACGTTTTGTGCGGGCGGCTCGGCCATGCCGGTGAAGGCCCGAGCCTGCTGGGTTACTTCGACCGCAGCCATCGCGAGATCGCGCTGCGCAACCTCGAGCGCGTCAACCTGCTCGAACGCGCGGATCAGCGCGCCGACCGCCTTTCGGGCGGCGAGAAGCAGCGCATCTCGATCGCGCGCGCCATCACCCAGGAGCCCACCCTGATCCTGGCCGACGAGCCCGTTGCCAGCCTCGACCCCGAGCTGGCCTGGCAGGTCATGGAGGATCTCGCGCGGGTCGCGCGCGAAGACAGGCTCCTGGCGCTGATCAACATCCACCAGGTCGCCCTGGCCAAACACTTCGTCGACCGCGTCATCGGCATCGCGCGCGGCTCGGTCGTGTTTGACGGGCCGATCAAAGACTTCGACGACGCGGCCATGACCCGCGTCTATCGCTTCGACAAGCCGGCGATCCCGGCCCACCCAATCGAGATGGAGGAGGCCCTGCATGAGCGCTGAGACATTTGAAGCCAACGGCATGCAGGCCCAGAGCATGCGCCGGGCGTCGATGCGGGAGCGCCTGCTCAATCCCTGGCCGCGCATCAACTGGCAGGGTGTGTTGATCGTGGTCATCGCCGTCCTCGCCTATCGCTGGGGCCTGGAAGGCGCCCAGGTGGATGCCGGGGAGTTCGTCGAAGGGCTGCCCAGCATCTGGAACTTCCTGGTGCGCTTGATGCCGCCCACGCTTGAGATGGCGCCCTGGACGGTGCCCGTGATCGGAACCGTCATCCCATTTCCGGTCGTGATCTTCTCGATCGTCGAGACGCTGCAGATGGCCGTGATCGGCACATCGCTGGCGATCGTCCTGGCGATCCCGTTCGCGCTGTTGGCGGCCCGCAACACGGCGCCGCGTCCCTGGATCTACCAGGTCACACGCCTGATCCTGAATGCCAATCGGGCTGTGCCGGAGATCATCTTCGCCTTGATCTTCGTGGCAGCCGTCGGCCTCGGACCGTTCGGCGGCGTGCTCGCCCTGGCTGTCGGATCGATCGGATCACTCAGCAAGGTCTATGCGGAGTCGATCGAGGCGATCGATCCGCAGCAGGTGCTGGCGGTGCGCGCCACAGGGGCCAGCCAGCTCCAGATCTTCCTCTACAGCGTCATCCCGCAGGCTTTGCCTCTGATGGCCTCGTACTCGCTGTTGTACTTCGAGCACAACGTGCGCTCGGCGACCATCCTGGGGCTGGTCGGCGCCGGGGGCGTGGGCTTCATCATCAGCAAGTACATCAGCCTGTTTCAATACCACCACCTCATGGGCGCTCTGGCCTTGATCATCATCATGGTGACACTGGTCGACCGCATCAGCGCGATGCTACGCCAGCGCCTGACTTGAAGCGTGCACGTTCAGCGAAGCGCCACATCAACAGCCAATCACTCAAGGAGAGAAGCAGAATGACCCAACGCACGTACCATGTCCTTTCGAGCGCCCTGGCGATCAGCCTGGCGCTGGCGGCCTGCGCCCCGGCGGTCGCGCCGACCGCAGCCCCCGTGGCGCAACCCACTCAGGCCCAGCCCACGCAGGCGCCGGCCACCGTGGCACCGACCGCGGCGCCGACGGCGACGGCCGAGCCCACCGCTGACCCGAAGGCGGATTGGCCCGAGAAATTCATCGTCGGCATGTTCGGCGGCGATGACGCCGAAAAGGTGCTGCGTGACAACGAGCCGCTGCGCGTACTGCTGGAGGCGAACCTCGGCATTCCCGTCGAAATCCAAACCGGCACCAGCTATTCCGCCGTGATCGAGGCGATGCGTGCCGGCCGCGTCGACGCGATGGAAGTCGGCCCATTCTCGTACACGCTGGCAGTTCAGGAAGCCGATGCGGAAGCGCTCGTGGTCGGCGTCAACACGTCAAAGGATCCGGCCGTCTACATCCCGGGTGCGCCTACGCACTACTTGAGCATGGTCATCACAAAGAAAGGCTCGGGCATCCGCACCTACGAGGATCTCAAGGGCGTCGACTTCGCCTTCGTCGACCCGGCCTCGACGTCGGGCCACCTCGCACCCAAGACCCTGCTGATCAAGAATGGACTGAACCCCGACGCCGACATGAAAGCGATCTTCGCCGGCAGCCACCCCACTGCGGTGCTCGCAGTCTGGGAAGGCAAGGTCGCGGCCGGGGCGACGTATGAGGGCAACCTGTACAACCTGGCCAAGGAAGGCCAGATCGACTTCTGCGGCTTCCCGGACGGCGAGCAGGCCAAGCTCCGCACCCAGGCCGAGATCGATGAGGTCTACGACGCCTGCCCCGATGGCAGCATCGTCGTGATCGCGATCTCGGACCCGATCCCGAATACGCCCTTCGCCGTCCGCCAGAGTCTGCCCCAGAGCTTCAAGGACGCCGTCCGCGACACGCTGCTGACGATCAAGGACGATGCCGACCTGGTGGCCCAACTCAAATTCTGGTACGAGGACCCGCACGAAGCGCTGGGCCTCGAAAACCTGGACGCCTACTACAACTATCTCCGCGATATCGCCAAGCTGCTCAACCTTGACCTCAAGGCGATGAAGTAATCCCGCACCCTACTCCGCGCGGTGCTGGCGCGCGCCGGACCCCTCTCCGGCGCGCGTCAGCCCGTTGCATGAGGACCTGACATGGATCATCCCACGCTGCTCACGGCGCTGACCCAGGCGCCCGCCGCCGCGCTCAAACGTTTTGCCGACGAGGTGCTGGCCGATATCCGGCGCATCGAGGTCATCGAGAACCGGGTCGGCCTGACGATGTGGCCGATGCGCGATCCGGTCCACGGCGCCGATTTCTTCCTCGGCGAAGTCCTGATGGCCGAGGCGCGTGTCCGCCTTGGCGGCGAGGTCGAGGGCTACGGAGCGTGCCTGGGGCGCGACGTCGAACAGGCCCTGGGCATAGCCGTGCTTGACGCGGCCTGGCGCGGCGGGATCGCGACCCGCCGCATCGAGGAGTTCGCGGCGGATCAGGCCTTGATCCAGGCCGAGGCCGATCAGCGGCTATTGCGGCAGGTCGAAGCGACTCGCATCGCACTGGAGACGTTCTGATGTTCCCCACGATGCCGGCGCGCGAGGCGCGCGCTCAAGTGACCTTTCGGGCCATGGCGGCGGCGCTCTCGTATCCGGGCCGCCGCCAGACCCTGCCCGTCACCGGATTCGAGGCCTTTCTGGCGATCGCTGAAAGCCTGGTGGACCTCGAATCGAGCTACACCACCAACAGCCGCGACCTGGATGCGCAGGTCGGCCCGCTGGGCGGACGGCGGTTGGCGATCGCCGAAGCGCACTATCAGTTCTACCCCACGCTGGCGGCGCACGACCTGATCGAACTGCGCGAAGCTCCGGTCGGAACGTATCTGTATCCGGATCACTCGGCGACGTTGATCATCGGTTGTCGCTTCGAGCTCGGGTTGTTGCTCCGCCTCTCCGGGCCCGGGATCCAGGGCGCGACCGAGATCGATGTCGCCGGCCTGCCCGAGGATTTCTGGATGTTGCGGGCGAGCGCGTGCGCGTACCCGCTCGGCTGGGATGTCTTCCTGGTGTCGGGCAATGCTCTGATCGGTTTACCGCGCACGACGCGCGTGGAGGTGGCCTGATGTACGTCGCAGCGCGAGGTGGCGAAGAAGCCATCCAGAATGCCGAAACCCTTTACCGCGCCTTGAACGGCCCGCTTTCGCCGGCGCTTGTGGAGGGCATCGAACGCGCCCTGCCCTATCTGGTCGATCGCGTGATGGCCGAGGGTTCGCTGTACGCCCCGGACCTGGCCGCGTTGGCGATTGCGCAGACCGGCGGCGACTTATACGAGGCCGTGCTCCTGCTGCGCGCCTATCGATCCACTGTGCCCAGGCTGGCTTACGCCGAGCCGCTGACTGATGCCGATCTCGTGGTCGTGCGGCGCATCTCGGCTGCCTTCAAGGACATCCCCGGTGGGCAGGTGTTAGGCCCGACGCTCGACTACAGCCACCGCATCCTGAATACGGAAGCCCTAAGCCGCGACGTGCAACCCGAGCCGCCGGCCGAGGCGGAGGAACCGGCCCCGCGCGGGTATTTCTCGGTGGCCGATTGGCACCGTCTCAACGGATTGCTCGCCCCGACCGCCAAAGGCGAGGAGCCGGTCGCCCCCGGCGAGTTGCCCGATGTCACCCGCGACCCGATTGCGTTCCCGGCACCGCGCGCCCACCGGCTGCAGTCGTTGGCCCGGGCGGAGACCGGCGGCGTGCTGGCGCTCGGGTATGCGTCGATGCGCGGCTTTGGCCTGATCCACCCGACCGTCAATGAAGTGCGGCTGGCCTACGCGGATGTTCGCCTCCGGCACCCCATCACCGGTGTCGCCTTCAGCCTCGGACGAGCACGCATCAGCGCCTGCGAGGTGGTGAACAACATGGCCGATCGGCTCGAGCTGGGCTTTGCGGCCACGCTGGGCTGGAACGAGGTCAAGATCATCGCCGGCGCCATGCTCGACATGGAGATGGACAAGGCCGATGCGCACCCGGCGCACACCGAGGAGTTCGTGCTCTATCACACCGAGGCCGTCGAGTCGTCAGGGTTCTGCATCCATTACAAGCTGCCGCACTATGTCACGTTCAACAGCGGCCTCGACGCATTGCGCCGGGTGCTGCTCAAGCGCGACACCGAGCAACGTAAACGCGTGATCGACGAGCCGGTGGTCGTTGAGGGCGAGGAGGCCCTGGCATGAACCTCAGCGACCTGAGCACACCCACCCGGGACTACAGCTACGCTTTTCTGGACGCCTTCGCCAAGCGCGAGTTGCGCCGCAGGATCCTCAAAGCGATCGCCATCCCGGGCTACCAGGTTCCGTACGCCAGCCGCGAGCTCCCGATCGCCCGAGGCTGGGGCACGGGCGGCCTGCAGGTCTCGCTCAGCCTGGTGGGTCCGCAGGACACGATCAAGGTGATCGATCAGGGCGACGATCAGAGCGTCAACGCCGCTAATCTGCGCCGTTTCATCGCGCGCATGTCGGGCGTTGCGACGACCTTCGACACGCTGGCGGCGACGGTGATCCAGAGCCGTCACCGCGTGCCCGAAGAGATCTTGAGCGAGGGCCAGATCCTGGTGCTGCAGGTGCCCGATCCGGAGCCCCTGCGCCGCGCGACGCCGAGCATGACGATCGCGCGCGAGATGCACGCGGACGCCGACTATGCCGTGATGTGGCTGAACCTTTATGAGCAAATCGTGCGCTATGGCGAGTTCACCGGCGGCGCGAGCTACCCGGTGTTGGTCCACAGCCGCTATGTCATGAGCCCCAGCCCGATCCCGCGCTGGGACAACCCCAAGTTGCACCAGGCCGCGCACCTCACCCTGCTTTCAGCCGGGCGTGAGAAGCGTCTGTACGCGGTGCCTCCCTACACGGATGTGCGGCCGCTCGAATTCGAAGACGTGTTCTTCAAAGTCGAGAGCCAATACGGCCGACGGGATCGGATGACGGGCGCCACGCACAAGTTCATGGACGAGATCGCGCACGCCGACGGGAGTTCGACCTTCTCGCTCTCCGACACCGGCTATCAAGACAAGCTCGTCAAGCGCCAAAGCGGCGAAGCCGTGACGGTAGGCGCGACCTATTACGACGATCATGGGGAGTTCTACCATGCTGGCTTTCTCAAGTCCTGACGCGTTCGGCCAGCCGCTGGACGCGCCCCGACTGGTGATGACGCCGCCGCTCTTGAGCGCGCGCGGGCTGCAACGGCGCTATGGCGCCATCGTGGCGCTCAAAGACGTGGATCTCGACGTTTATCCCGGCGAAGTCCTCGGCATCGTCGGCGAGTCGGGCTCGGGCAAGTCGACGTTGTTGCGACTGCTCAACCTCGAGGAGCCGGCCGACGGCGGCAGCTACACGCTGGCCGTCGCCGAATACGCCGGGCGCGACTTGTTCGGGCTGGATCGTTTTCAGAAGCGCCAGATGCGCGTGCGGCACATCGGCATCGTGTACCAACACCCGCACCTGGGCCTCCGCATGGGAACGACCAGCGGCGGCAACGTCGCCGACCGCCTGATCCTGGCCGGCGAGCGCAGCTTCAGCCGATTGCGGGGCGCGGCTCGCGAGGCGCTGAACGCCTCGGAGTTTCCGCTCGAGCGGATCGACGATCTGCCGCGCCAGCTCTCGGGCGGGATGCAGCAACGCGTGCAACTCGCAAAGGCGATAGCGCTCCGGCCGGCGCTGCTCCTGCTCGACGAGCCGACCAGCGGGCTGGACGTGTCGGTCCAGGCGCGGGTGCTCGACACGCTCAAGCGGCTGCAACGTGAGACGCGGGTCACGACCGTGATCGTGTCGCACGACCTGGGCGTGATCCGTACGCTGGCCGATCGCGTCATCGTCATGCGGCGCGGTCGGGTCGTCGAGGTGGGTCTGGCCGATCAGGTGCTCGATGATCCGCAAGACGCCTACACCCAACAGCTGGTCCATGCCAAGCTGTAGGGGCGGCGCTTGTCGCCGCCCCGGCGCTTGCCATCGCCCCGGCGCTTGCCATCGCCCCGGCGCTTGCCATCGCCCCGGCGCCCGCAGGAACCCACCATGCGCATCGGCCTGATCTCCGACCTCCACGCCAACCTGCCGGCCACCCAGGCCGTGCTTGCGGCGCTCGATCGCGAGGCGGTCGACCTGATCCTGTGCGCCGGCGACCTGGTGTGCTACGGCGCCCAACCCAACGAAGTGCTCGCGCTCCTGCGCCGGCGCGGTGTTCCCTGCGTGCTGGGCAACTACGACGCCGCCGCCGGCTGGGGCAATCCGATCTCGCGCAAGCCGTCGAGCCCCGCCACCGAGGCGCTCAAACAGGCCGCCATGAGCTGGACGCGCGCGATCCTGCAGCCCGCCCACCGGCGTTTCCTGCGCGGCCTGCCCTGGACGCACAGCGGGCGTTATGGCGGGTTGAGCCTGACGCTGCTCCACGCCGGGCCCGAGCACCTCGACGAAGCCATCCTGCCTGAGCACACCCAGCGCCAGGCCGAGATCGCGCGCCGAAGTCAGGCCGAGGTGCTGGTCCTGGGTCATACCCATCTTGCGTTCGCCGTCGACCACGGCGACCTGCTCTGTGTCAACCCGGGCGCGGTCGGCCGCGCCCTGGACGGCGATGTACGCGCTGCGTACGCCGTCCTCGATACCGTGGCCCGGCGCGCCGAACTGCGCCGGGTCGACTACGACGTCGACTCCGCGATCCAGGCCATCACGGCCGCCGGCCTTCCGGCGGACCTGGCCGAGTTGATCCGTCGCGGCGCGCGCCGTCTGGAGGAGCCCGTAACCGCCCATGACCCCCTTGCTTGACGTCCACGACCTGGCCAAGACCTTTGATGTCCATCAGCTCGGACGGCGCATCATCGTCTTCGAGTACCTGTCGTTCAAGCTGCTACCCGGGCAGTTCTTGCTGGTCACCGGCGCCAATGGCATCGGCAAGTCGACGCTGTTGCGCTGCCTCTACCGCACGTACCGCAGCACGGCCGGTCAGGCGCTCTACAACGCGCGCGCGGGCCAGATCGATCTGGCCCGCGCGGCCGATATCGACATCGCCTATCTGCGACGCGAGGAGATCGGCTTCGTCACCCAGTTCCTGCGCCCGCGCCCGCGTGTCAGCGCCGTCGAACTGGTGGCCGAACCGCTGCTCACGCTCGGGCGCGCCTGGGACGACGCCGAGCGCGAGGCCAAACACTGGCTGGCGGATTTTGGGCTCAAGGCCGACATCTGGCCCGCCTACCCGACGACGTTTTCGGGGGGCGAACAGCAGAAGGTCAACCTGGCGCGGGCTTTGATCGCGCCGCGCCGCCTGCTGCTGCTCGACGAGCCGACCGCTTCTCTCGATCGCAAGGCCCGCGAGGCGCTCGTCCGCCGGCTGGCGGACCTCAAAAGCCAGGGCGTCGCCATGTTGGGTGTCTTTCATCATCCCGAGCACATCGGCCATCTGGTCGACGCTGAGGTCTCGCTCGAGGCCGCGCGTAGTGTGCTCCATCGCAACGGAGGGGAGCCCGCTCATGTGGGTGACTGACGCACGTCTCATCCTGCCGGATCGCATCCTCGAGCGCGGCGCGTTGCGAATCGAGGCAGGTCGGATCGCCGAGATCGTCGACGGCCCGGCGTCTGGTTCAGCGATTAACGCGCACGGCCTGACGCTTTTGCCGGGCTTGATCGACGTCCACGGCGACATGCTCGAACGCGATATGGAGCCGCGGCCCAAGGTGCGCTTCCCGGTCGACCTGGTCGTGCATGAACTCGACAAGCGCCTGGCAGCCACGGGCATCACGACGGCCTTCGCCGCGATCTCGCTCGACTGGCCGGGCACGCAGCAGCGCCTGCGCTCATCCGAGCAGGCCAAGGCCATGATTTCGGCTGTGCATGACCTGCGGCCAGGCCTGCTGACCGATTTCCTGGTGCACGTGCGTTTCGAGATCACGGTGCCGCAGGCCGGGCAGTTCCTGACCGAGATGCTGGCCGCCGATGAAGTGCACCTGGTCTCGCTGACCGACCATACGCCCGGCCAGGGCCAGTACCGGGATATCGAGAAATACATCAACACGATGCGGGAGTGGCACCGCGTCAAGGACGGCACGCACCTGACCGAGGAGGACATGCGCCAACGGATCGCCGAGCGCACGCGCCCGATCGGCTGGCAGGCCGTCGACGACGTCGCCCGGATCGCGCGCGAGCGCGGCGTCACGCTGGCCTCGCACGACGACGACACGCCCGACAAAGTAGCGCTGATGGCGGACCTGGGCGCGACCATCAGCGAGTTCCCGGTGTCGCTCGAAGCCGCCGAATCGGCCCGCCAACGGGGCATGCACGTCGTCATGGGCGCGCCGAACGCGCTGCGCGGCGCTTCGCATTCAGGGAACTTGAGCGCGCTCGAGGGGATTGCGGCCGGCGTGGTCGACACGCTGGCCAGCGACTACTTCCCGGCCGGGATGTTGCACGCCGCGCTGGCGGTCGCGGACAAAGGCCTTATGACGCTCCCCGAGGCCGTGAAGCTGGTGACATTCAACCCCGCCGACGGCGTCGGGCTGAACGACCGCGGCGCCCTCGAGGTCGGACGTCTGGCTGATCTGGTGTTGGTCGAGATCCCGCCGGCGGGCCGCGCCCGCGTGCGCTCGACCTTCCGCCACGGCGCGCCGATCTATTGGGATCGCCACATGGCCGAGCTCAATCACGGGCTCGTCCCGACTCTGCCCGAGCGATCCAGCGATCTCGACGACACCGCCGTAACCCTGGAAGCCGCGCTGCAAGGTCACACCCACAACCATCATGCTTGAATTTATCGCGCGCTTCCCGGCACAGCCCGAAGGCCTCTCGCGACCAGCTCGCCGGCTGAGCGAGCGCCCGACGATCCACCCCACAGCCACCATCCGTGACAGTTTCATCGGATCCTGGACCGATATCGGCCCGAACTCCCAGATCGTCGAGTCGGCCTTTGGAGACTACAGCTACGCGGCCGGCGACGCCTCGATCATCTACACCGAGGTCGGCAAGTTCTGCTCGATCGCGTCCCATGTGCGCATCAACCCCGGCAACCACCCGATGGAGCGCGTGACCCAGCATCACCTGACCTATCGACGGGTGCAATACGGCCTGGGCGAGGTGGACGATCTGGCCTTTTTCGATTGGCGGCGCGAGCATCGCTGCCGGATCGGCCACGATGTCTGGCTCGGGCACGGCGCCGTGATCATGCCCGGTGTGGCGATCGGCACCGGCGCGGTCGTGGGCTCCGGTGCAGTTGTCACCAAAGACATTGCGCCCTACACCATCGCCGTCGGTGTCCCGGCCCGCCCGATCCGCACCCGGTTCCCGAACGCCGTGATCGAGCGCCTGCTCGCCAGCGCCTGGTGGGATTGGGATCGCGCCACACTCGAAGCCCGTTTCGAAGAGTTGCTCGATCTGGACCGGTTCCTTGGTTGAGACACCGGGAGTGTCCCGATGTATCCCGATGTCATCGCATGAGCCCGACATGATCTTCCGGCAACTTGCACTTGAACTGCGTCTTTTAGCATCACCGCTGTAGATCCATACCCACTTTCAATCCACGGAGAAGAAAACGCCATGTCAAGCACAGTGGCTAAGGCCGCATTGCGTCTCGGACTTGTCTCGGCGCTCGGCCTTGCAGCCTGCGCGCCAACAACCCCGGCGCCGACCGCCCTGCCGGCCGCCACCCAGGCGCCCGAGGTATCCGTCATCAACTTCGTGACGGATAGCGACACCAACATCAGCGACTGGATTCAAAACAAGGTCGCCCCGGCCTTTGAAGCCAAATATCCGCAATACGACGTACAGGTCACCATCGTGCGCGGCGTCGGCGGCGGCTCGGGCGACGTGGCCGATCGTGCCCTGGCGGCGCTTCAGAGCAACGCCGATCCGCAGGTGGACGTGATCGAATTCGATGCGACCTCGAAGCCCGAACTCATCGAGGCCGGCCTGTGGCAAAAGCTCGACAGCACCACGGTGCCGAACGCCTCCACCCTGCTCAGCGGAATTCAGACGTCTGAGTACAGCCTGCCCTACCGCGGTTCGCAGGTCGTTCTGGCCTACGACAGCAGCAAGATCTCCGAAGACGAGGTGCCGCATACCTTCGCCGAACTGGTGGAGTGGATCAAAACCAATCCTGGCCAGTTCGTGTATTGCCGGCCCGACAAGGGCGGCAGCGGGGGCAATTTCGTCACGCGCGCTATTTATGAGGTGACCGGCCAGGATCCGTCGCTCTTCGAGAAGGGAACCCCCAATCCGGATCTGGTGTCGCAGTTCCCCAAGGCCTGGGACCTGTTGAGCGAGATTCATCCTGCGATCTTCGACAACGGCGCCTACCCGGCCGGCAACACCGCGGTGTTGACGCTTCTGGCGAACGGGTCGGTCAGCATGGCTACGGCCTGGTCAGACCAGGCGCTCCAGGGTCTGGCCAACGGTTCGCTGCCGCCGAACATCAAGCTGACGCAATTGACCGACCTGCCCTTCCCGGGCGGCAATGCCCGGCTCTCGGTGCCGCGCAACAGTCGAAACCTGCAGGGCGCCCTCGACTTCGTGAATTACTTGATGGGCACCGACGGCCAGGTCTCGGTCGTCAAGGACATCGGTGGCTTCCCAGCGGCCAACTGGAACACGTTGCCGCAGGAACTGCAGCAGGAATACACCACCGTGATCGCCGAGACCGTGCCGCTCTGGCCCGGGGGTGATTGGGATGCGCTCAAGAACCAGGGCTGGTACGAGAACGTTGCGACCAACATCCCGATGGGTTCGTAACCGCACTTTGCCGCGTGGGACACGGCGTCGCTCGACGCCGTGTCCCAGTTTTTGTTGCGCGCCTGGTTAAGGCTTACCGGCGCCGCGAGGCCGATCGACGCTGCATGACGACTCGTCCCATCGCCCCGAAAACGACAAACACAGTGTGGCCGCAACGGCTGAAGGATCACGTCCTGCCCTATCTGCTGGTTGCGCCCCCGATCCTGCTGATGACCTTGCTGATCTTCCTTCCAGCGGGCCAGGCCATCGTCGAGACCGTATGGATCGACGGCGCCGTCACCGTCGCCGAGTACATCAAGTTTTTCCAGAGCCCGATCTTGACCGCCAATCTGTGGTTCACGTTCTGGATCACTCTGGCGACCGTAGGGTTGCTGTTCGTGATCGGGCTTCCACTGTCGCTGTACCTACGCTTCGCCCGCGGACGAATCGCGGCTGCCGTGCAGATGCTGGCGCTCTTCCCGTTGTTTGTTCCCGGCGTGATCCTGGCCTATGCCCTGATCCGCGCCATCGGCCCACATGGTCTGTTCGACACGCTGCTGCATCAGATCGGGATCGATGGATATGTATCGCCGTACCTCAAGCCTCAGGGTATCCTCATCGCCCTGGTCTGGCAGGAGATCCCGTTCACCGTGCTGGTGCTGACTGCCGGGCTACGGCAGGTCGAAGACACGATGATCGAAAGTGCTCGAGACGTCGGGGCCAGCGACTGGCAGACCTTCTGGCGCATCATCTTCCCGCTCATCCAGCGCGCCCTGGTGATCGTGTTCAGTTTGAACGTGATCGGCACGTTTGGCGCCTTTACAATCCCGTATCTGCTCGGCCCGGCCCAGCCGATGATGATGGGCGTCTCGATGCAGCAGACGTTCAACAACTATATGGACCGCACCGGTGCGTTGACCCAGGCGGTGCTGACATTTGCCTTCTGCGCCGCAGTCGGCGTGCTCTACGTGCGCACTGTCACCCGCAGTCCGGAGGGACGCCCATGACGGCTGACGTGCTGGTCTCGAGCCTCGCCGATGGTCGGGCGCCGCGCCGGGCACCGGCGCTCGCCAGGACGCTGGTCCGCCAGGCTCCTGGGGTGTTCTTCCTGGTCTTTCTGGCCATCATCGTGATCGGCCCAATGCTGAGTGTAGTGCTCTGGGCGTTCGCCGAGACCTGGTGGTACCCGGCCCTGGTCCCCAATACCTGGGGCCTGAAATACTGGGGCGAGACCCTGGCGCGCGCCGATATCCGGAGCGCCCTGCCCCTGAGCATCGGGCTCGCCGCAGCCGTGACCGCACTTTCGGCCGCGATCTGCCTGCCTGCGGCCTATGCCTTCGCTCGTTTGCGTTTCCCGTTCCGCCAACCATTATTGCTCTCGTTTCTGGCGACCAACGCGTTCCCGCGTTTCGGCCTGTACGTCAGCATCGCTGTCGTGTTCTTTAAGCTCGACCTGGTCGGGACACTGCAGGGCGTGGCTCTGATCCAACTGGTCAACACCCTGCTGTTGATGATCTGGATCCCCACCTCGGCCTTTCAGGGTGTGGATCGCGCGCTCGAGGAGGCCGCACTCGACGTCGGCGCGTCGCGGCTCCGCGTGTTCATCCAGATCACGCTGCCGATGGTGCTGCCGGCGCTGAGCGCCGCGCTGCTCCTGACCTTCGTCAGCACGTTTTACGAGGCCCAGGGGGCGTTGATCATTGGCATCCCGCGTGTGGTGACTATGCCGGTGTTGATGTACTCGATCATCAACAGCCAGGTGATCGTCCAGTATGGGGCCGTGATCTCGCTGATCCTGTGGCTGCCGTCTTTCGTCCTGCTGGGCCTGGTCCAGCGATTTGTGCGCGGCGGGACGATGGCCGCGGGCTTTGGAGTGTGAATGTCAACCCTTGAACTCATCGGCCTGACCAAGCGCTTCAGCGGCCGGCCGGTCGTCAACGACGTCAGCCTGTCGGTCGCGGACGGCGAATTCGTGTGCATCCTGGGCCCCAGCGGCTGCGGCAAATCAACGACTCTGCGTATGATCGGCGGCTTCGAAGAGGCAACCCAGGGCGATGTCCGTATCGACGGCGCCTCGGTGCTCGATCTGCCGCCTAATCGCCGCCCGACCGCGATGGTGTTTCAGAAGTACACGCTCTGGCCGCATATGCGCGTGGCCGAGAACATCGCCTTCGGGCTCGGCCTGCGCGGCCTGCCGAGGACCGAGATCGAACGCGAGGTCAAGCAGTCGCTCGCCCTGGTCGGCCTCTCGGGCTATGACCGACGCTATCCCGCTCAGCTCTCGGGCGGCGAACAACAGCGCGTCGCCCTGGCGCGCGCCCTCGTGCTCAAGCCCAAACTGTTACTGCTGGACGAGCCATTCAGCAACCTCGACGCGCTGCTTCGCGTGCGCCTGCGCGAGGAGCTCCACGCCATCCAACGCCGGATCCAGATCACGGCCGTCTTTGTGACCCATGATCAGGAGGAAGCGCTCAGCCTTGCCGATCGGATCGCTGTGATGAACGCCGGGCGGCTGGAACAGCTCGACACGCCCGATCAGATCTACGCCCGCCCACGAACCTTGTTCGTTGCGGACTTCATCGGCCAGATGAACCTTCTGCCCGCGACGCTCGAGGATGGTCGGCTCCGGCTGGGCCGACACGTGCTCCCCGCACCCGAACGACTGCCCGGTAACATGCCGTTGACTGTGGCTGTGCGTCCGGAAGACCTGGCCGTTGTAGCACCCAACCGCGAGACCGACCCCGGTACACTCTGGCAGGCGCGCATCGACCAAGCGATCGACCTCGGCCATTACCGGAAGATCCTGGCCTTCGCGCCGGGTCTATTCGTCGACGCCCAGGCGGCCGGCACTGTTCGACTCAAGATCTATGCGCCCAAGCATTTCAATGCGCGCGAAGGCGACCCGCTTTGGTTGCGACCCGATCGCTATCTTGTCTATCCTGGCGGAATGGCTCCGATCGAGATTCGCCAGCCTTTGGTCGCGGCCGACCACTCCGCCTCGGCGATCGTGATGTAAAGGATTCCCATGGAAACGCTGAGCCGCACGTTCGAACACAGCCTGACCGACCTCGATAGTAAACACAATCTCGCGCATACGGTTGAGATTCCAGCCGGCACCCGACAACTTGACGTGACGCTGGACTTCGAGCCGGCCTTGGTGGATGGCTTTCACAATATGGTCACCCTGACGCTCATCGGGCCGTCAGGATTCCGCGGCGCCGGCCATCGCCACGGCAATCGCCATGACGTCCGGCTCACCGCTACGCAGGCGACCCCGGGCTACCTGGCCGGCGAGATCACGGCCGGCGCCTGGCAGGTGGTGATCGACACCCACCTGATCGTGCCGGGAACGCCTTGCTCACTGCGGCTCCAGGTTGTTGGTCAGGCGGTCGAGACGCAGAGCCCATCTGTGCCAACCCGGACGGCACCCCGTCCGCCCCGGGCGCCCAAAGGCGCGGGCTGGTATCGCGGTGACTTGCACGCGCACACCGTCCACTCAGACGCTGTTTGGTCAGCCGCTTCGCTGGCCGACGACGCCCGGGCTCGGGGGCTCGACTTTGTGACCCTCAGTGACCACAATACGACCTCCGGACTGGCCGAGATGGCCGAAGCCTGCGGAGATGATCTCGTACTTGTCCCGGCCCTCGAACTCACGACGTTTTGGGGCCACGCCCTGGCGCTCGGCCTGCGCGAGTGGGTGGATTGGCGCATCACACCCCATCAGCGGGTCATGCCCACGATCGCAGAGGAAGTCCGAGCGCGCGGTGGTTTGTTCGTTATCGCGCATCCGCGCAGCATCGGTGATCCGCACTGCACCGGCTGCGCGTGGGTCCACCCGGACATGCAGCCGGGACCGGCCCGGATCGTCGAGGTCTGGAACGGCCCATGGACGGGCGAAAGTCGTAACGAAGAGGCCCTGGCACAGGCTTTCGTGTGGTTGAACGCCGGTTGTCGGCTGGTGCTGACGGCCGGAACCGATCACCATGGGGATCCGGATTATGGGCCTGATCTCGGGTTCAATGTCGTGATGGCAGATCGCCTGACCGCTGAAAGCCTGTTAGCCGCGATCCGCGTGGGCCACCTGTATGTCAGCTCAGGCCCGATGCTGGACTTCGAGGCCGTGATCGACGCCGAAAGTTACGTCATGGGCGATAGCGCCTCGCCTGCGAAAGGTGCGCCCATCCAACTGATCGCCAGCTGGCGCGACTGCCCACCGGATGCCAGCATCGTCCTGGTCGTCGACGGTGTGCCGGCAGGCGAAGCTCGGGCCGGCGTCGGGTCGACCCACGTCTGGGGCAGGTCCGGTGGGGATGCGCACTGGTGCGTGCTCTCGGTGCGCGCCGCCGATGGCCGCCTTCTGGCCCTCACAAATCCCATCTTTCTCGATGGGCGTTGAGTGGCGAGAGACGTGTCCAACGATTTCCAGGGGTGACCCTGCTCAGCCCTGTGCACTGATGCGCTTGAGACAGACGGGTCCGCCTTCACTTCGCTGGCTCACCGCATACTCCGAAGAAGATCAAAGAACCAATGTATCCCGAAGTCGAAACCCACTGGCGATAAATCGACAGTTCTGTCAATCGAATCCTGACATGCCTTAACGAGCTTTCGGACGAAGACCTATACTGGAGGCCGATTGATTCGGCCAGTAGCCTGTATGTCTTGGCTACACATACGATGGGGAATGTGGAAGAAAACCTCCTTGGCGTGTTGACTGGTCAAAACAGTCAACGGCAGCGCGACGCGGAGTTTGCGGCTCAAGCGGGTTCAGTTGAGGCCCTTTACCAACGACGGGCTGCATTACAGAGTCGCGTTGGGCTGGCACTGGGTCTGGTGGAGCCGAGCGACCTAGACCAAGAGCACGAGCACCCGCGCCGTGGACCGCTGACTGGACGAGCGGTCCTGATCGTCGGTACCCGACATGCTGCTGAACATATGGGACAGGCGGAGCTGACACGGGATATGCTGAATTCGGCGAGCGGCAGAGCGTTGCCGAGGCAAGACCCTTGAGAGCCGCCAGCCGACTCGCGGTTGGTGTCAGCCCGTTTCCGAAGGCAGGCAGCCTGCCCCGCTAGAGCGCGCGAGCAGCTCAGCCAGAGCCTTCGGTGTGTTGCTGGTGAACAGACCGACACCGGCCGCGAGCAGCCCCGGTGCATGTGCGCAGGCCCGTGGGTTCGTGACATCCAGCGTCCAGGCGTCCAAAGCAATGCCTTCAGCCTGCAGGGCTTCAGCCCAATTGAAGCCATCGACAAGCGATTGCGCGATCAACTCGTGATCGAGATAGAACGTTTGTACGCCGGGCACCAGGCCAAGCATGCCCTCGCATCGCTGTCGAAGATAGCGTGAGGTTGTCGTGCGACGTTCCGAGGCCAGGAGGTGATCGTCGAAGTAACCGTATGCACCCAGTCGGACTGGAAAAGTGCGCGGATCGCGATTGACGCCGGCCGGCACCCAGTCGATCAGCCACATGGGATCAAAGCCCAACGGCAACTCCGGGGCAAGCTGCCGCAACCGCCGCAAGTGCCAATCGGCGCCACTGCTCACAATGACGCGTTGCCCCAGGGGCGCGACGAGATCGACCAGAGCCTGCAGGGTTTCGTCGTCAACGGCCGGATCGACGCTCTTGAAGTCCAGCTGTAGCCGGGTCGGTGAGCCGCTTTCCAACCAGGCTTCGACCACATTCGAGAGCAAGGGCACCGGGTGCGAACTGACCTCGCCCGCCTGTCGCAACCGCAGTTGGCGGGCCGTTTCGGGTCTGCAGGCCGCGACGGGGCCATGCCCATCAGTCTCGTTTTCGAGGCTGTCGTCATGAACGAGCAGGAAGTCCCGACCGGCCAGGGCCGTGATATCAACCTCGACGACGTCGGCCCCGGCTTGCAGACAGGCCAGGATCGCGGCCATCGAATTGGGCGGCCCGGCCGGGACATCCAGGGCGGCCATGTGATGCACGATCGTGAAAGCAGGCTGCAGAACAGAGGTCATTGAAGTTCAACTCAGGGTCATTCGGCGTCGCTGCCCAGCATGCCTGCGCCACGTCAACGCCCGGTCAAATCCAGGTTACAAACACATTCGCCAATAGCCTCGCAACCGCGCGCCGGCAAGATTGCCTGGATTTGCGGCGGGCTTAATGGACTCTTGATCTTCTTGACCTAGTCTGCCATGCACATATGGCGACCATCCTTCTCATCGAAGACGAAGTCACAGTCCGCGAGACCCTGGCCCTAAACCTCCGCGCTGAGGGTTTTGAAGTGTTCACGGCGGCGGATGGCATGACCGGCCTCGATCTGGCGCGCGACGAATCGCCCGACCTCATCATCATGGACCTCATGCTGCCGAAACTCGACGGCCTGTCCATCTGTCGGATCGTGCGTAAGGATTCGGATGTTCCGATCATCATGCTCACGGCCCGTGGCACCGAGATGGATCGAATCACTGGGTTCGAGACGGGCGCCGACGACTACGTGGTCAAGCCGTTCAGCCTCGGCGAGTTGATGGCCCGCGTGCGAGCCAACCTCCGGCGGGCACGGGCCGGCCAGCCCGTCCAAACGACGCGTCTGACGGCCACCGACCTGACCCTGGATCTGCTGGCCCGACGAGCAAACCTGCGCGGGGATGAGCTAAAACTCACGTATCGCGAATTCGACCTGTTGGCCGAACTCATGCGCAACCAGGGCGCAGTCCTCTCGCGCGATCTGTTGCTCAACAGCGTTTGGGGCTTCGACTACGTCGGCGATAGTCACACCGTGGATGTTCATATCCGCTGGCTCCGCGAAAAGATCGAGCTCGAGCCATCGTCGCCGCGGCGCATCATGACGGTTCGGGGCGTCGGCTATCGCTTTGAGGGATGATGCCCTCGACCGAATTCACCTTCATCGTCGCGAGCATAGTCATCGGGTTCTTGGCCTGGCGTTGGCGCGCCGCACATGCTCGGGCTCAGCACTGGCAGGCAGTGGCCGTGAGCGGCGAGCAACGCGCGGAGGACACCGATCTGCTGCGTGACCACCTCGAGTCGCAGATCGCGGCCCTGGAAGTCGCCCAGATCGATGGCGTCCTGATCCTAAATGCCAAGGGCGTGATCTTGCGCCTGAATGCCGCCGCCCACGAGATCTTTGGGCCCGGGGCGATCCCCGGCCAGAGCTTGATGACCGTTACGCGCTCAGCCGAGTTGGATGATCTGATCGCGAGCGCTCGCCTGCGCCAGAGCGAGGTGGACACCCAGATCAACCTGGCCGGCCTTCCCTACCGTGCCCGGGTCCGGGTAGCCGATACCGGAATCGCAGTGGTCGTCCTCCGGGAGATGAGCGAACTCCATCGCTTGGGTCGCGCTCGGCGCGACTTCATCGCCAACATTTCGCATGAGCTACGGACTCCGTTGACTTCAATTCGTCTGGTTGTCGAGAGCCTCCTGGCCAGCGCCGACCCGGCATCCGAACACATTCACAACTCGCTTGAGAAGGTCAACACTGAGGTCAGCGCGCTCGAACAGATGTCGCAAGAACTCTTGGATTTGGCCCAAATCGAGTCCGGCCAGGCCGTGGCGCGGCTGGTGCCGATTCAGGTGAAGACGTTGATGGCCAATGTCGCCGGGCGCCTTCGGCTCCAGGCAGACCGCAAGCAGCAAGATTTGACCGTGCAGGTAGATGATGACCTGGAGGCTCTGGCCGACCACGATCAGATCGCCCGAGCCCTGGGCAATCTCGTCCACAACGCGATCAAGTTTACCCCGGACGGCGGTCGGATCCAGTTGACCGCCAATCGGACGAACGCCGATATTGTTATCGCCGTCACCGATAATGGCGCCGGGATTGCCCCAACCGATCAGCCGCGTGTCTTTGAGCGATTCTTCCGCGGCGATCGGGCGCGGCTCCGGCAATCGGGCACAGGCCTTGGCCTTGCGATCGCCAAACACGTCGTTGAAGCCCATGGCGGTCGGATCTGGGTCGAAAGCCAGGGCATCCCTGGCCGGGGAACGACCTTCTTCTTCTCGTTATTGCCTGGCAATTGATCGCAGACATTGAGCGGGTCTTGACATGACCTTGATCCATTCCCGGGATAGTGTAGGCGGGCTCTGTCAGCCCACTCCTCCTTCAAAACGCCCAGGTCGCTGGGCGTTTTCCTTTCCTCCGCACCAGGGCCGATGTCTGTTGCACCGGAAGGGCTGTGTCGATGTCACTCTCTCAGGGCAACGCCGACGCGATGCGATTTTCGGCGTTTTCCCGAGAGGGTGAGATCGTCGAACGGCTCGGTCAAGCAGGAATTTGGCTGAATGGCTTCAATGCGACGCTCTCCGGATGGTCCGCTCCACCACGGGAGGTATTGCGCCTGCGCGATCTATTCCTCGGCGGATTGACCGATGCAAGGCAGGTTCATTAAGCGGAATTGATGTGATCTCAAAGCGACTTAACTTGTGCTTTCGAGCAGGTTGAACTGGCGGGGCTACTGTTGTCGACGGACTAACCTAGTATGAGGAGAAGAACCGGAATGCAAACACGTCGTATTACCTGGATCACTTCAGGACTGGTCGCCGCCAGCATCGTCCTGAGCGCGTGCGCACAGGCCACCCCTGCGCCCGCCGGCCAAATCACCTCGGGTGCGCCCACGGCTGTCCCCGCAGCCACCGCTGCGCCCGCCACCGCCGCGCCCGCAGCGACTGAGGCTACGTCGCCGACCGAGGCCCCGACCGAGGCCGCCGCCGCTTCAGCCTGGACCCTGCCGGCCATGCCCGCGCCCGCTGACGCCGCTGGTGACATCATCTCGGCCGGCAGCTCGACCGTCTTCCCGCTCAGCCAGCGCATGGCCGAGCTCTACCAGGACGAGGGCGGCGGCAACATCACGGTCGATAGCATCGGCACTGGCGCCGGCTTCGAGCGCTTCTGCACCACCGGCGAGACCGACATCGCCAACGCTTCCCGCCCCATCAAGGCCAGCGAGGCCGAGGCCTGTCAGGCCATCGGTCGCACCCCGGTCGAGTTCCGCGTCGGCACCGACGCCCTGGCCGTCGTCGTCAGCGCCGATAACGACTTCATTGACTACCTGACCTTTGAAGAACTTGCCCTCGCTTACTCCACCGCCGCCACCTGGGCCGACGTCCGCGCCGGCTGGCCGGCCGAGCCCATCCAGCGCTTCTCGCCCGGCACCGACTCCGGCACCTTCGACTACTTCGTCGAAGCCGTCATGCGCCCCAAGTTCGGCCAGGACAACAGCGCCGACAAGA
>JAEURK010000385.1 GCA_016789175.1 Anaerolineales bacterium
GACATCACCCTGCAAGGTGTGGCCTGGCTGCGTCAACCGATCGACGGCGAGCCCACGACCGACGCGCTCGAGGTCACGCTGCCCGATTGGCTGCAAGAGGAGATCACACCCGGGGCGATCGCGCCGGCTATCGTGCCTCACGAAGCCGCCCCGGTTGAGGCCGCGCTGCCCGTGCCGCCGGAGCCCTCCGCCCCACCCGTCGCGAACGCGGAACAACCGGCTGGGCCGCCGATCTCCACCGGCGACAAGCGGACGGCGCTCCTGGCGGGCAAGCTTGCCGAGCGCAAGCGCCACCGCGAAGCCGAGATCCAGGATCGCTTCGAGCGCCAACGCGCGGCGCGTGAAGTCGCACAACGTGAGATCGAAAGCAAGCTGGCCAATCGCCGGGCCGGGCTGGCGCCCGACCCAAGGCCATCTCTGAGCGAGATGCCGACCACGCCGCTGCCACCAATGGACGCCCTGCCTGTCGCAACCCCGGCTGGCACCGGCCCGCTCGACTTGAGCCGCCCGCGCTGGAAGCCGCGCACGGCCAATGCCTTCGCTGACGTAGCCCCAGCCGATGTGTTGGCCCGCAGTCGGGCGCAACTGGCCGGCGGGCAGGAGGCCGCTGCCATGGCCGGGTACACCCACCTGGTCAAGAGCGGCCACCAGGTCGAGGCCATCCTGGCCGAGCTGGAGTCGTACATCGCGCGCGGAAAAGCCGGCGGGATCGCCTACCGCACGCTGGGCGACGCCCAAATGAAGAGTGGACACCTGCAAGAAGCGCTGGCTTCGTATCGCGCCGCGCTCGAGCGCGCCTGAGCGCGATCCCTGTCACAGGTAGACCGAAAGAGGCCCCGACGCTCGTCGGGGCCTCTCGCTTCTCCCACAGAAAAGCCTCATTCCGGGGTGGGTCACGTCCGGCTATAATGCGCGCTCGGGTGGCACCACTCCATCGTCCACGCCGCCCACCTGGAGGAGAAATGACCCGCCGCGAACAGATCCGTAACAAACGCGCCCAACAGGAGCGCCAGCAAAACTTCACGATCGTGGCGATCCTGGGCGGTGCCGCCCTGCTGATCGTCGCCATGTTGCTTTGGCCCAGCATCCGCGACTCGGTGACGCCCGCCGATCCGGTCAAACAGCCCGCCGCCGTCAGCTATACGCCCGAGCTCGTCGATGGCAAGAACTACGGCCCGGCGAACGCCAAGGTCATCGTGCGCGAGTATGCGGACTTCCAGTGCCCGTATTGCGGCCTGGTGGCAGCCTCGGTTAGCTCACTGATCAAAGAAGAATTCATCTCGTCCGGTCAAAGCGTCCGGTTCGAGTTCCGGCACTTCATCGTGGTCGATCCGGTGTCAAGCAACGGCGAGTCGCGCAGCGCGGCAGAAGCGTCCGAGTGCGCGGCCGATCAGGGCAAGTTCTGGCAGTACCACGACTATGTCTTCGCCAACCAGAACGGCGAAAACCGCGGTGGCTTCCGCGATGCCAACCTGCGCAATTATGCTCAATCGGCCGGCCTCGACCTGACGGCCTTCGACTCCTGCTTCAGCAGCGGCAGGTTCGCGGACGTTGTGAAGGCGGACGAGGCCGAGGCCCGCTCGTTGGGCTTGACCGGCACGCCGAGCATGTTCGTCAATGACGTTAAGATCAATGACCCGCTCAACTACGAAGAAGTGAAGGCGACCATTCAGGCTGCGCTGGCGGCCCCGTAGGCCAGTCGGTTTGTTGAAGAAACGGGAACTGCGCGGGTCCGGGCAATGGCTCGACCCGCGCTGTTTCTTTTTTGCCGATCTGCCGATCGCTGGCGCCGGGGTCGGTAGACGCGCGAGGCGTCATGAGGTACACTCAAGAGACGATGACGAACCGGATCGCCACACGCTAACGCTCCCCCTGGACACAGCCCGGCCGATCTGATTTCGATTCACGCCACTGCTTTGCTCATCACGCCGTCTGGTCCGTCCAGGCGGCGTTTTTGTTTGGCGTGCGACCTGCTTTCGAACGGAACGGGCCATGACGCAATCATTAATCGAACTCCACGGCATCAGCCTGGCCTACGGCCCCCTGGTTGTGCTCGATGCTGTGAATTGGGTGATCACGCGCGGCGCTCGGATCGGCCTGATCGGCGAGAACGGCGCGGGAAAGACCACGCTCGCCCGGATTTTGCTTGGCCAGCTCGAGCCCGACTCGGGCCTGCGTCGGCCGACGCCTGGTCTGACGTTGGGTCACCTCCCCCAGGCGCCCGAGTTCAGCGGGCCTGGGCCGGGCCAGGCGTTGACCGTGCGGTCTTACCTGGCGAATGCGGCCGGCGACCTCGATCGCTTAAGGGGCGAACTGGCCGAGCTCGAGGATGATCTGGCTCAGCCTTCACGAACGGCCGAACAGCGGGCCGACCTCCTGGCGCGCTATGGGGCAACTCAGGCCCTCTTCGCCGCCCGTGGCGGCTATGACGGCGAGCACCGCCTTGATGAAGTGCGCATCGGTCTCGGGTTGGCTCAAGTCGCGCCCGACCGCGCGCCGCACACTCTCAGCGGCGGCGAGCAAACCCGTCTGGTCCTGGCCGGCCTGCTGCTGCGCGCACCCGACCTGCTCGTGCTGGACGAGCCCACCAATCATCTCGACCAGGCCGCACTGGATTGGCTGGCAGCGCATCTATCCCGCTACAGCGGCGCGGTCGTTCTGATCTCGCACAACCGCCGTTTCCTGAATCGCACGGTCAATGCGATTGCCGAGCTCTCGGCCGTTTCGCGTGGTCTGACGCAGTACCTGGGCAACTATGACGCCTATCGCGTTGCCCGCGCCCGCGCCGACGCCGACAGGCAGGCGGCGTTTGAGCAGCAGCAGGCCGAGATGAAGGAGCTGCACCAGCTCATCAAACACAAGCAGCACAGCGCCGGCTCCGGGCGCGGCAGCAAAGACGTCGACAAGTTCGCCAAAGGGTTCTTTCGCGGCCGCAACGAAGTGCGCCAGGGCCACGAGATCCGCAAAGCCAAACGGCGCCTGCAGGATCTGACCGACCATGCGTTGGAGCGGCCGACGCGCCGCTGGCAAATCAATCCGACGCTTGTCCAACCGGACGTGATCAGCCAGGACGTGATCCAATTCGAGGGCGTGCATAAGGCCTACGGTCCGCGCACGGTGCTCGCGGGCGTGAGCGGCCTCGTCCATGGCGGTGAGCGGGTCGTGTTGCTCGGGCCGAACGGCTCGGGAAAGACCACGCTCATCCGGGTCCTGCTCGGGATGGAAGCGGCTGATGCCGGGCGCGTGCGTTTGGCGGCCGGCGTGCGGGTCGGATTCCTCGATCAGTTGCTGGCCACGCTCGAACTCACCCAGACCGTGCTCGAGGCCTTCAGCCAGGGCTTGATCGGCACTGAACCCGAGCTGCGTGCTCGTCTGCATCGCTACGGGCTCTTCGCCGACGACGAGGCTCATCAACCCGTGGGCACGCTCAGCCTGGGGCAGCGGCGCAAGCTTCAGATCGCGCGGCTGGTGGCGACCGAGCCGACCCTGCTCGTGCTCGATGAGCCCACCAATCACCTCGACCTTGCCAGCGTCGAGCAATTCGAGACCGCTCTGTGCGGTTTTCAAGGAACGGTCCTGGCGATCACGCACGATGCCACCTTTGCAGAACACGTCGCCACGCGCCTCTGGCGACTGAAGGACGGACAGCTC
>JAEURK010000428.1 GCA_016789175.1 Anaerolineales bacterium
GACCTGGGCAGGCGGATCCGCACCGAGGATGGCGCCCTGACGGCGGCGCGCCTCATCACAAACGCTCTGGCAAGGGCCTGAGGTCAGGCGCTGGTTGGATGCTCGAACCGCAGGCTGACGTCGCCGAACTGCAACCGATCGCGCGGCCGCAAGGCCTGGGCGACACCGGGCCGCAGCCTGCGTCCATTGACCCAGGTGCCGTTCACGCTGTCGGCGTCTTCCACTGACGCGCCGCTATCGGCCACCAGCAGGCGGGCATGCCGCCGTGAGACCGAGCCGTCGCGGTCGTGCCGGGCCAGGTCGATCGCGATCGTGTGCACGCAACCGGGCTCGCCCCGCCCGATCCAGTTGAGCCCGGTCGTCAAGGCGAAGACCTCGCCCAGCGCATTGCGCAGGTGCGGGCCGCTGATGTTCGCGTTCGGGCGGCGACGCTCGGGTAACACGCGCGAGCGCAACTGGAAGCTCATGCCGGTCAGCGCGCCGGCGGCGGCCAGCGTCAGCCCGGGTCGCACGACGACATCCTCGCTCTCCAACGTGTGCTCGACAACCGAGAGCTCGTCGCTCAGCGCCGGCCAACCCAATTTGTCGAGCACGATCGGCGCCAGGATCTCCCAGTGCACGTTATCGGGCAACTCGAGGTCGCGCGGCGCAGGCGCCTCGGTGTGCCAGAGCGTCAGGATCAGGGTGTCAGCCATGCGCTGGGCCCTCCAACGTCACTGCCTCCGACGCGACGCCCGGCGGAATTCGACGCAACCCGGCCAGGTCGATCGACACCGGCGCGGCCTCGGCAGCGGCCTGGAACTCGACCCGCTCGACACCGTCCGGCAGCCACGAGAGGTCGTCGGATGGCAATGCGTTCAAGTCGGGCACGTCCAACGGCGTGTAGGTCGCCAGGGAGATGTTGAGGCCGACACCGCGTTCCTTGAGCGGCGACTGGCTCGCGCGCGCGACCGAGTCTTCGTCCGGTGCGCCATCGGTCGCGGACCCTTCCGCGGCCGAGTCGCGCGATCGATCCAACGCGGTCCGGCGCCGCCCACCCCCCGTAGCCCAGCCGAAGGCCATGGCCTCGGCCCGAGCCGTCAGGGCTTCGGTTTCGGCGGCGGGCGTGTCCGCCGACGTCGGCGCGGCCAGTTGCAGCTCGAACACCTCGGCGCCGTCGCGCCACAGCGCCCGACCGCGCGCGTCATCGATCATGAACGGCGGCGGCGCGCCCAAGACACCGAAGTAGTCGGCGCGGTCCTGAAGCTGCAACGCGATCCGACCGGTGACGTTCTTTTCGATGCCATCGCGGAAAAGGGTGGCCGTGACGGTGGTCAGCACCACGTGCAGATCGCAGCCTGCGCGTAACAGCCCCTCGATCCGATCCTTGAACTCGCCCAACACGCTGTCGTACGCGGCCAGCTGGGCCTCGCGGTACAGGACGTCGAAGCCGTCGAGCACGATCACGATGCTGGCCAGGGGCGCACCGGTCTTCTGGCGGTAGTGCTCGGCGTTGTCTACACCGGCTGTAGCGAACAACGTGCGGCGGCGCTCGACCTCGATCTGCAGCGCGGCCAACACGGCGCGCAGCCCGGCTTCATCACGCAGTGTCAGGTAATCGGCCGTGTGCGGCAACGCCTTGAAGGGCTGCAAGGCACCGCCGCTGAAGGCCAGGCAGTACAGCTCGAGCTCGTCGGGCGTGTGCTGCTCGGCCAGCGCCAGCACCAGGGTCCGAACGGCCAGATCCGCACCGGCGCCGGGACGACCGGCGATCCACAGGTTTGGGTGCTGGCGGCCCAGATCGAAGATCAACACGGGCTGCCGACGCGCGGCCGGTTGATCGATCCGCCCGAACGGGAAGCGCAACCGGGGCGCCTCGGTCTCAGGCGTCCAGTCGCCGTCGACGAAGCGCCGCCGCGGCGGGGCCTCATCCCACAAGGCGTCGAGCGGCAGCCGTTCGGGCAGGGGCGGCAGCCACGGGCCCGGCAACGGCAGCGGGATGTGGAGCGCGCGGGCGGCCTTATCCGACAGATACACCAGCTGTTGCAGCTCGGTCTGGCCCTCGGGCTCGACCGCGCGGTCGCCGGTCTGCGGGTACAGCAGCTCCTTCGAGCCGTCGCCGAGCACCTCATAGATCTCAAAGCGCTCCTCAATGCCCTCAGCCTCGGCACCGCGGATGGCGAATCCGGCGCTGGCGACCTGGAGGCGCTCGAGCGGCGCGTCGGGGTCGCCGCCGACCTGCAGCAGCGCGCGGCCCGGCGGTCGTCCGGGGAGGCGCGCGGCTTCGGCGCGCCGCAGGATCGAGTGGCTCTCCTCGCGGTTGGCGACGCGCAGGCACAACCGGAATTGCGAGTTGGCCCAGATCTTGTCGTCGACCACGCCTGAGGGCGATTGCGTCGCCAGGATCAGATGGACGCCGGGCTGGCGGCCGGTGGCGGCGACGTCGATCAGGGCCGTCATCAGCTCCGGGAACTCGCGTTTGAGCACCGCGAACTCATCGACCACGACCAGCAGCGAGGCGATCGGATCCTCCGGACAGCGCGCGTTGTAATCGAAGTTGTCGCCCTGGACGTTGGCGGCGTTGAGCTTCTGCATGCGCGTGTTGATTTCGTTCTCGAGCGCCTTGATCGCGCGCGCGATGTAGTTGCGGATGTGGTTCTTGGTCTTGAGCGCGCCGTTCGGCAGCGCCGACGCAAAGCCGACGGTGTGTGGCAACTCGCGCAGCAGCTCGAGCTTGGGATCGCCCTTCATGTCGATGATGACGAAGTTGACCAGGCGCGGGCTGTTGCAGGCGGCCAGGCTGGCGAGCAGGGTCGAGAGCAGCACCGTCTTGCCCGAGCCGGTCGTGCCCGCGATCAGGCCATGCGGGCCGTGGACGTTGTTGTGCAGATCGAGCACGACCGGTGCGCCGCCGCTGCCGATGCCGATCGGGGCCGTCAGCTGGCGGGAGGGATGCGCGTAACTGCGCCACAGCGCCGGCAGATCTACCTGGCAGCGCGCATCGCCGCCAAGCAGCGCGCTCAGGCGCAGGCTGGCGGGCAGATCCATCTCCTGCGCGACCTGGAGCGACGCCAGCGCACGGGCCAGCCGCTCGCACGCGGCCGCCGATGTCAGTTCCGGCGTGCCCACAATCGGGCGGGCGGCGGGGCGATCGCGCGTGATCGTCAGGCGGCGGGCGTCGACCTCGACCCGGGCCCCGCAGCCGTCAGGGATGTCGTGGACGTGTTCGGTCAGGAAGACCGCGCCGGCCCGGATTTGCGCACCGACGCGCAGGATCGTCTCGAAGGCCGCGTGGCCGGCGACCAGGGCCGGGTTCTCGACCACGAACAGCAGGTACGGCCAGCCCTGAGCCGCGCGCTTGGATTCGGCGTCGTCACCGCGGGCCGCGGTCTCGCGTCGGCGCAGTTCGTCGAGCTGACCTTGCAGCATCTCGCGCACGGCGATCGGCGCGGCGGCCAGGGTGCGCGCCTCGGCGCGGACGTGCGGCAGCCAGCGCAGCCAGCCCCAGGTCTCGTCGCGGATGCGTGGATCGCGGACGAAGAAGATGCGCACCTCGTTGGGCTGATGGTGGGTTGCGACGTTGGCCAGCAGCGTGCGCGCCAGGCCGCTGCGGGCCGCGCGCGGGCCGGCGATCCCGATCGAGTGGGCGCCGATCAAGTCGAGCGTGAGCGGCGCGTCGGGCACGCGCTGAAACGGCTCGGCCTGGGCGTTCGCGAAGATCCGGTCGGTCTGGCGCCCGTTCTCGACCGGCTGCAACTCGAGCCCGTACGACGGCTCAACCTCGCCCAGGCCCAACCGGATATGCAGAAAGTCCTCGTCCGGCGGGCGCCGTTCCCACAGGCGCAGATCGCGCTCAACTGCGCGTTGCAGCAAAACCGCGCCGGCGGGGTGCCATTCGCGCAGCGCCTGTTGCTGCTCGGTCCGCAGCGCCGCCAGACGCGTGACCAGCGCCCGGATGTCCTCGGCGTACTCGCGTTTGAGCCGCTCGGTGTCCGCTGCGCGCTGTTTTTTGGCCGCGCGCTGTTGCATCAGCAGCGCGCTCGGGTAGGCCAGAGCCATCAGCACGAACATGCCGCTCATCACGTTCCCCGCCCCATTCCCGGCTGAGACCCCAAAACCAACCAGGGCCGAAACCAGCATCATGGCCGAGGGCAGGATCGTCCACAGCAGATTGTTGCCGGTCGAGGCCGTCGGATAGTTGGGCGGGTTCGGGACGCGGACCTGCGCCGCGGGCAAGGCGAGCCAGGCGCGCGGTGGCCGGTTGAAACGGGTCGAGGGGGGCATGGGAAGAATGCGTCGACGCCGCCCGAGCGGATGGGCCCGGTGCAGCGCCGACGATGAGACAGCGCCCCGAGAGCGGTCGGCGCGGGTGACCGCCCTCGGTGGCGCTGGGCCTGCTTACTTGGCGGTCCTATGAGTCGCGGTCTCGAGGGTCTGGACTGCGGCCTGTTGGCGGGCGTCCATCTCTTCGTACTTGTCGGCCGAAACGCTCACGTACTGAGAGACCTTGTTGAGGTCGTCGGCGACCAGACGCAGCGACTGGATCCAGTTGGTGAACATCGTGTTGAAGGCCTCGTTGGCCGGGCCGTCCCAGGCGGCGTTGAGGCGGTTGTGGGCAGCGTCGAGGCTCTTGATCGCGGTCTCGATCTGGCCGGTGCGCGTGGTGAGCAGTTGCTTGGCGACGTCGCGGGCGTCGGGGACGACGATGCGGATGGTGGTGGTGTCAGCCATGATCAGGGTGCTCCTAGGAATAAGGTCGGAAGATCGGTCAGTTCAAGTGCGTCTCGGCCCGCAGGCGGTTGACATCCTGCTTCTGCTGCGAGTCGGTGTCCTCGTACGACTTGGCGGCGTCGACGATGTACTTGTTGACCTGGTGCAGGTCGTCGGCCACGCGGCCGAGGAAGGTGTTCCACTGCTCGAACATCGTGTTGAAGTCGATCGAGGCCGGGCCGTCCCAGGCGGCGTCGAGCTTCTGGTTGAGCTGGCGCAGCACGCCGATGGCGGCCTCGATCTCGTTGGTGCGGACCGTGAGCAGGGTTTGCGCCACGGCGCGGGCTTCGGGCAGGTTGATGCGGATGGTGGTCGTTGCGGCCATGATGGTGACTCCTCAGGATCTGAACAAGGGTTTGAACAATGCGATCGGGTGAGCAGGTCGGGTGGCTGTTGCGGCGGAGCCGTCCTCCTACTGCGATCGCACCGGGCTTCCACCGGCTGCGACCCCGACCAGCGCCAGTTCGGCCCGCAATCTGGCCTCTTCGGCGCGGCGGCGGGCTTCCTCTTCGCGCCACTCGCGGGCGCGATCGTGGAGCCAACCGGCGATGGTGTGCAGGTCGTTGCTGGCGTTGTCGAAGGCGCCGATCCAGTCGTTGAAGTAGGCCGTGAACTCGGTCTGGGCCGAGCCGTCCCAGGCGGCGTCGACGTCAGCGCCCAACTTACGCAGGTTGCCGAGCAAGGTCGCGATGCGCGTGTCGCGGACCCGGCTGATCTCAGTTGCCAGCCGATCCACGGCGTCGGCATCCATCTGAAGTGCCATATGCGCTCTCCCCTTCTCTCGTCGCGTGCTGCGGTGTTGGGGGCAGTGTAGGGGCGAAACGGGGTCGTGGAATCCTTGAAGAGTCCTCGTGGGTCGCGAGGGGCGTGGTGTGTGGAGTAGGGTGCAGGGAGTGTTGTGCGGGCGCGCCGCGCGTAACGATTAGGTCCTCCGCCCTCCGAGAAACGCGCGAAGCAACCTGGACCTGGACGAGCCTGGGGGCGTTTCCGGGAGGAGGCTGGGGGATGGAAAAAGCCGGCCGTTCTTTCGAACGGCCGGCTGAGCGATCGTGCCCGCAGCGCCCCCTCTCGCCGCAGACGTCGATGCGAGCGGGGGAGGTGATAGCCCCGCGTCGTGATCAGGATAGACGCCCACGCGCAGGGTGGAGTCCTTGAAGAGTCCAGGCAGCCCGGTTCAGGCGGTCGACCCGTAGCGCTCCCTGAGGCTGGGCATGAGGTCGCGCGCGTACTCGTCCAGACAGGCCAGGTCCCCCTTGAGCGGCTGGAGGACGATCGAATCGGCGCCGGCAGCGATGAGGCGGGCAATGGCGGCCAGGGCCTGCTCGGGCGTGCCGGCAGCGGCGAACGCATCGAGCCAGGCATCGGGCATGTGCTCGGCGACACCGGCCTGGCCGTGGGCCGCGGCCAGCGCCTCGACCTCGGCCGCGATCCCGAGCGCGTTGACGTGAGCGTCGGCCCAGGGCCACCACTCGACCAGGGAGCGCCGGGCGGCGGCCCGGGCGGCGGCGCCGTCGGCACCAGCGGCGCTGACCTTGGTCTCGACGTAGACGACCACGCGATGGTCCGTGCGCCCGCTTTGGGCCATGCCGGCGCGGATGTGCTCGCAGGCCCAGCCCACGTAGGCCGGCGAGGACATCCCGGTCAGGAGGGTGCCGTCGCCCACCCGCCCGGCCAGCTGGAACGACTTCGCGCGCATGGCGCCGACGAACAGCGGCGGGACAGCGGCGGGCGTCGTCTGCATCTGCACCTGGTCGAGATGAACTTCGCTGCCGATGAAGGTGACGGCCTCGCCGCTCAACAGACGCCGGACCGCGGTGACGGTCTCCTCGAGCGCCTTCAGCGACGAGGTCGGCGCGGCGCCGATCTGGGTCATCCAGGCCGCGACGCCGTGGCCGAAGCCGGGCAGGATCCGTCCGGGAAAGGCGCGGGCCAGCGTGGTCAGTTCCATCGCCACAAAGAGTGGGTTGTACACCGTGGCGGGCATCAACCCAATGCCGACCTTGAGCGACGTGGTTGCGGCCAGCGCCAGGGCCGCCAGTGTCAACGCGCCCGGTAGGAAGCAGTCATCCCACAGCCACAGCTCGTCGAAGCCGGCGGCCTCGGCCTTTCGGGCATACGCCGCAATGCTCTCGGGTGGGAACGTCGGGTGGAAGATGACGCCGAATGCGGGGCGGGGTTGGGTTGAGGTCATGGGGAGACTATACCAGCGGCCGCGCCAAGGACAGAAAGACCCCAAAACGCGTGGGGGTGAGGTGGGGGGGGGGGGCGGCCCCCCCCCCCCCCCCCGGGTGGGGGGGGGGCGGGGGAAAACCGGCCGGCCCCCAA
>JAEURK010000441.1 GCA_016789175.1 Anaerolineales bacterium
CCCCGCCGTCGCCCCCGCCATCGCCCCGCCGTCGCCCCCGCCATCGCCCCGCCGTCGCCCCCGCCATCGCCCCGCCGCGGGCCACGCGCCCATTCAGCCGCCCAGCGCCGGCGCCAGGAAATCGACGGCGCGCCGCACTACGGCCGCATCGCGCAGGATCAGGCGATGCCCGAGCCCGGCTGTTGACAGTATTTCGGCCTGCGGGAGATGCGTCGCAAAGACCTCGGCCTGCGCATGCGGAACCACCAGATCGCGCTGATCGTGCACGATCAAGACCGGCTGCGTCAGCCGCGCTCCGGCTTTGGCTGCATTGAACTCGATCGGGTAGCCGCCGATCCGGCGTCGGAACTCCTCGCGGAACGCCTGGCGCAGCGCCTCACCGCCGTCGGCGAATTGGCCGTAACCGTGCAGGAGGAATTCGACGTCGTTGGCGGCCGAGATGCTGACGACCCGTTCGACCCCGTTCAGCGGGCGCTCCACCCCGTGGCCCTGCGCCAGGAGCCAGAGGGCCGCCATCCCACCGAAGCTGTGCCCGACCAGCGCGCGCACGCCGCCGACGGCCTCCGCCACCGAACGGATCGCCGCGGCGTAGTCGATCAGGGTCGACATCGCACCCTCGCTGCGACCATGCGCCGGCGCATCGTAGGCGACGACCCGCCAGCCGGCCGCCTGGAGCGGCGCGATGAAGGCCTCCCATCGCCCGGCCTGCCACTCCCAGCCGTGCGCCAGCAATACCGTCGGGCTATCTTGCGCCGGGCCGGGCCAAATGTAAGCCTGCAGGGCGATCGCAGGCGCGTCGGCCTCGGGCGGCCATTGGAGGAGCTGACGATGGTCGGCCCGCATGAGTGTGGCGGTGCTCAGAACGCGCGTGTTCTTGGACGTCGTCTCGCGGCCGGCCGGCGTCCGAAACCGGTCCCACGCGCGTTGGGCGGCCTGAGTCAGCGCTGCGTCATCCGGTTGGGTCATCAGACCACTCCCCGCTCGCGGCGACGACGATCATGAAACGTCTCGATCTGCGCCGCGTGCTCATATTGGTGGCCGAAATAGGCGTAGACCGCAAACTCATCAAGGGACCCGTGCGGGTCCCAGGGGAGCGCCCCAGGCTCGCTCCAGCGCTCGGGCGGGATCCTTTCCGCCATGTCCAGCACTCGCCTCCAGGCGGCATCGTAGGCGGCCATCACCTGGGCTGCGCTTGAGGCTGCAGCCGGCGTGCCATGTTTGGCGTTGAACCCATCTTCGCCCAGCTGCCTGAAGTCGTCGATGAGGGGCGTCGCCATCGTTTGCCCGACGTACGGCGCCAGGAATTCTTCAAAGTACGCGGCCCAACCGGTCAAGTGAGCAACCACCTGCTTGGTCGACCACTCGCCACATACGCCGGCGAGGTCCCACTCCGATTCGGTCAAGGGGTCGGCGACCTCGTGGATCCGTTTATGAGCGAATTGCAGGAGGACATGAGCACGCATGGGAAAACCTCAGGAACGACGATCCGGGTAGACGCCCAAGGGTATCACGGCAACCGCCAACCCTTGTCGGAAGGTTGGAATACGCGCCGGTTTTCGACCCGGGCGGTTACTGGAACCCCATGGAATCCCGTGATTCACGAGTCCACCTGTCAGGTCGAAAGTTAGAACCTACACATTTCGCCGTTTTCCGGTATGCTCCGGGCGGATTACGCGGACCGCATGAGCCAAGAACCCACCGAAACCTGTCCCGGCTGCGGCGCCGTCCTGCCGCTGACCACCGGGCCCATCCATCGCTACCTCGGCGCCTCAGCGAGTTGCTGGGAGCGCTGCGCCACGCTCACGGGCGTCGGCGAGCCGGCCATCTTTCTGGACCCGTTCAACGGGCTTCTGGTTGACGCCTACGCGGCGCAGCACGTCGGCACGCCGTCGGATCAGTCGATCCAGTCGGTGGCCGTGCACCTGCTGACGTTGTACGGCGTGATCCTGGAGGGCGTCGCGCCTGATCAGGCGCTCTGGCTTCGCCGCCGTGTTCTGCGCCCCGGCATCCCTGAGAAACACGCCCGCTTCGTGTGGCTGACCCCACCCGACTTCTGCCACGGGCCGCGCATCGTCGCGATCGAGGCCGCCGAGCCGCTTCAAATGGCTGCGGCCTGTCGCGCCTACATCCAACAGGTGTGGTCCGCCTGGTCGCGGACCGAACACCTCCCGACCCTCGCCCATTGGTATCAGGCTTACGTTACAGCCGAGAAGATCGGGCCTGAGAGGAGCCCAGCATGATCGCCATCTCGGCTCTGACCCGATCCTTCGGCTTGCGCCCGGTGCTGCGCGGTGTCGATTTCGCCGCGGAGGCCGGCACGATCACGGCGATCTTCGGCCCGAACGGCACCGGCAAAAGCACACTGCTGCGCGTCGTGGCGACCCTGATCCGCCCCGGCAGCGGGCAGGTCTCGATCGCCGGTTACCCGCTTCCTTCTCAATCGGAAGCCGTGCGCGGCGTCATCGGCGCAGTGCTGCACGGCCCATTGCTCTATAGCGAGCTCAGTGCCGACGAGAACCTGCGCTTCTACGCCCAGCTCTACGACCTCGCCGCGCCGCAGCCGCGCATCGACGAATTGCTCGAGCGCGTGGGGTTGACGCGCCGCCGCAAAGACCCGGTTCGCGTGTACTCGCGCGGTATGCAACAACGGTTGGCCGTGGCGCGCGCTTTGTTGCACCGACCCAAGGTGCTCCTGCTCGATGAGCCTTACACCGGCCTCGACCCGGCCGGCACCGCCCTGTTGGATGACGTCCTGCGCGAGCAGGCGCGGGGTGGCGCGGCTGTGGTGTTGACCTCGCACGACCTGGCGCATGGGCTCGCACTCGCGGACCGCGTCGTCGTCCTGGCCCGCGGCAAGGTGCAACTGGCCGCGCCGTCGAGCGACTTCACCCCGGAGACCTTCGCAGCCCGGTACGCGGAGGTGGTCGCATGAAGCGTTATCTCCGCGTCGTAGGTGCCGTCGTGTGGAAGGACCTCTCCGCCGAGTTGCGCTCACGCGAAACGTTCAGCGCCATGGTGGTGTTCTCTTTGCTGATGGTGCTGGTCTTCAGCATCGCGCTCGAGCTCAATCGCGGCGCGCGCGAGAGCACGGCTGCCGGTGTGCTGTGGGCGACCGCTCTGTTCTCAGGCACCCTCGGGCTGAACCGCGGCCTCGGCCGCGAGCAGGATCGCGGCACGCTGGAGGGCCTGCTGCTCGCGCCGGCCGATCGCAGCGCCTTGTTCTTCGGGAAGTTCCTGAGCAGCTGGGCCCTGATCCTGGCCGTACAGGTCGTCACCGTTCCGGTGCTGACCGTGCTGTACAACTTCAACCTGGCCGAGCCGCTCGTGATCCTGTCGCTGGTGTTGGGCACGCTCGGCTACACCGGTGTGGGCACGTTGCTCTCGGCCGTCAGCGCGCAGACTCGCGCCCGCGACGTGCTGTTGCCGATCCTGCTCCTTCCGGTGTCGGTGCCGGTGCTGATGGCCGGCGTGCAGAGTTCGAGCGCCGCCCTGGCCGGCACGCCCTGGAACGAGTTCTCGATCTGGTACAGTCTATTGGTGGCATACGACGTCATTTTCCTGGCCGTGGCCGTGATGGTCTTCGAGGCCGTGGTCGGTGACTGACGGCAACTTTGAAGGCGGTAGAATCTCATTCCTGGGCCAGGCGTAACTTTTGGAGCCGCCGCCCGACAACTCTTTGTGCCGTGCGCCCAGGCCGAAGTCGGCGCCGTGGAGATATCCTATGAAATCGTTGAAATGGCTCAATGTGTCGGCCGCCACATTGTTGGCGGTCAGCCTGGCGCTGGTCTGGTTCGCGGCCCCGCTGGAGGCCACGATGGGGGCGGTCCAGAAGATCTTCTACTTCCATGTGGCCGCAGCCTGGGTCGGCATGGTCGGCTTCTTCATCACATTCGTTGCCGGCATCGTCTACCTGGTTCGGCCCAATCCCCGTTGGGATCGGCTAGGCGCAGCCACCGCCGAAGTCGGCCTGCTGCTCTCGATCATCACGACCGTCACAGGCTCGATCTGGGCCCGGCCGGCCTGGAACACGTGGTGGACATGGGATGTGCGCCTGACGACCTACACGATCGCGATCCTGATCTACATCGCCTATCTTTTCCTGCGTGGCGCGATCGATGACCCGCAGCGGCGCGCGCGCTTTTCGGCCGTCTACGGCGTCGTGGGTTTCGTGTCGGTGCCGCTGACTTTCCTGTCGATCCGGCTGTGGCAGTCGATCCACCCGGCCGTGATCGGCACGGCGACCCCGACCTCGCAAGGCGGGTTCGATATGGCGCCGATCATGGCCGTGATCGTGGTCATGGCCCAGGTGACAACCGTGGTGCTTTTTGTCACGCTGACCGCCAACCGCTACCGCCTGATCGAACTTCAAGATCAGGTCGATCTGCAGAAGGCCCGCGCCATGCTGGCCGAAGGCGATCTCCCCTCGCAGCCGGCCGCCTCGGCCGCCGCGACCAAGTAGTCCGACCGACTTTGCGGAGAAGGTTCCTATGCCTCCAGAAACCTCGTTTTACATGGTCCTGGCGTTCACGGCCTACCTCAGCCTGCTGGGCGCCTATGTCGTCAGCCTGATCGTGCGTCGCCGCAACCTCGAACGCGACTCGGCCACCCTGGCTGAACTACAGGCCGATCTTGACCGACAAAGCTGACTGAGGCGAGGGGCGAGGAGCGCAGCGCGCGTCAGCGTTCGCTCCTTGTTCTTCGCGCATCGCCTGCGCCCTCCTTTGACAACCTCGCGGGTCCTGTGTTAACCTGAAGGGGATCGGCCTACCGATCCCGCATGCGGCCCTTTTCGAGTTTCCCCGCCAAGCTCCTTGGCTGGCAATGCTGGCGGGTGCCGCACGCACCGACGCAGCCCCCCCTCACCCGACCCACCTGGCTCCATCGTCTGCTCCTGGGCGTTGCCTTTACGGCCGACCTCTGACGGCCTCAACACCGACGCGTTTTCCGCGGCGCTGCAGTGCCGCACAGCGAACGAACCGTTGCGTGTTTGAGGAGAACTCATCATGAAAGTGCTCTTATTAGGCGTGGGCGCGGTCGGCGAGGGCATCGCCAAGGTCGCGCGTGGGCGTCTGTGGCTCGAGACGATGGTCCTGGCCGACTCGCGTCTCGAACGCCTGCAGGCCGTGCAGAAGAAGCTGGGCAACCCGCGCCGCTTCCCGATCGCCGAGGTTAACGCCTCCGACACCAAGGCCATCACCCAACTCGCGATCGAGCACGACGTCGACCTGATCATGAATGCCGTGACGCCGTATCTCAACACGCGCATCATGGACGCCGCCTTGCGGGCCGGGGTGATGTACATGGATATGGCCATGACCCCGACCAAACCGCACCCGACCGAGCCCTTC
The DNA here is from genome assembly GCA_016789175.1 of Anaerolineales bacterium. Lineage (GTDB taxonomy): Bacteria > Chloroflexota > Anaerolineae > Anaerolineales > UBA6663 > UBA6663. The sequence goes on from JAEURK010000441.1 coordinate 5,349, forward strand.
AAGAAGGTCGGCCGCCCGCTGGGCGAGGCGCAATTCAAGGATCATCGACAGTGGAAGAAGAAGGGTCTGCTCGCGCTGATCGGCATGGGTATGGATCCCGGCGTCTCCGGTATCTTCGCTCGTTACGCCGAGAAACACCTGTTCGACCGCGTGGATGAGATCCACGTCAAAGACGGCGGCAACCTGACCATCGAAGGCTATGCCTTCGCGCCGACCTTCAGCATCTGGACCACGATCGAGGAGTGCCTGAACCCCCCGGTGGTCTACACCGCGCGCAAGGGCCACTTCACGAAGGAACCGTTTTCGGACCCCGAACTCTTCGATTTCCCGGACGGCATCGGGCCGCAGAAGCTGGTCAACGTCGAACATGAAGAACTGGTGACCTTCCCGCACCACATCAAGGGCGTCAAGAAGGTCAGCTTCAAGCTCGGCCTGGGCGATCAGTTTATGGATGTGCTCAAGATGCTGCACCTGATCGGCCTCGACAGCGTGCTGCCGGTGCGCGTCGGCGCGATCGAGGTCTCGCCGCGCGACGTCGTGGCCGCGGTCACGCCCAACCCGGCCACGCTCGCCGACAAGATGACGGGCAAGGCTTGCGTCGGCCTGTTGATCAAGGGCCGGCACAACCGCAAGCCGCGCGAGCTCTTCATCTATCAAACGACCGATAACGCCGACTCACGCAAGAAGTACGGTCTGCAAGCCGTCGCGCTCCAGACCGCGGTCGGCCCGGTCATCGCCATGGACTTGCTCAACAGCGGCGCCTGGAAGGGTGCAGGCGTGCTCCCACCCGAGGCCTTTAACCCCGACCCCTTCATGGCCTTGATGGACACGTATCAGTTCACATACGCCATCCAGGAGCGCTGATGTCACCCGCAGGGGCGGCCCATGTGGCCGCCCCGCCCTTGTGGGCGCCCGTGCGCCTCACGGCCCGACGACCAGCAACTGCGTCGTATACGCCCCGATCGCTGCAGCATCCCCCGAGGGCCGCAACTCGACCACGGCCTCGCTCGCGTCGCTGACCTCGTAAACCACAGCCTGGCCCGCGGGGTCGGCCAGCCGCCAGACGTGCGTTGTCGCAGTCGGATTGACCATCAGCACCGCCACCTCGTCCGCGGCATTCCGACCGGCGATCACCCACAGACCTGACCCGGGATCGACGGTCACGGGCAAGCGCTCGGGATGCGCGGCCAGCTGCGCCCATAGCCCGAAGACCAGGCCCGACCGCTTGGGCCGACCGTCGGCGAAGAAGAGCCCATAGAACGTCGGCAGGTCCAGCGTCGGGTCTGGGCCGCGATAGAACGTCGACACAGCCACGCCTTCGTCCTGCAATACGATCCAGGCGGCGCTCAGGATGGCCGCGCCCTGCCCGCCGAGGCGGACCGTCTCCGGGCTCAGACCGGAAGTCTGATCGCGGTCGGCCGTGTTCCACTCGGTGATGTGGCTCTCGGCTGCCGTATACCCGTGTTGGTCGAGCTCAGTCCGATAGAACCGGGCGGCGCTGCGGTACTGCTCGGGGTCGTTCGAGTACATGTGCCAGGAGAAGAAGTCGAGCGGCGCGTTGCGGACCTGGGCCGCATCGAGCAGGCCGCGGGTGAAGGGCTGGCCCTGCGGCGACAACGCCCCGGCCGGTGTCAAACCGGGTCCGCCGATCTTGAGGTCCGGGAACTCGGTCTTGAGCGCGATCGCGGCGTCCGTGAAAAGCGAGAAGAACGCGCGGCGATCGCCGTCCCAAAACTGCGTGTTGTCGGGCTCGTTCCAGATCTCGACGTAGCGGAGTTGCCCCCCCGCCAGGTCGCGGAAGTGCCGCACGACCTCGACGGCCGCCCGGACCCAGTTGCGCGGGTTGGTCGGCGCGCGGGGCTCGGCCTTGGGGTAACCATCCGTTGCGTTGTACGAGTCGCCCAGCCGCAGATACGGCTCGAAACCGCCCGCCAGGACCGCGGCAAAGAACCGGTCGCTGGCTTCAAAGTCGTACGACGCCGGATCGGCCGGGTCGGCGTTTTGATCCGGATAGAGCGTGGCCATATCCAGCGGCCCATAGTAGTCGTGGGTGCGGATCTGCGCGACGCCAAACTGCTGATAGCGCTCGGTCAGATCGGCGTTGCCGGCATCTCCCTGCGGGAGCGGGCCGAGGTTGACCCCGAGCAGCGGCCGAATCACGCCCTCTGGTTCACCCAGTTTCACGACCACGTCGGCGGTCAGGGCTGGCGCTGCTGTGGCTGTTGGAGAGGCCTGCAGCGTCACGGGGGCTTTCGTCGCCGGGGCCGCGGGCGAGGGCGGCGGCCCACCCGTGGATGGCACTGCGGTCGGTTGGGCCGACAGGCCGCAGGCGTTGACGGCGACGAGCAGGATCAGAGCCAGCGGAAGCTTGCGCATCGGGAGGTCTCCTGGTGAGTTTGACCGCCCTGGGGCAAGTTCGATGCCAGCGCGAGTGGGCGATGTAGCCCGATCGCGTCAATCACCCGCTCTTAAGCGCTTCGTCCAGGAACTCCTGGATCTCGCCCGCCAGCACCTGCCCGACCTTGATCGAGCGCCGCCCGGTGCGATGGTCGTGCACACCCTTCTCACGCGTGTTGCGCGTGTAGGTGCGCACCAGGCCGGCCGGCGCGGAGGGTTCGGCTGCATCACGCGGGTGCTCGGCCAGCCAGCGTTCGATGCGCAGCAGCCGCGTCGCTTCGACCGCCAATTCATCAGCCGGGAGATCGCCGGCCAGCGTGAGCCCGCCGCCACCGGCGAGATGAGCGCTGCCCTGACCGGTCAGCCGGCCGATCAACAGCCCGGCGCGCGACACGGCCTTGGTAGCGACGCTCAGGCCCTCCAGCGACGGCAGATCGTCCTCGCCGATCTCAGGCAACACGGCGACATCGGCCGAGTACCGCTGGAGCGAGTCGCGGCCGTTGAGCTTGACCTGTTGCACCAGCTTGTGCACGCCGGCCTCGCCGCGCAGCAGACCGAAGACGCCAAAGCCACTCAGCGCCAGGGTCAGGGTGACCTGGCGGCCCGTCGGCGCCAGATCTTCGCCCAGCACGCTGACCGTCAGCCCGCGTGACTTGCCCCAGCCGAGGTACATGCGCGCCAGATCGGCCGCCCACCGCTGGGCGCCGGACGCTTTGGATTTGACCGTGATGCGCACGTACGCGCCGCCGGCGTCATGCGGGCCGCTCAGATACGACGCGAACTCGACCCGCGGCAACTCGGTGTTGAGGAACGTGAACGCGCGCAGGGCCGCGTCGGCGCGCGGGCTGGCGGGCGTCAGAGCTTGCTGAAGGCGTTCCAAACCGCGGTGCAGCTCGGTCAATTGATCGATCACGGCGCTGGCGCGCTGGTAGGCATCGAGGCGGCGGCGGGCGGCGGCCGCGTCGTTCCAGAAGCCGACGTCGGTCATCTCGGCCAGCACGGCATCGCGTTCGAGCACCTGCTCGGGCAGCCCGAAGGTCTCGTCGAGCGCCTCGAGCCGCGCGGTCAGCACCGGCAGGGCAGCGCGCATCTCGGCCAGGGTCGGAGCGCCGGGCGGCGTGGTCGCGGCTGGCGCCGGTGCGGTCTGCGGCGCGAGATACGCGGCCTGCACCCGTCCACCCTTCAGGAAGAGCCGGATGCCGCCGCCGCTCGTGCCGCGCGGAAGGCGATTGAGCTCGCGCGCCAGCGGGTAGGTCACGGTCTTCTCGATCTGGCGCTTGAGATAACGCGCGCCGTAGTGCGGGTCGTACCCGATCTCGACCACGTGCTCGATCACGTTGTCGGCGATATCCACCTCGACGTTGCGGCGCACCAGGCCGTCGCGCGCAAACAGGTCGCTGATCTCACGCCGGGCGATGTCGGCCATCACCGTGCGCGTCAACGGGTGGAAGATGCAGACCGCGTCCATGCGGTTGATGAACTCGGGCGTGAAGTTGCGCTCGGTCTCGGCGATCACGCGCCGTTCGCGAGCCTCGGGTGTCTCATGGCCGGCGAAGCCGATCTGGCCCTTCTCGACCAGCTGCGCGCCGAAGTTCGAGGTCACAATCAGGATGCTGTTGCGGAGATTGACCTCTTCATCCGCGGCGTTGATCAGCAGGCCCTCGTCGAAGAGCTGCAGGAAGCGGAAGTAGATCGCGGGGTGGGCCTTCTCGAACTCATCCAGCACGATGACGTTGAAGGTCTGGCCCGCGATGCGGTTCGTGAAGGTGCCGCGCCGGCGCACCAGGTCGTCGGCATACGGGAATCCGAACAGCTCCTGGGCCTGATGCGGCGACTGGTAGTCACCCATGTTGAACCGCACCAGCCGGTCCTGACTGCCGAAGAGATAGTCGGCCAACGCGCGCGCCAGCTCGGTCTTGCCGACGCCGGTCGGGCCGAGGAAGAAGAAAACACCCATCGGACGCAACGGATTGTTGACGCGCGCCCGCAGCAGGCTGAGCATCTGCAACACCGAGTCGACTGCCTGATCCTGCGCCAGCACGCGACCTCGGAAGAAGGCCGCGACCTTCTCCTCGTCGAAGTCCTCGCTCTCATCGAGCAGCATCTTGGGCAGGCCGGTGCGCGCCGCAAAACTACGGATGACCTCGGCCGCGGTCAGGGTCGGGTCCGGGCCGGTCAACGTCGCCAACGCATCCTTGAGCACGTCCAGGCTTTTGCCGGGCTGCACCCGAGCCGGGTCGAAGCGCCGGCTGAGGTGCACGGCCTGATCGACGGCCTCGGCCGTGATCGTCACACGCTGTCGCTCGGCCAGCGCGACGGCGGCCCGTTCGATGATGCCGCGCGCGACGTCGGCCGGCGGCTCGGCCACCCGCACGGGCAGGAAGAGCGCCGGGTAAGCCGGGTACCACTCCGCGAATTGCAGCCAGGCCCGCTCATTGCCCTCGGCCAGACAAAGCCCTGGGCCGCGGGTCAGGCCCGCCAGAAGCGCCTGGGCGAGGTTGACCGTCTCGTCGCCGTTGCGCGTCAGGCCGAGCCAGGCCGAGGAGGGCAGATCCTCGATCAGCAGGATCACGTCCGGCTGCGCGGCCCAGGCCTGCAGGAAGCGTTCGAGCGGCTCCTGCCAGCCATGCGCCTGGGTCAGGCCGGGCAGATTGCCGGGCCGGAAGCGCCACACCTCGCGGCCGAGCAGGGCCGGCGGGCACTCCCCGCGCGCAATCGCACCGGCGACCGCCGCCAGGACGCTCGACTTGCCGACCCGGGTCGGCCCGATCACGATCGCGCGGCCCTTGAGCGGAGACGCCAGGGCCTGCAGCACCTGCTCGACTTCGGCGTCGCGACCGAAGACGGGCTCTGGCACGCGCACGGTGAGGTTTTCAGCAAAGCTGGAAAGGTAAGCGCGGAAGTCAGGTGTCATCGCTTTATGGCCGGTGTGATCGCTATACGCACGGGTGGCGCAAGTATAGCGGCACATCGGGGTACATCGGGACACTCCCGGTATGTCCCGATGTACCCCGATGTCGCCGCTTTAGCGTTTGATGAAAAAGCCCTGGAAGTTTGTACAGCGCCTCGCATCTGCATAGGCTTTGTCATACCCTTAGCCGACGCGGTTTCCACAACACCAATCGGTCCGGTTCGCACGCCGAGAGGGGGCCTCTTGTCGGGATTATCCAACCGGCGGGCTGAGCAGTCATCTGAAGGG
>JAEURK010000457.1 GCA_016789175.1 Anaerolineales bacterium
CAAGAAGGTCTTCCCCGTTCACTATGGGTTCTTCCTGCAGCGCCTTCCGATCCTGCTCCTGGCACCGACGGCCTATCTGCTTGCGACCAGCCAGCCAACGGCGGCCTTGATCGTCTTCATGGTGCTGTATGCCTGGTACACGATCGGTTCCGGTGTGCAGACGGTCGGCTGGCAGGACATGATCGCCAAGATCTTCCCGGCCGATCGGCGTGGGCGCTTCTTTGGAATCACCAACTTCGTTGGTAATGCCGCCGGCATCCTGGGCGCGTTGGCTGTGCCCGTGATCCTGGATCGCTTCGGCTTTCCGCTGGGCTTTGTCATCGCCTTCGCGCTCGCCTCTTTCTTGATCCTGCTGTCCTGGATCGCGCTGGCGCTGACCCGTGAACCCGCGATCGCGAGCACCCGGCCGGCTGTCTCGCAGGCCGAATTCCTGCGTAGCTTGCCCGACGTGCTGCGACGCGACAGGAACTTTCGCCAGTACCTGCTGGCCGCAATCGTGTTCTACCTGAGCGGCATGGCGACCAGTTTTTTGGCCGTGCACGCGGTGCAGCAATGGAATCTGTCGGATGCCGAGGCCGGCGGCTTCACGATCGCGATGCAGATCGGCCTGGCCGCGGCCAATCTGTTCTTTGGATTTCTGTCGGATCGCACGGGGCACAAGCTGAGTCTCGAAATCTGTTCACTGTTGAGCCTGACGTCGCTTGTCCTTGCCTTCCTGGCGCCCAGCCCGGCCTGGTTCTACGTGGTCTTCTTTTTGCGCGGCGCCGTGAACGCCGGCACGTTCATCTCCGGGATTTCGATCGTTTACGAGTTTGCGGATGACAGCAATCGCGCCACGTACATCGGCCTTTCCAACACCATCCCGGGCGTGGCCGGCGCGGTCGCGCCCCTGGTTGGCGGTTGGCTCGCCGGCGGGCTCGGGTATCCGGTGATGTTCGCGCTCTCGGCCGTGGTCGGCGTCACGAGTTGGGCCCTGTTGCACTTCAGCGTGCGCGATCCGCGCCACAAAGCGGCCGGGCCCGCGCCGACGGTGACCGATGCCCACGGCGTGAAGTAGGGCGTTACGGCCGGGTGACCGTCGTCAGCGCCGCAGGTTGGGCAAGAACAGGCGCGTCAGGCCGGTCGGGATTCGCGTCACAAGGATCTCGGCGTAGGAACTGACCCACAGGTGCTCGCCGTGTTTCCTGCCGAGCCATGAGTGGTAACTACAATGCGCTGCCCAAACGCGACACAAACCTTCAGGCGCCCGGGCGCTCCCTGGGGCGTTGGCCCGCACCCAACGGCTGAGTAAAATGGACCACTCGAGCGACACGCCGGTGGAGCGCAGACGGCGTCACACGACCAACCGGCGACATATCTTTGCTTCGATGAGGGAGAGTCATAGATGCGACAGTCAGCCTTACACCTCGCCTTGCTTGGGGTGTTGTTCTTCATCGGATATCAGCTGGACGCGCTGCTGGTTGCGCTGAAGGTGTATGCACTCCAGAGTTTCGACTATTGGCCGGTCGTCCTGGCGGCCGGCACACTCCCGCTTGTGATGGCGGCGCTGGAACTGGGCCTGGCGTGGTGGGTGCTTGTTCGTCAGCCGATGACCGTGTCAGTCGGCGCGGCCTATCTGGTCATTGGTCTGCTGGTAGCCTATTTCGTGAGTATCCTCAAGCTATTTCCAGGACATTGGGTGCCGTTCGACACAGCCCCAATGCTGAGTCTGGCGTTGTCGCAGGTCAGCCAGGCCGGTGCTTTTTCGGTGATCCTGGCGCTGGCGCGTCTGGCTTTCGGCCGGATCGGTGGGCGGGCCGAACGGTCCTTTCGCCTGAGCGCGCGAGCGGGTGCCGGCGCTACACGGGCTGCCGGTCACAGCGCCTCCAGTCCACGCCGCTGACGCGGGTTGCCTGACAGGCTCCGTCGGCCGATGACGAGGTGATTCGGTGGCTGCTGGATGCCGACCCCACGATCCGGTACTGGGAGCCCGGCCGCGCGCACGACCGACCTTTCCGTGTTTTACCGTTCCGACCCGACGGCACTCCGCTGTGCTTCGGGGAGGCGAGCACCTGCGCCGAGCCGGTGGAACACGGTGCGCACCTTCCGCGTGTTGGACTGGTATGCTGTGTCCAAAGCAGGCGCCCCGGTCTGACGACGGTGTCGCACTCCGCGCGTCGGGCAGGGCATCACATCTGGGCCCGCGCGTAAAGCGTTGCCCCTATCAGGTTGACGTGTCATGAATAAAGACTCCGACAGTTTGGCCGCTGTGGCCGGCGCCTATGCCGCCACCATCATCGACGCCGTGCAGTGCGAATACCCGAACTACCTGCAACACATCATGACCGGGCCGGACGATCGCCCGACGCCGCGGCAGCTGCATCCCGCTTTCTACGGCTGCTTCGATTGGCACTCGAGCGTCGAGATGCATTGGGCGTTGATCCGGCTGCTCCGACTCGCGCCGCAGGCCGTCGACCGTGAGCGCGCCCTGGCCGTCCTGGGCGCGCACCTTACGCTCGATCACATCACCGAGGAGGCCCGGTACTTTCTGAAGCGTCCCGGCTTCGAACGCCCGTACGGCTGGGGTTGGGCGCTCACCCTGGTTCACGAGCTCACCCTGTGGGAGTCGGGCGAGGCCGCAGCCTGGGGCGCAGCCCTGCAGCCGCTGGCCGAGACCGTGACAGACCTGTATCTGCGATGGCTGCCGACCGCCACATACCCGATCCGAGTCGGCCTGCACAACAACAGCGCTTTCGGCCTGGCCCGGGCGTGGCCCTGGGCGCGCACGCTGGCCGCACGCGGCGACGAGCGCTTGCAGATCGCGATCATCCGCGCTGCCAGAGGCTGGTTCGAGCCGGACGCGGCATACCCGGCGCACCTCGAGCCCGGAGGCAGCGACTTCCTCTCGCCGGCCCTGACCGAGGCTGAGTTGATGCTCGCGGTCCTTGAGCCCACGGT
>JAEURK010000022.1 GCA_016789175.1 Anaerolineales bacterium
GCGCATCGGTCGGGTTGCCGCCGAGCTTTTTGACGGCCGCGGTGCGTTGCTCCAGTTCGACCTGGCGAACCGCGGCCAGGATCTGGCGCAACGTCAGTTTACGGACTTCGGCGCCGCCTCGCATTGCATCCTTCAAAGCGCCGTTCAGTGTTTCTTTGAGTGACATCCCTCTCCCAACGTGTCCGACCGTATGTGGTCAGATCACAACGCTAACCAAAGATTATACCGTTTTGCTTTGAGCGCACCCGGACGAGCAGGGGGCACAGTGTGCACGGGCAACCGGATGCCCCAGCATCCGGCGTTGTCAAGCGCGGAATCCAGCCGCGGATTGCGCGGATTACGCGGAACGAATCGAGACCGCTACCGGAAGGCTCCAGTCGCTCCAATCCGCGAAATCTGCGAAATCCGCGGCAAAAAGCGCACCGACAAATCGTGCTTGCGCTATGCTCCTGCTCGTCCGGGTGCTAGCCGGGTGGCCAGGCGAGCGGGCGCCCGCCGAGGAGATGCACGTGCAGGTGGGGCACCGATTGGCCGCCGTCGGCGCCGGTGTTGATCACCAGACGGTATCCGCCGGCCTCGAGGCCGAGCTCGCGCGCCAGTCGCGCGCCGACCAGGAGCAGATCGCCCAGGAGCGCCTGGTCCTCGGCCGTCGCGACGTCGACGCCGACCAACGGCTTGACCGGGATGATCAGGATATGCGTCGGCGCTTTCGGCGCGATATCGCGGATCGCTACGATGCGATCGTCGCGGTACACGAAGTCGCCCGGGATCTCGCCGTCGATGATCTTGGTGAAGAGCGTTTTTGCAGTCATGGTTAGGGTTGTCTGACAATCACGTTATCGAACAGGATGCGCACGCCGGGGTCGTTGAACGTGCTGGCCATCACGGCCACGTCGCCGTGCGTGAGCGTGTCGTCGGTATACGTGCCGACGGCCTGATCGTTGACCGAGAACTGAAGCGTCTGGCCCTGGCAGGTCGCGCTCAGGCGATTGACGGCCTCGGGCGTTTGATCGATCGCGGCCAGCGGCTCGAAGTCGCCGGCGGGGTTGAGAAAGGTGCGTTCCTTGGCGTGTTGTCGGACGACGGCGTAGTAGCCGTCGCTGCTGATCATGAAGTAGATGTAACTGGCGTCGTCGCGCTCGCCGGTCAATCGGCAGGCCACGCCGAAGGCATTGTCGAGCGGACCACCGCCCAGGACGGCTTCGGCCTCGATCCGCGCATCATCGAGGTCAAGACCCGGCTGACCCCAGACGTCGACCTGAGCCTGGTCGACCGCGATCAGGTAGCGGCCGTCGAGGTAGTCGACGGTTTGCTCCTGGCTGGTCTGCCGGGTCCAGCCGCTGTCGACCGAAGTGAAGTCGTCGCGCAAGATCACGCCGTCGGGCGCGACGGTCGGTGGCGGGGTGCCACAGCCGGCGAGCAGGGCTGCGCCCACTGCGAACACGCCGGCGGTCGATCGTGCCTTCTGGGCTGAGACGAACCGCATGTCGGCATTGTAACCGAGCGAGGGTCGAGCGTCAGGGCGCGGTCAGGGCCAGGGCTTTGACCGCCAGGTCGCCGTAGGGGCCTTGCGGATCGAGCGCCAGCGCCTGATCGAGGTACGGCCGGGCGGCCTCGAGGTCACCGGCCGCGATCAGCACGACGCCGAGGTGATAGTGGGCGGCCGCCAGGTTCGGGTCGAGGCTGAGCGCGCGCTCGAGCTCCTGACGCCCCGTCAACGAATCGCCGGTCAGCACCAGGGCGTAGCCGAGCGCGTCGGCGGCCGATGCGCTGGTGGGGTTGAGCCCGACGGCCATGCGCGCCGCGGGCAAGCCCTCTTCAACGATCTTGTACTCCCGATCGACATAGAAGCGGGCCAGCAACAACCAGAACTGCCCGTCGCGATCGTTGAGGGCGACGGCCTGACGGAACCAGATCTCGCCGTTAACCAGGTCGCCGGTGGCGGCGTACGCGCCGCCGAGCTCGGCGGCGATGGCGGGGTTAGTGGGATCCGCGGCCTGCGCCTTGTGCAGCCAGGGCACGGCCTTGGCCGATTCGCTCAGGTCGCGGAAGTGCAATCCGTAGAGGAAGTTGACCAGCGGCGAGTCCGGCGTGAGGGCGGCGGCCTGGGCCAGTGCGGGCTCGCCGTCTTTGCCCTGCCGGTCCTGGGCCAGGCCCAGGTAGGCGAAGGCATCGGCGAAGGCGTCGTTCTCGGTCACCGCCTGGCTGAGGGCGGCCTCGGCCAGCGGCCACTCCTCGATCTGCACCAGCGCGATCCCGATGCTGGCCAACGTGAAGGCGCGGTCGGTTTGCGCCGTCGCCGCTGAGACGGCGCTCAACAGATGTCGCGCAAAAGCCTGATAGGGCGATGGCACCTCGGCCGACACCGCCAGGCGGGCGGCCGCCGCAGCGGGGTCGACCACGGCCGTCAACGCCCCCAGGCGATACAACTGCGCGGCGTCGGCGGCGCCGGCCTGGCTCAATTGCGCGAGCGCCCCGACGGCGTCGGCGTAACGTCCATCGGCCTCGTAGGCCTGGGCCAATCGGCCAAGCGGACCGGGGTCCGAAGGGTTCAGGGCGCGGGCGGTTTCGAACGCGGCGACAGCCTCAGCGCGGCGTCCCAAGGAGAGGTAGGCATCGCCCAGCGCCAGGTGCTCGGCGGCGCCGATGTCGATCAGCGCAAAGGCCATCTGAAAGTGAGCCAGAGCGACGTCGGCCTCACCGGCTGCCAGGGCGACCTGGCCGGCGCGGTAGAGCGTCAGGCCGTCATACGGCAGACGGCGAGCGGCGCGATCGAGGGCCGCCTGAGCCGTCGTCAGGTCCTGCGGATCCCGGCTGAGTGCTTCACGAGCCGACGTATACCAGGTCGGCACGTCGACGGCGCTCGCCAGCGGGTTGAGAATGAGGATCACGATCGCGGCGATCGCGATCCGCCACACGGGATTGGCTGCGGCTTTTGGGGTCGGTTGGTGAGCGGGAGTCGTGGAAGCCATGTGAGTTATGTCGCCATTATAGCGATGACGCCGGCACGTGCAGCGAGCAGGGCTTGCGCTTACAATCGGCCGAACATGGGTAAGTGGATCGGCTTTCTTGTTTCTCGGTTGCGTGGCGCGATCGCGGTGCTGTTGATCGCGCATGGCGTGCTGGCGGCGTGCGCGCCGTGCCCGTATCGCGCCGAAAACACGCGCGAGCCGAGCGCTGCGCCGCATGCGGCCCATGGACGCTCAGGTCACCAGGCTTCAGCCGAGATACCCGAGACCTGCCCTTACGATCTTATGCACGCGCTGTTTGGCGTGTTCAAGCCGGCGCCGCGCGTGGTCGGTCGACCGACACTCAGTCAGCCGATCGTCGTGTCGGTCGCGCCTGTCGCGTTGCAGACGCGGATCGATCGATCCGACCCCCTGGTCCCTCCGCCCCGGTTCGCCTGATTCTTCCCTCGTTCCGCAACTGGCTGTGGCCTTCGCGCCGCCGATCCGGGCAAAGGCCGAGACTTCCTGTCTTTCTTCATCACGTTGTGGCGACCTGCCGCACCAACTGAGGAGCGAACGTATGTGGACCCTGATCCGGCGAACCGGACTAACGGTCGGTATCGTCCTTCTTCTAATAGTCGTCGGCTTCGGCGTGAGCGCGGCGGCCAGCGCCGATGTGCTCATCGCCGCTGCGTTGCCTTTTGCGCTCGTCTTGATCCTGGCGATCCGAGCGATGGGCCGCCCGCCCGAGTTGATCGCCTGGGCGGCGTTCACGGTCTGGCTGGGAAGCACGTACCTTTCAACCGGGAGCCCTCTCGAGGTGGTCTTGCTGTGCGCCTATATGGTCATGGCGGCGCTGGGTCTCTTCAAGTCGCCCTATTTCCTGGCGGCGGCCTGGCTTTTCCACCCGATCTGGGACTTCCTGCCGCGCGAGCTCCCAACGATCATGATCAATCTCCCGACCGCGTGCATCCTGTTCGATCTCCCGATCGGGTTGTATCTCGTGTGGGGTGCGCGCAACAACCGCTGGACGTTGTTCGGCGCCGGATCGGCCGCGCCGGGGGAGGGCGAGCGGGCCCTGGTCAATGCGGCCAAGACCCTGGCTGTCGCGTTCATCCTGCTCGGCGTAACCTTTTTGGTCGTGGCCCTGGCCGACGCCGGCCTGCTGCTCTGGTCTGCCATTCCGGTGGGCGCCGTGTTGATCGGCCTGTTGCGTCTGTTGGGGCGGACCTCGGAGATGGTAGCCTGGGCGGTCTTCACCGGTTGGATGGGCATGGCCTTTGCGCACACGGGCGGTCTGCTCGAGGCTGTTGTGTTCTTTGGATCGGTCGCCCTGGCCGGTTTGGGCGTCTTCCGGTCCACGGCCTTCATGTCGCTGGCCTGGGTTCTGTTCATCCCGTGGAGTATCGTGCCGCATCCGTTGCCGGACGGTTACGCCGATCTCCCGTTAGCGGCCGCGTTGTTCGCCGTGCCAATCGCGCTTTACCTGGCGTGGGGAACGCGCGCCCGCCGCTGGTCACCGATTGAGGATGAGCCGGTCGGAGTGAGCCGTCTGGGCGAACAGCCGCCGCCTTGATCGCGAGCAGGCAGAGTCCGAGGCAGGCAGGAGCGGATCGGCTTACGCCGATTTTGCCCGTTCTTCGGGTTGGCTTTATGGAGTAATTGCGCGAGTGCGTATATCGTACAGCCATGATGAACGCACGAAAATCCCGACTGCCCGAGACCACGCTCACGACAGCCGCACAGTTCTATCTGCGGCAGGACTCGCGGCTGCGCAAGGCCGGCCTTCAACCCCTCGCCGATCAACCCGGCTGGGCGGAGGTCGCGGTCTGGGCGTATGCCTGTGAGGCCGCCGAGCGACTGGCCGTGATGACGATGGCCGATCGTCGTCAACGCCGCTCGCGCTGAGTTCGGGATCGCTCCGCCCGCAGCGGTTCGGCCCAACCCGCGACAGCACGGGGCGCGTCGCAGCCGGCTGCGCCGATGATCACGACGAGCCCGAGCCACCGGCGAAACCGGTGGCTCGGGCTCGTGTGTTTCTCAACCCGAAGCTTTATTCGGCGAGGGCCCGGATCGCGCGCAGCGCCGCCTCGGCCGACTGACGCTGGACGTCGGCCCACCCATCCTCGGTGGTCATCTTGTTAAGGTGGGCGATCACGGCCGCAGCCTCATCGTCGTCGAGGCCGAGCCAGGCTTTGCGGACCCGCCCCGGCTCCTCCGACAGGATCTCGACCCAGAGGGCTTCGGCATCCAATCCTGGCAACTTCGTCATCTAGTCCTCCTTGATACGGTGTTGTGCGTGGGTCGGCATGGTGCGGCGACACCCGTCGTCGCGCTAGGCCGCCAGATTGGGCCCGAGCGCCTCCATGTAATCGCCGGGCGCGCGGATCGGCTGGCCGGTCGCCAGATCGACCCAGACATAGAGCGAGTTGGCGCGGGCGATCAAGGCGCGCTCATCGCCGTTGACGCGCTCGATCCGGAAGTGCCGGGTGGCCATAACCCGCTTCAAATCGAATCCATAAGTCGTCACGGCCAGGACGTCGCCGTGGTAGGCCGGCTGGATGTAGCTGATGCGGTGGCGGCGCGCGAACACGGCAAAGCCCGCGGCGTGCATACGCTCGCCGGGCCAGCCGAAGTGGGCGGTCACCTCCCAGGCGCATTCGCCGATGTAGCTGATGTAGCTGGCGTTGTTGACGTGGCGGGCGGCGTCCATGTCGCGGAAGTCGACCCGCCGGGTCATGGTGAACGGCTGCGCCGGTGGGGGCGGGGGCTCGGCGAAGCGCGGGCGCGGGCCGAGCGGAATGGCGTCGATGCCGCCGAGCGGCGCCAGCGCCACGGCATCCGCGACGGCCGGGCCCCCCGTCTTGAGATCGACCAAGGCCCAGATGCTATAGGCCCGTGCGAAGGTCTCGCCGTCGCGCTTGAAGTCGTACTCGCGGCGCACCCAGGCCTGGCCACGGGCGCTCAACCAGGTGTCGAGCGTGAAAGTCTCGGGGTAGGTCAACGGGCGCAGGTACTCGATCTCCGTGTCTCGAATGAACCAGGCGCGCCCGAGCTCGGCCCAGCGTGCCAGCGGTAGGCCCGAGGCCGAGGAGGCCTCGAAGGCGGCTTCCTGCATGTAGCGCAAGTACGCGGCATTGTTGACGTGGCCGTACGCGTCCATCTCGGTGTAGCGCACTTTGAAGGCGCGGGTGTAGACGGGTCCCATTCGATAAACCTCACAAAGTCGATGTCGATCGTTCCGGTGTGGCTGAAGCCACGCGCCGCGTCACGTGCAAATGCAGACCGCCGTGGGGGCGCAGTGTCACCAGGGGCTCGATCGCGGGCAGAGCGGACTCGGTCGATAGCCGGACCCTGCGGGCCAGGTTGGCCAGGATCAGCGGGCCCTCCAGGCGGGCGAAACCCTGGCCGATACACAGGCGCGGACCGGCCCCGAAGGGCAGGTAAGCGAAACGCTGCGGCGCAGCCTCAAGGAAGCGCTCGGGCCGAAAGCGATCGGGTTCGGGCCAGAGTGCGGCCCGGCGCTGAACGACGTAGGGCGACACGATCACGAGCGAGCCAGCCGGCACCCGCAGCCCTTCGATGTCATCATCCTCGGCGGCCTGACGCGTGATCAGCCAGGCGGGCGGGTAAAGACGCAAAGCCTCGTCAAAGACCGCGGTTGCAAAGGGCAGGTCGCGTGGATCGAGCGACCCGGCCGACGCAGCGGCATCGGCCTCGAGCGCCAGTCGGTCGGCTGCAGCAGGATGTTGGGCAAGCAGGGCCCAGGCCCAGGTCAGCGCGCTGGCGACGGTCTCGTGGCCGGCCACAATCAAAGTTACGAGTTCGTCGCGCAGCAGGCGCGGTTCCATCGGCCGGCCGTCCTCATCGCGCGTATCGAGCAGCATCTGCAACAGGTCGGGTCGCGGCGGGCCGGCGCGCCGCTCGGCGATCAGGCGCGTAACCGCATCGTCGAGCGCCCCCACGGCGCGCTTGAAAGCACGGTGGGCCGGGGTCGGGAGCCAGATCGGGGGGGCGAACGGATTGCGCGAACGCGCGATCACATGATCGAGGGCCGTGATCACCGCCGAGACCAGTTGCGGCGCATCGGCCCGCAGGTCGGTCGTAAAGAAGGTGGTGCCCACGATCTCCAGGCTGAGGGCGAGCATGGCCCGGTCGACGTCGACGCGCTGGCCGTCCGGTGCAACCGACCAGCGTTCGGCGAGCCCGGCGGCGGCGGCGTTCATGGAGGCGGTGAAGCCGGTCAGGCGTTCGCGATGGAAGGCGGGCTGCATCAAACGCCGCTGGCGCAACCAGACCGGACCGTCGCTTGTGAGCAGGCCCTGACCGGTGACCAGGCTGAGCGTGGTGTACTGAAACGTGCGTTTGGTGTAGCGGCGAGCTTGATCCTGCAACACGTGCTGGATCGCGCCGGGATCGCTCAGCAGGAAAGCGAAACGGCCCGGGCCGAACGGCAGACGCGCGACGGGGCCGTAGCGGCGCTCAAGGTCGACGAAGAAGCCAAGCGGATCGTCGCGCAGGGTGGGCAGGTCGCGCAGGAGGGCGCGCAGGTCCGGGCCGGAGGCCGTGAGCATCCGGGCATGATAGCAGAGCGCGGAGCGGGGGGCGCTGAGCGCTCACGCTACCGCGCGCCACAGGCGCACAGGTGCATGCGCGCCAATCGCTCCACGTTCAGCGCATCGTGCGCTCAGGCGTAAAGGTCGACGCCACCGCGGGCCGCGGCTGTCGATTGGTTGATCATTTGCAGCAAAGCCTGCGCCTGTTGTTGCTCCGAGGCTTGCGCCTGTTGCATCACGGCGACACCCAGCTGCGTTTGCATGTTCTGTCTCTGGAAGGAGACCCCCATGCTCGCGAGCGAGGTTGACCAGCTGGCAGCGGCATCAATGTTCATGGAGTCGATATCGGCGCGACCAATTTGGTCTTTAGTTAGAAAAGGCATCTACCGAGAATGCGTTTGGTTGGAACATGGGTGCCGGACGTTCCACCCTTGGGCCCGTCCAAACGTTAGAATGTAAAAGGTGCCTGCCACCCGAGCGTAAGTCTGACCTGATCGTGAGGACGACCGTGACGACTTCCGAAACGACCACCCACACCTATCCGTTGGATGCCTGGCAGATCGTCGAAGATCGGTTCGACCTCGAGAGCAATGTGCTTGACGAAACGATCTTTGCCCAGGCGAATGGCTATATCGGCCTGCGCGGCGCGCATGAGGAGGGCTTCGACCTCCCGCCCGGCCGGTCGATCGACGGCGCTTTCCTGAACGGTTTCTTCGAGGCCGAGCCGATCGTGTATCCGGAGACCGCCTACGGCTTTGCGCGGACAAAGCAATTCATGCTCAACGTCCCGAACGCCAAGCGGATCACGCTCGAGTTCGACGGCGAGCGGTTCGCGCTGACGACCGGCGAGATCAAAGCTTATACACGCACACTCGATCTCCGAACCGGCCTGGTGACGCGAGCGATCGACTGGGTTTCTCCGCGCGGACACCGGGTGACGATCCACAGCCGCCGCCTGGTCAGCCTGAGCCGCAAGCATGTGTTTGCTGTGCAGTACGCCGTCACGTCGGTCGATTTCACGGGCACGGTGCGCCTGACGTCGACCATCGAAGGGCGGGTGAAGAACATCGAGGCCGGCGACGACCCGCGGGTGGGGAGCACGATCACGGCACCGCCGCTGGTGCTGCAGGCGATCGAGGCCGGCGATGCCGTTCAAGCGCTGACGCATCGCACCCGCAACAGTGGCTTCAGCCTGGTGAGTGCGATCTCGCATGCGGTCACGGGCGGGCGGACGCCGCGCCACGCGATCCTGCAGGACTCCGAAGCGCAGCGGGTGGGTCTGGTCGTCGAGGCCGAACTACACCGCGGCGAGACGATCACCTTGACCAAGGTCGGCGCCTACGTCACCTCGCGCGATGTCCCGGTCGAAGCGCTTTCGGCGCGCGCCCAGACCGAGGTGGTGTCGGCCCGCTCGGTCGGGTTCGACCACCTGGCCGGGGAGCAGGCCGAACGGCTCGCGGCGTTCTGGGCCGACGCCGATATCGCGGTCGATGGCGACGAGGCCCTGCAGCAAGGCATCCGCTTCAATCTCTTCCATTTACTGCAATCCGTCGGGCGCGACGGCCGGACCAACATCGCGGCCAAGGGTCTGACCGGTGAAGGCTACGAGGGCCACTACTTCTGGGATACCGAGATCTACATCTTTCCGGTCTTCCTGTTCACCCAGCCCGAGATCGCGCGCAGACTGCTCGAGTACCGCTATTCGATCCTGCCGTTCGCCCGGCAGCGGGCCCGCCAGATGGGGCATCCCTCCGGGGCTTTGTTTCCCTGGCGGACCATCGCCGGCGAGGAATGTTCGGCTTACTTCCCGGCCGGCAGCGCCCAGTATCACATCAATGCCGACATCGCCTACGCGATCAAGCTCTACGATGAGGTCAGTGGCGACTCGAGCTTCCTGCGCGAGGCTGGGGCCGAGATCGTGATGGACACGGCCCGCATCTGGCTCGGCCTGGGCCGCTTTGTCGACCGTTTGGGCGGGCAATTCGGGATCTTTGAGGTCACGGGCCCCGACGAGTACACGGCCTGCGTCAACAACAACTTCTACACGAATGCGATGGCGCAGATGCATCTGGCCTTCGCCGCCGACGTCGCCGAGCGCCTGGAGCGTGATCATCCCGAGGATTTTGCCCGGATCGCGGCCGCGCTCGATCTGGGCCTTGATGAGCCCATGCGCTGGCGCGAGGCCGCCCAGCGCATGTACCTGCCGGTCGATGAGGCCCTTGGCATCCATCCGCAGGACGACAGCTTCCTCGACAAACCGGTGTGGGATTTCGCGGGCACGCCGCGCGGGCACTATCCGTTGCTGCTGCACTATCACCCGCTTGTGATCTACCGCCATCGGGTGCTCAAGCAGGCCGACGTCGTGCTGGCCCTGATGCTGCTGAGCGACAAGTTTACGCTCGCACAGAAGAAGCGCGACTACGATTATTACGAGCCGCTGACCACGCACGATTCGTCTCTGTCGTCATGCATCTACAGCATCATCGGGTCCGAGATCGGCTACCATGACCAGGCTTACGCGTTCTTTTTGGAGACCGCGCGGATGGACCTGGATAACAAGCACGGGAACACACCCTTCGGCGCGCACCTGGCCGCCATGGCCGGGGCCTGGCTGAGCCTGGTGTATGGCTTCGGGGGCCTGCGGTCCCAAAGCGGGCAGTTGCGCTTTGCGCCTTATCTGCCCGGCCACTGGACGCACTACCGCTTCTCGGTCCGAGCACAGGATCGCCGGCTCGACGTCAACGTCGACGCGTCGGGCGTCACCTACCGCTTGCGCTCCGGCGCGACGCTCACGTTGATGCATCACGACCGGTCCGTGACTCTCACGGCCGAGCAACCGGAGCAGTTCATTGCGGATTGAGGATTGAGGATTGCAGATCGTTGATTGCGATCCGGCTCCGGCGCGCCGGACGGGTCACCGATCTCAATCCGCAATCAGAATCGACAACAGCAATCACACTTCAGCACTCAAGAGCCACTATGTTTACCGCGATCATTTTCGACCTGGACGGCGTCATCACCGACACAGCGCGCTATCACTATCTGGCCTGGAAACGCCTGGCAGAAGGATTGGGTGTGCCATTCGACGAGGCTTTCAACGAACAACTGAAGGGTGTCGATCGAATGGGCTCGCTCGACCTGATCCTGCGGCGCGGGGGGCTGGATCCGGATGCGGCCGAGCGCGCGCGCCTGGCCGATCAGAAGAACGACGACTATCGCCAGCTGGTCGCGACGATGACCCGAGCCGATCTGCTCCCGGGAGCCTTACGCGCGTTGGAAGCAGCCCGTGGCGCCGGGCTTAAGGTGGGGCTGGCCTCGGTGAGCAAGAACGCCGGCACGATTCTGGAGCGTTTGGGGATCACGGGGTATTTCGATTATGTGGTCGACGCGAACCTGATCACGCGCGGCAAGCCAGACCCCGAGATCTTCCTGACTGCAGCCGAGCGGCTTGGCGTGGCGCCGAAGGCGTGCATCGGGGTCGAGGACGCGGCCGTGGGCGTGCAGGCCATCAAGTCGGCCGGCATGGTCGCCATCGGCGTCGGCGATCCGACGATCCTGGCCCTGGCGGATCGCGTCGTCCCGACCCTGTTCGACTTCGACCTGGCAGCCGCACTGCGCGATCTGGCTGTGTGACGACAACACCCGCTTTGCGCGCCACTGGCAGCAGTTTGGCGACGCGTTGGCCCGCGCATGGGTGAATGCCGTCAAACCTGACGCGCTTCGGGTCGGGGTTGCCCCGGGGCAGCCGATTTTGGGGGCTCAACTTCCGGCTGGCAGAATAGCGGCCACTTTGGCTACAATACGTGTGTGGAACCTCAACCGCCCCGCACGCGCAACCCGCATACCAAGATCCAGATCGATCGTGAGTCGTTCTGGCAGATCTGGCTGCCGATCGGGTTGACGATCCTGGTTGTGATCGGGCTGGTCGTTTGGGCCAGCGTCCCCGGGGCGGCCGAGGTGCGCGGCCCGATCGCGGACGTGTCGCTGGTGCTCCTGATCGTGGTCTGGGCCGCGTTGGCCCTGGTGGCTTTGGTGATCGGCGCAGCCGTGATCTACGGCCTGTACTGGTTGCTGCGCGAAAGCCCCTTCTGGTTCAAGCGCGGGCAGGACATCATCTGGATCGTTTCGCAACAGACGCGCTCCACCACGCGCCAGGTGGAGGATGTGCTCACCTCGGCCAATGCCGGAGCCGCCGGCGCGCGCCGGGTGGCTGATCGCTTTCGGGATTTGTTTACGCGAAATTAACCCCATCCGGACCCTGGTCCCCCTTGCCGGGGCGCGGGCTGCCGTTAGAATGTTCTTGCGTTTCCATAATTTGACCGACCGAACAACATAACCACCAGAGGGTGTGAGCTATGCGACATGTACGTTGGATGACAACGGCCTTTCGAGGCGTCTTGGCGACAATCCTGGCGACCAGCCTGACGATGTGGAATCTCGGCCCCGTGCCGGTGGCTCGCGCCGCGATTTTCACCGTGAACAGCACCGCTGACGCAAGTGACAACAACCTGGGCGACGGTGTCTGTTTGACGGCGACGTTGACGGACTGCACGTTGCGGGCGGCCATCGAAGAAGCGAATGCCCTGGCCGGGGCGGATACGATTCAGGTGCCTGGGGGCACATACGTGCTCACCGGCGGCACCTTGCCGGTCACGTCGACCATCCAAATCGCGCCGACGTCGGCCAGCGCGGCCGTGACGGTCAGCGGCGGTGGCCAGGCTGCCCCGGTCTTCTCGCTCGATACAGGCGCCAACCTCCAGCTCTCCCAACTCACCGTGACCGGAGCAACCGTGGCTCCGGCCATCGACGTGACGGATGGCACGTTGATCCTGACGACCAGCACGCTGACCGGCAACACGGGCGGCGCACTGCGCTTGAACGGCGCGACGGCTGTCGCCACAATCTCTGAGACGACCATCGCCAACAATTCCGGCGGCGCGGCCAGCGTCGACCTGGCGGTGGCCAACGCGACAGCTACCCTGACCCGCGTCACGATCGCCGGCAATTCGGGCGGCTCGGTCGTCGGCGGACTGCGGGTCGAGACCGACGCCGTCGCCAACCTTTCGGGTTCGATCGTGGCCAACAACACCGGGAGTGGGGCCGACTGCATCGGCGCCGTGACGGCGGGCGGTCTCAACATCATAGAGACCCCCGGTTGCACCGTGACCGGCACGACGCCTCTGGAGGTCGATCCGGTGCTGGGCGGGCTCGCACCGAACGGCGGGCCGACTCAGACGCAATTGCCCGGCACGACCTCGCCGGCGCTCAATGCCGGCGGTGCGTGCAGCAGCACAGACCAACGCGGCGTCACGCGGCCGCGCGGCGGCGCCTGCGATCTCGGCGCGGTTGAGCTGCCGGCCGTGAGCTTTACGGCTTCCACGTTCGCGGCCACCGATGGCGGCGGGGTGGTCACCTTGAGCGCCACGCTGGACGGCGCGGTGCCCTTCGCGACCTCCTCGACGTTCGCGCTGGCGAACGGCACGGCCCTGGCTGCCACCGATTATTCGGGCACGGGCGGCTCCTTCAACTTCGCCGCGAACACCACAACCGATTCGGAGGACGTCACCATCCTCCGCAACACGGCTGTGACGGGCACGCGCAGCTTCTCGGCCACCCTGACGCCAACCGCCGCGATTACGACGACCCCGGCGTCGACCACCGTCAACATCGCCGACGTCGATCGCACTGTGACTTTTGCGTCGACGACGGCCACGGTTGCCGAAACCGCCGGGACCGTATCGGCCGTGATCCAGTTGAGCGCCGCCGCCGCTCAGGCGACCACGGTGCTGGTCAGCACGAATCCGGGCACCGCCTTGGCCGGGCGCGAGTATGGGCCGATCACCAACACGGTCGTGACGATTCCGCAGGGCGAGATCACGAACACGGTCACCGTAAACGTGTTGGACAACGCCTGGCACAACGCCAGTAAGGACTTCACGCTCACGCTGGCAGATGGTGGCGATTTCGGCCGGGTCGGAGCGCCTTCGACGGCCACGGTCACGATCACCAACAACGAGGCCGTGCCGGCCGCCATCGTCGGCAGCACAGCGCTGGGCGTGGCCGAGAACGGTGGAAGTGTCAGCGTGCCGCTGACCTGGTCGCCGGGCTATACCTCGGAGCTCCCGATCACGGTGACCTACGCACTCGCCAGCGGCAGCGCGCTGGCCGGCGTCAACTTCGCCGATGTGAGCGGGTCGACCACCATCACCAGCACCTCGGTCACCAACGTCACGGTTCCGATCACCAACAACGTCACGTACTCCGGGCCGTTGACGTTCACGCTGGGCTTGTCGGGCCAGAACCCCGGCACGATCGGGGCTCCGGCATCCACTCTGATCACAATCACGGACGACGAGGGCGAGCCCAGCGCTTCGGTGCCCGCCACGCTTTCCGTCACCGAGACGGTTGGGACGGCCGCGATCCCGGTGACACTCAACCGAACCTCGACGACGCCGATCGTCGTCAGTTACACCACGTCCGCGGGCACCGCAACGGCCGGGGTCAACTTCATCCCGGTGACCGGCACGGTGACCTTCGCGCCGCTGGATACTTCCGAGACCATCTCGGTCACGATCCCGAACAACGGGTTCCACTCGGGGTCGGTCACGTTTGCGGTCAATCTCACGGCCCAAAGCATCGGCACGGTCGGGGCCGCGACCACCACGGTCACGATCACGGACGATGAGGCGATCCCGGCGGCCCAGATCGAAACCCCGGGCGGCGGCGGATATTCCTTCGGCGAGTTGGCAGGCCCGGCGGTGATTACGGTGACGTTGCCGTACACATCGACCGGCAGCGTGACCGTCAACTACACAACCGAGGACAACACAGCTACCTTCGGGACGGATTATCAGCAGACGGCCGGCAACCTCTTGTTCTCAAGCGGACAGATTACGGGCACCGTGAGCGTGCCGATCCTGAACAACAACGTGTTCACGGGCGATCGCTACTTCACGTTCCGTCTGTTGGGTCAGACGCCTGGAACGATCGGTTCGCCGGCCAGCGCTCAAGTGACGATCATCGATGCCCAACAACCCCCAACGGTGCAGTTCGAGACGACCGGTTTCAACGTGGCCCGCAACGCCGGCTCCGCCCCGATCACGGTCACGCTCAGCGTCGCGCCGGCCGTGACGGTGACCGTGGCGTATACGGCCACGAATGGGACGGCTCTGGCCGGCGTCGACTATGTCGCGAACACCGGCGTCTTGACGTTCGGCCCGGGGGACACGACCCGCGCGATCACGATGACGATCCTCAATACCGGCCTGTACGTCGGTGACCGCACGTTCAGCCTGACGCTGGGCAACCCGACCGCTGCCGAGCTCGGGGATACATCCGTCACCACGGTGTTGATCCGTGAGACAAACGCCTTCCGCATCTATCTAACACAGATTCGCAAGTTCTATGATGCGTTCAGTGAGTACGAGCCCAACGGCACGCTGGGCAACGCCCGTGGGCCCGTGGCTTCGGCCGTGACCTATCGGGGCGGTTATAACGCCGACCAGGTCGATCAATACGGCCTGGATCGCGACACCTGGTGGTTCACTGCGGCAGGCCCCGGCCAGGTGACTGTCACGGTCACCAGCCAGGATCCGGGGCGGCAGGTCAAACTGATGAACGCCAGCGGCGCCGATATCCCGGGCGGGTTCACGGGTGATCCCGGCTCGACCGTGTCCTTCACGGTGACCATCACCTCTGCCGGAACGTATTACGTG
>JAEURK010000038.1 GCA_016789175.1 Anaerolineales bacterium
GGGCGTGAAGCGCCACGACCAGTTTCCGGCCGGCTGGCCGGGCGTGTTCATGCGCGCCTGGCTGCCCAGGTCGAGCACGTCTTGCAAGGGCGTCACCGCCAGATCTGCCACCGACATCCAGGCCGCGCGGATCATGTCCCAAGCGATGTTACGCCCATCGCAGGCCAAATACCGGCGGACGCGATCGCGTTCGGCCTCGTTGATGTGCTCGTACCAGCCGCGGGTGGTGTCGTTGTCGTGCGTGCCGGTGTACACGACTGTGTCGTGCTCATACATATGCGGCAGGAACCGATCCTCGGTCGCGCCACCGAACGCAAACTGAAGGACGCGCATACCGGGCAATTCGGCCGCCTGGCGGAGCGCGTCGACCTCGGGCGTGATCACGCCCAGGTCTTCGGCAATGAGCGGCAGATCGCCCAGCGTGGCCTTGAGCTGGTCAAACAACGCGCGGCCGGGTCCGGGCGTCCACTTCCCCACCTGGGCGGTCGGCATGCCGGCCGGGATGCGCCAGTACGCCTCGAAACCCCGGAAGTGGTCGATGCGGATCAAGTCGACCTGCGCCAGGGTCGCGCGCAGACGCAGCACCCACCAGGCATAACGATCAGCCGCCAGCGCCTCCCAATCGTAAAGCGGATTGCCCCACAGCTGGCCGGTGGCGCTGAAATAATCCGGCGGGACGCCGGCTACCGCCACCGGGTGACGGGCTTGATCGAGCTGGAAGAGCTCCGGCCGGGCCCAGACGTCGGCCGAGTCGATCGACACAAAGATCGGCACATCGCCGATCAGGCGCACGTTACGCTCGTTGGCGTACTGCTTGACCGCGCGCCACTGTTTGAAGAACAGGAACTGGCGGAACTGGTGCAGGCCGATGCTGCCGCGCAACTTTTCGGCCGCCTGTGCCAGGGCCGCCGCATCCCGCAACCGCAGCGGATCAGGCCATTCCTGCCAGCTGACCCCGCCGTTGGCATCCTTGAGCGCCATGAACAACGCGAAGTCGTCGAGCCAGGCCGCCTCGGCCGACGTAAAGAGCTCGAACTCGGCCTTGAGCTGAGCCGAGGCGTGGGCGCCGAAACGTTCCCAGGCCTGAGCCAGCGCGCGGTTCTTGAACGCGATCACCGGTCCGAAGTCGACATGGTCGTGCGGGAACTCCACAGCCAGCTCGGCCGGGGTCAACAGCCCGGCCGCGCGCACCGCCTCCAGGTCCACCAGATACGGGTTGCCGGCCAAAGCCGAGAAACACTGGTACGGCGAGTCGCCATAGCCGGTCGGGCCGAGCGGCAGGATCTGCCACCACTTCTGGCCCGACGCGACCAGGAAATCGACCCAGTCGAAAGCCGCCTTGCCCAGCGCGCCGATACCGTGCGGGCCGGGTAACGAGGTCGGGTGGAAGAGCACGCCCGCAGCGCGTTTGGAAGGCGTTGGCTCAATCATTGGCGGCGCGCATCAAAGGTGGGTCTGGCCAGCGTTTCGCCGTCCTTCAGACCGCCGGCCGGGAAGTCTTGCGGGCGCACGTTCTCGCTCACCGAGCAGGCCCGCCCGATGACGGTGCCACCCGGGATCTGGGCGCTCTTGCCGACCAGCGAAATGCCGAGATCGGTCGCATCGGCATCGATCCGCCCGATGCGCGCGTTGTGCCCGACCGTGACGAACTTGTCGATGATGGTGCGCTCGACCTGGGCCCCGGCCTCGATCGAGGTGTCAGTAAAGACGATCGACTCGCGCACGACCGCCTCCGGGCCGACGTAAACGCCCGGCGAGAGCACGCTACGCTCGACCACGGCTCCGGGGGCGATCACACAGCCGTCGGTGATCAAGCTGTCGCGCACCGTGGCGCCATTGAGGATCAGCACCGGCGGCCGCTCCTCCGAGCGGGTGTGCACGACCCACGAGCGGTCGTTCAGGTCGAGCACGGGAGGATGCCGGATCAGGTCCATGTGGGCGCGCCAGTACGAGTCGGTCGTCCCGACGTCGACCCAGTAACCCGAGTACGGGTAGGCGAACACGCGCATGCCGGTCGCAACCATGTGCGGGATGATGTCCTTGCCGAAGTCGTGCGACGAGTTCGGGCGGCGGACGTCTTCGCGCAGCTGTTGATCGAGCGTGTGCATATTGAAGACGTAGATGCCCATCGAGGCCAGCGTGCCGGGTGGGTTCTTGGGCTTCTCGACGAACTGGTTGACGCGGTACTCGGCGTCGGTGGCCAGGATGCCCATCCGCGTGGCCTCATCGAGCGAGACACGCAACGTGGCGACCGTCAGATCGGATTTGTGGTCGCGATGGAACTGCAGCAGCCGGCGATAGTCCATCTCGTAGATGTGATCGCCGGAGAGGACGAGCATCTCGTCCATGTCGCCGTCTTTGAGGAAGCTGAAGTTTTGCTGAATGGCGTCGGCCGTGCCGGCGTACCAGTCAGTATCGTGGCGACCCTTGTAGGGTTGCAGGATACGGACGCCGCCGGTGAAGCTGCGGTCGAGGTCCCACGGCCGCCCGACACCGATATGGTCATTGAGCGAGTGCGGGCGGTACTGCGTGAGGATGGCGATGTCGAACAGGCCGGAGTTGACGCAGTTTGACAAAGCGAAATCGATGATGCGGTATTTGCCGCCAAACGGGACGGCGGGTTTCGCCCGTTTCGCCGTTAAGGCGCCCAGACGCGACCCCTCACCGCCGGCAAGAATCACAACACGCGTTTTCATCGGCTTTCTGCTCCCCACAGCTGGGGCCGATCGTTCAGGCCAGGTTTGCAGTGATTATAGCCAAGACACCCTCAACGTGCGTGAGCAACCCGTCAATGGGCCTTGAGCTCGACCTGCCACGACAGGGTTCCACGCGCCGGGATCTCGAGGCTGAGCGCGCCCTCGATGACCAACGCCAGCAACCCCTCGGACCAGCCGGTCGACGTCCAGGCCCGGCTGCACGTCACCTGGACGGCTTGCTTTGTCACCTGGTTGACGACACCGGCTATCCCGCTCGAGTCCTCGAGCGGGGCGAGCGCCCCGCGACCGTGGGCCAGCACCTCGGCGTAGCCCGGGTTGAGCTCGTGCGCCAGCCGCCAGCCCAGGATCCGACGGCGCCCGGTCCGGTTCTGGGCGCGATAGGACACACGGATCCCATGTGGGATGAGCGCGATCTGCTTGTGGATGACAAGATCCGGGATGATCGCATTGACGTACGTGATCTCGTCGTCTTCGAAGCGGTAATCGATAAAGGTCGAGGCCGGGCGCTCCTCGCCATCCAGTGACCACCAGTCGTTGAGGGCAGCGTGCTGGATGTTGACGGCCGGCAACGCCTCGGCGCCCTCGGTGGGATAGCGGTAGACGGCATAGGTCTCGGGTTCACGGGGAAAACCGCTCAGGTCGACCTCCCGGGCCAGACGCGCGGGTGCCGGCTCCTTCTCACGCCAGGCTTTGAACGGCTTAAGGTCCCACGCGGCAGAGGTCGGCAGCCAACGCGGCTCGTCGCTCCGCAGCTTGGGATGGGCCGAGGCGCCATCGACGTAGCGGGCCCGGGGGATCGCCAAAGGGTTGCCAACCCAGACCGCCCGGTTCTTGAGGTCGAACCAACCCAGGAGGCGGCCGCCATATCCGGTCAGCATGACCAGTTGGCGGCCGTCACACCAGATCTGCTCGTCGTTGCCGTCGCCGTTGAGGTCCTCGATCCAGCGCCGCGGCGTGGGGTCGGCAGCCAGTTGGGCCAGGCGCAGGTAGAGAAACGTATTCCGCACGTTCTCCCAGGCCCAATACTCGCGACCGCCGACACCAACGCAGCCGAACTCATACTGGTGAGCCGCATAGACCTCGTCAGCCAGCGCCACGAAGCGGTCCTCAATCGGCGCAGGCTCAACCGGCGGCGCGTCGAGCGGGGTCGCCAGAGGCGAGGCGGTATCCGCAAAGCTCGCGCGCACAACCGAATACAGCTTGCGAAAGTAGTTCAGCTTGGGCGAGCGCGCCGCGAAGTCGAAGTAACCGGTGTACCCGCCTTCGTGATAGCGCGCCTCCGGGTTTTGGAGGGCGCGTTCCATCCAACCGGCGGCGGTGTCAGGCACCGTCTTGATTTCCTGCCGGCCGCGGGCCTTTGAGAGGTGCTCGATCGCGAGTTCGCGCGCGAGCGCGCGCTTCTCAAGTTCGGCCAGGACCGTATCCAGGGCAGCCCAGTGTGCCGCCGGCAGGTACCCGGCCTCCCAGCCCCACAGGCCCATCGCTTCGGCATCCTCGGCGTAGGCCAGCCAATGCGTCGCGCTCTTGGCCTGTTCGACGGCGTCGTCCAGATACTTCCACAGGGCGCCATCGCGGCCGTACCAAACCGCCCAGTTCAGGCGCTCCCGCAACCCGGCATCGTCGCACACGGCCGTGAGGCCGCCGGTCTCACCCGTCAGGCGCACCGGCATCGGCGTCACGACGCCGGCCGCGCGTAACGCGCGATCCTCAAGCAGCGTGGCCTCATACCCGGCGCCGGCGATCAAAGGCAGCAGCGAATCGCGCCAGGTACGCTCCGGGTTCCAAAACACGCGCGGCTCGACGCCGAGCACGTCTTTGAGCACGCGGCGATGGACCTCGAGCTGAAGTCGATTGTCCTGGTCGTCACTGGCGTAGGCGACGTTCTGGGCGTAGAGGCTGCCCAGCAACTCAAACTGACCATCGGCCAGGCCCGCCCGCAACAAGTCCATGGTCTCGGGGCTGAACCAACCCAGGCCGCGCAACAAGGTGCCCGACAGGTGCAGATTGATCTTCAGACCCGGGTGGGCCCGCAAGACCGAGAACAAGCCGCGGTAGGCCGTGCGATCAGCCACGCGGATCTGCTCGTTCGTGGAT
The DNA here is from genome assembly GCA_016789175.1 of Anaerolineales bacterium. Classification (GTDB taxonomy): domain Bacteria; phylum Chloroflexota; class Anaerolineae; order Anaerolineales; family UBA6663; genus UBA6663. Next base: position 4,812 of record JAEURK010000038.1, read on the forward strand.
TGGTTGAAGTGAAAGACTAGAGCGAGTTTCAAAGGCATGAGGCGATTATAGGCGAGACCACGCTCACGCACCTCCTCCCGACGGCCGCGCAACCTTTGCGTCACAGGGTTTGGTGTGCAACGACACGTCGGTTCAGTCGCCCAACCTTATCCTGTGGGCGTTTAGAATCGCTTAATTGACATGGGGAGGAAAGTCCCTATAATGACTCTATCGGCTTAACAGCCTCTTCCCTTGCTATCCTTTTGAAAGGAGGAGGTGATGTCCTGTATGAGTAGTTCTGCGACGCTCTGCGCCGGGGCATCCCTCCTCGAGTAATCCACTCGAAGTCTGCCCCGGCGCAAACGAGCGCCCCGCCTGAACAAGGCGGGGCGTTTCGTTTTCTACAGAACACGCGCGTGCGGCTCAGTCGACCGTCGTCACCACGACGTTATCGAACAACGCCTGCGCGTAATCGCCGTCGAAGGTTTCGACCAACAGGCCGACAGTGCCGCCGGTCAGAGCGTCGTCCTCAACCGAGGCGATGCGCTTACCGTCGACGTAGAGTTCGTACTCCCCGTTCGCGCAGACCGCTTCGACGTGATACGACGACTTCCCCTTCTCGATCAACTCGCTCTCGATGTAATTCCCGTCCTCGTCCGACAGCACCGCGTACTCGTCGTTCAGGTAGCGGGCGATGCCGTAGAGGCCGTCGGCCCCAAACGACATGAACAGGAAGTTCTGGGAATCCGAGTAATTGCAGACCACCCCCCAGCTGGGTTGGTCGTCCTCGTTGCGCGGCTCGACGTCAAAAGCGATCCGAACGTCGCTGAAGTCGTCGTCGTAGAGATGGCTCCAGCCCATGTACTGGGGCTCGAGGATCTCGATATCGAGCACACCATCATGGATCGAGACCACGCTGGCGCCTTCGTCCCCGATCGTCCAACGTTCATTGTCGATCGCGAAATCGTCCTCGAAGAGCACGTCGCCGTCGCCCTGCGATACCTCGGTCGGCTGCTCTTCCGTGGCCGCTTCGGTTGGCTCTTCCTCGGTCGGCTCGTCGGTGGGCGCGTCTTCCTCGGTCGGCTCCGGGACGTCGGTCTCCAATACGGGCGTCGGGAAGTCGGGCGCTTCCGTCGCCGGAAGATCGCCGCCCAGCGACGCACAGGCCAGCGTTCCCGAAAGCAATGCGCTGAGCCCGATCCAGAGCGGGCGATGTCGCAGTACGGTCATGCCGATCACTCCTTGCCCGCTTCGACGACCTTCAGGTCATCGAACGTGGCGCGCGCGTGGGGCTCGGTAAAGGTCAAGACGGCCAGGCCGACGTCGCCGCTCGGGAAGCTGCCATCCTCGACCTTGGCGATCGAGACGCCGTCGACCAGCAGTTCCAGCTCGCCGTTGGCGCAGACCGCTTCCAACGCGTAGGTCTTTTTGTCGGTTTCGATGTCGTCCGACTGGATCCACTCGTTGTTGTCGTAGGTCAACACCGTGGTATCGCCATTCGACACCTTGGTGATCGCGTAGTATCCGTCCTTGCCAAAGCCCAGCGAATAGTAATTGTCGAAATTCCGGAACCCGCACAGGATTGCGTATCCGGGATCCGTGACGTCTGGATCGACCGTGACCGAGACCGAGACCCGCACGTCACGGAACTCCTCCTCGGTGTAGATGCTTTGAATGATCGATTGCTCCTGGAGCACCTCGAAGGCCAGTTCATCATCGACGTAAGCAACCGACCCATACTCGTCGCTGTACGTGTCCCAGCCGCTGCCGCTATCCGAAAAAGCGTCGCGAAACAGGGCGCCCGAGTCATCGCCGCCGGACAGGCCGCCCGGCAACGAGTCAAGCCCGCACGCCAGGGTTCCGGATGCCAATGCCAGGGCGACACCGGCCAATCGATACGAGTTTCCAACTTTCTTCATGAGCGTTCTCCTCCGTCCTGAAGGTGTTAACGGTGATAGCCAATCGTTTCAGTCAGGGATACATCGTCCCGGGCGCGATCTGCACAACCTCGAAAGCGGTCCCTGGGACCGTCTTGAGCTGGTTGAGGTCATCGTCATCCCAGCGTGGATCGGTCGCGCCGGAAATGTACCAGCTCGAACCGTTGTCGGCCACGATCATGCCGTAACGTTTGAGCGCTTCCAGCACGACCCGGGCCTGGCCGTAGAAACCCGCTGTGTTGAAACTGGCGCGCAACCGCAGCCGCAACCCCATCGGCGGCGCGTTCGTGTCGGTGACGTCGCTCGCGAAGTGCGTCGCCGGCAGGATGTAGCGCCGCTGGGTGGTTTGCACCGTGAAGCGCAGCGCGTGTCGGATCTCGCCGGCGGTCACCTCATCATAGCGGACCAGGCCGGGCAGGATCGGCAGACCGGCGGCGTCGGCCGAGGTCCAGCCCAGAGGTCGCAGGGCGTTCGAGTTCAGATCGAAGATCGCGCCGTTCGCCGCGCGCCACCCCGTGGCCGCGCTATACGTGGTCGCGAAGGTCTCATAGAGCTTGCACTCGCCCTGGCGCAAAACCAGCACGTGCCGATCGGAGCCGCCTTCGATCGGCGCGTTCGACGGGATCGGGTACGGCCCGGGATCGCTCTCGTCGGCGTACGCGGTGAACGTGATCGGCACCAGCGGTTGGCTGGCCGGGACCACCACGTAGGGGATGCCGTAATCCGGATTGGAGCCGAAATCCGCGTGCAGGTACGTGCGCGACTGAAGGATGTAATTGATGTAGGCGTTCGAATTCGGGTCGACCGGATCACCCGAGACGTCCCGGTTCCAGGCGTTGTCGCCCGGAAACATCGGACAGCCGCCCAGGGTCGGTCCCGGTGGCGCGTTGTTTTTGAGGATCGCGGGCAGATAGAGCGGGTCCCCCGCGGCCAGGGCGGTCGCGACAACCACGCCCAGAACCGCCACGCCTCCGAGCCATCCGATCCGACGCAACATGGTCTCTACTTTACGACAATCTTTCGTTGACGAAAAGTGCGCATTCGTTGGCACAAGGCGGTGTACACTGGGGGCCTATGCGGCTCTTTCTGGCCGTTTTTTTTCGGCTGCTCTACAACGAGTTCGCCTGGACCTACGATCTGGTCAGCTGGGTCGTCTCGGCCGGGATGTGGCGGCGCTGGCAGCGGACCGGGCTGGACTACCTGGTCCCCGGGCCGACCCTGGAGGTCGGCCACGGGCCCGGCCATATGCTCGCCGCACTCGAACGCGGCGGCCGATCAGCCTACGGGATCGACCTTTCGGCCACGATGGGCGCCCTCACCGGCCGCAGGCTGCGACGGCAGGGCCGGCCCGTTCGGCTGGGGCGGGCAGCCGTCCAGGAGTTGCCGTTTGTGGACGGCGCGTTCGCCAACATCCTCTCGACGTTCCCGACCGAGTACTTCGTGGACCCTGTCGCGCTGGCCGAGTTCGCGCGGGTGCTGCGGCCGGGCGGGCGTCTGGTTGTCGTGCCGGTGGCGCAGATCACGGGGACCAACTTGAGCGACCGACTGGCGGCAGGCCTTTTTGCGATCACGGGCCAGTCGGCCGATGGGTGGTTTGCGCCCGTGCTCGCGCGGTTTACGCAAGCCGGTCTGCCCGCGCGCGTCGTGCACGTTCGACAACCCCGCAGCGTCGTCACCGTTATCATCGCCGAGGCGAAGGTCTGACCGCATGCTGGCCCGCAAACGTCGCCCCACCGCTCCCTGGTTGCGCCGCCGCCTGCGCGATTTCCGCGACACCTTCATCTTATTGCGCGAGTTTCGCTGGCCGCTCCTCGCGCTGCTCGCCGCCGTGATCCTGGGTGGCACCGCCTACAACCTGATCGCCGAGGCCTATCACGAGATCCCGCCCGGCGGATTGCTGGGGAGCTGGTTCGCGGCGCTCTCGATGATCTTTTTGCAGGCCAACCTGGAATTTCCGAACGCCCTGGGATTGCAGCTCTTCTTTTTCATTATGCCCGCGATTGGTCTGGTGATCCTCGGCTTTGGAATCGCGGATTTTGGCGCGCTGCTGTTCAACCGGCAGTTGCGCGGGGAGGCCTGGCAAGTGGCCGTCGCCGAAACGTATCGCAATCACGTGGTCTTGATCGGGCTGGGCCATCTTGGCTTTCGAGTGGCTCGGGCGCTGCACGAGTTGGACGTGCCTTTCGTGTGCATCGAGCTCGACCCGACCGCGGCGCTCGTCTCAGCCGTCAGCGATTGGCGCGTGCCGATCGTGTCCGGGGACGCCCTGAAGAAAGATGTGCTCCAGAAAGCCGGGGTCGATCGGGCCGCAACGCTCGTGGTCGCGACCAGCGACGATATGATGAACCTGCAAATCGCGATCCAGGCGCGCTCGATCAAGCCCGAGATCCGGACGATCGTCCGGATGTTCGACGACGACTTCTCACGCGAGATGTGCAAGGCGTTTGGGATCACGGCTGCCTTCAGCGCATCGGCCCTGGCAGCGCCCGCCTTCGCAGCGGCGGCGGCCGACGTCGATGTGGTGCAACAGGTCGCCGTCGACGGCCAGGTGCTGACCATGAGCTCAGTGACCCTGACCGGTCGCTCGCCCCTGGTCGGGCGGTCGATCGGACAGGTCGAAGGCGACTACGACTTGAGCATCGTCCTGCAGCGGCGAGGCAAGTCGGCCGATCTGCACCCCGACAACAACAAAATCCTGGCGGCCGGTGACGAACTGACCCTCTTCGCCGACGTTCCGACCCTGCAAAGGCTCAAACGGCTCGCGGAAGGCGCGTGAGGCGAGGCGTGAGAAGTGGGGCCTGGCCTTTCGCTGTGTGCATGCACGCGGTGTCAGCGGCCACTTTGCCGCGGATTACGCGGGTTTCGCGGGTTTGTACGCTGGAGCCCTGCTGGCCACGGTCCTGTTGCTTTCCGCGAAATCCGCGCAATCCGCGGCCAGAATCTGGGCCTGACTATTTGCCCGTGCACACCCCTTCGCCCGTCGCCGCTCGCCCTTCGCTCCCCGCCCCCTTCGGGTATAATCCCCAAACCCCGCCCGCCCGGCATGACCGGCGGGCGTTTCTCTGGTGAGGAGCTGAATGAGCGGACGACGCCTAACCTGGTTGCTGGTCATTGTGCTGATTGTGGCCAGCGCCATCACGATCGTGATTCCGAACAATCCCGTGCAGACGGCCCTCTTGGGCCGCAGTCTGGCGCCCATCCAGGGCCTGGACCTGCAGGGCGGCCTGCGTGTTCTGCTGGAGGCTGACGTCCCCGCCGGCCAGGCGCTGACGCCCGAGCAGATGGACGCCGCGCGCGGCGTGGTCGAACGCCGTGTCAACGGCCTGGGCGTCGCCGAGCCTCTGGTGCAGGTGCAGGGCGACCGCCGCATCGTTGTGGAGATCCCGGGCATCACCAATCCGGATGCCGCCATCGCCACGCTGCAACAGACCGGCCTGCTCGAGTTTGTGATCATCCCGTCCGGGCAATTGCCCCCGGCCGAGGGCAGCACGATCCTGACATTCTGTCCGAACCCGGTCGCGATCGACTGCGGCAATCCCAGCCAGCTCCCGCCGGCCGCGACGACCGCGATCACGGACACCACAGCGACCCAGCCGACCTATGTCACGCTGATGACCGGCGCCGCCCTGACGAATGCCAACGTCGACACGACTTCCGGAACTGTGGCGATTTCGTTCCAGCTCGGCTCACAGGGCACGACCCTGTTCGCCACGCACACCACCAGCAACGTCGGCAACTACCTGGCCATCGTGCTCGACAAGACCGTGATCTCGGCCCCGGTGATCAACAGCCCGATCACGGGCGGCACCGGCCTGATCTCGGGCCAGTTCGACCTCGAGAGCGCCAACCGTCTGGCCCTGCAGCTCAAGTACGGCTCGCTGCCGGTGCCGCTCAAGGTCGCGCAGCAGAGTGAGGTCGGCCCGACCCTGGGCCAGGACTCGATCCGCCGTTCCGAGATCGCCGGCATCATCGGCCTGTCGGCCGTGATCCTGTTCATGATGCTGTACTACCGCCTGCCGGGTGTCATCGCCGCGATTGCGCTCGGCTTCTACGCCGTGATCACGTTCGCGCTGTTTGTGATCATCCCGGTGACGTTGACGCTGCCCGGCATCGCCGGCTTCATCCTATCGGTCGGTGTGGCCGTTGACGCCAACATCTTGATCTTCGAGCGAATGAAGGAAGAGCTGCGCGGCGGGCGTTCGCTCCGCGCCGCAGTCGACACCGGCTTTGGGCGCGCCTGGCCGTCGATCCGCGACTCGAACGTGTCGACCCTGATCACGTGCACGATCCTGTGGTTCTTCGGCAGCGCGTTTGGCGCCAGCCTGGTGCAGGGCTTCGCCCTGACGCTGGCGCTGGGCGTGGCCGTCAGTTTGTTTACGGCCATCCTGGTGACGCGGACGCTGATGCACCTGATCCTTGACAACATCGATTTCTCCGAGCGCCACGCCTGGTTCGGGATCTAAGGGCCGGTCGCCCGGGGTAAACCTGCTATGTTCCAGATCATCCAACGCCGTTATCTCTACTTCTCGATCTCGCTCCTGATCATCGTGCCCGGTTTGATTGGGCTGGCGCTGTGGGGGTTGCCGCTGTCGATCGACTTCACCGGCGGCTCGCTGGTCGAGGCCCGTTTCGTTCAGAGCACGCAGAGTGTCGACCTCGAGCAGGTGCGCCAGGCGTACGCCACGCAGGGCTTCACCGACGTCTCGGTTCAGACCACGCGCGACGCCTCCAGCGGGCTCGACAACGGGTTCGTGGCGCGCAGCCAGGCATTGTCGCAAGCCCAGCAAAGCGCCATCCTGGCGTCGCTGTCGACGACCTATGGCCCGGCCACGGTCGAAAGCGCCGAGACTGTCGGCCCCAGCGTCGGTCGTGAGGTTGCCAGCAATGCCGCCCTGGCGGTGCTGGCCGCGGCGGTCGCGATCCTGCTGTACGTGTGGTTCGCCTTCCGCGGTGTCGAGCACTCGTACCGCTATGGCGTCGCCGCCATCATCGCCCTGTTCCACGACGTGCTGGTCGTGGTCGGGCTGTCGGCCCTGGCCGGGCACTATCTCGGCTGGCAGATCAACAGCCTGTTCCTGACCGCGCTCTTGACGGTCGTGGGCTTCTCGGTGCACGACACCATCGTGGTGTTCGATCGGATCCGCGAAAACCTGCGGCTGTACCGGCGGATGGACTACGAAACTGTGGTCAACCACAGCGTGGTGCAGACGCTCGATCGGTCGATCAACACGCAGCTGACCGTGCTCTTCACCCTGCTGGCCCTGGCCCTCTTCGGCGGCGAGACCACCCGACCGTTCGTTATCACGCTGCTGGTAGGGATCGCCTCGGGCACCTACTCGTCGATCTTCAACGCGGCCGCGCTCCTGGTCGTGTGGGAGAAGCGCGAGTGGCGCACCTGGTTTGGGCGCGGCGATCGGGCCGCTGCGGCTGCCTGAGACTGGCTCGGTTCGCAAAAAAAGAAGACGCCGGCCCTGGATCACCAGGGCCGGCTTCTTCTTTTTTTGCGAACCGAACGCGGCTATTGGCGCGAGACCATCGGGACGTACAGCTCGGTGACCACAACCGGCGTATACGTCAACGCCCAGGTCATGTCGTCACCGGTCGTAGTGCCGTCGCACACTCGGCGCTCGACCCACACCTGGTTGCATGAGGGCTCGCTGCCACCGGTGTAGTAAAACGCCGGCTGGTTGTAGAGGCCGGTCCGGCCACTCCAATAGAGGCGCCGCGAGAGATCTAGCAGGGTCGAGTTATCCATGACCGAGTGTACCGAGATCCAGTACTTACGATCCGGGCGCAGGCGGATCATGGTGTCGGGTGTGAGGTCGTACTGACTGGCCGAAGCGGAGCTGGAGCAACTCCCGTTCGAACCCTGTTGCACTGTGACACGGGTCGACAATTCCTCGACGCCCGGCTTGCCATCGTCGTTGGGACCGTCGTTGCGGTAGATGACCACCCGCACAACGTCGCCCGAGCCCTCATCCAGGCACATCTTCCCGATGATCGACACTTCAGAGACCTGCCACCAATCCGGCCCAGCCGGGATCAGGAAGTCGTCGGCCGCGATCTTGTCGTTCAATGGCGTCGCCGAAAATCGGCTCGAGAGGATGCTGCCCTGATCGCCGGGCACCGCATTGTCAAGCTGGTTGAGGACCACCTGAACGCCCTCGAGAGGTCCCTGGGCCTGGGCCAAGGGGGCCGCCGCCAGGACAAGTGACAAGCCGAGAGCGGCTCGAATCAAGGAACGCGTGTATCGAACCATGCTAGCCTCCTGGAGGAAACATCACCCGCTATGACGGTATCGGCCGAGTCCGGCCCTTACTGAACGTCAGGCCGCCCCGAGCCAGCCACGCACCAGTGGAGCGAAGAAGAAGAGCACAAGCGCGCCGATCGCCAGAAACGGGCCATAAGCGATGGGTTGATGCGGATCGTAACGTCTACGCGCCAGCTGCACGAGCATGAAGACGATCGCAAACGCCCCGCCCACGAAGATCCCGATGAACAGAGCGACGAGGACGCCCGGCCACCCGACGGTCAGCCCGACCAGCGCCGCGAGATTGACATCGCCGCCGCCAAAGGCCACCTCTTCGAGCGGTTGGCCGCGCCGCCGGGCCACCCAGGCCGCATAGGCCTGCCCGAGCAGGAACACGCCGAAGACCAGGGCGAAACCGACCGCTCCGCCCCACAGCGCCTTCTGCCAGCCCATGTCGGATCGCAGCAGGGCGACGGCGAGCAGTGCCACGGCAGAGACCCAGACCGTGCGCCAGAGGATCAGGCGGTGCTCGATGTCGATCACACAGATCAGGCCATAGATCAGGGCGACAACGGCACCCAACCCATATCGAACCGGGTCACCCTCAGCCCACTGCGTGAGCCAGGCGAAAGCCAACGCAAATCCGATCTCAACCACGAGCGGGCGCCAGCCGTCGGGTGTGCCACAGGCCGGGCAACGTCGGCCGGACATCAACCGTCCGACGGCCGTGACCCGCAGGCGGGTGTGCCCGGCGCCACAGGAACGGCAATGCGGGCGCCGGAGGCGGCCCACACCCCCCTCCTCACCGACAGGCGGCAGGTCGTCGGCCAGTAGATTGACCAGGATTCCCGCCAACCAACCCAGAATCGCACCAAGGATGACATAGAGCACGGACATCGCGCGCATTATATCAACTGGACCCACCCTGGTTGGTTGGCCTGGGCGGGTGTTGGTAGGCGCGCATACGAGAAACAAACCCTGGCTGCGATTACAATCCGAAGATGCGCCCCCAGCGGCTTCCGGATGTCAATCGCTTGAGCCTGGTCGGCGGACTGGTCACACTGGTTTTCGCTGCCGGTCGATTCGCAGTGGATGCCAACGACAGCGCTGCCACCACCGCCGTCGCGGGCCTGGCCGCGTTGCTCGCCGGGACCGGCGCCGTCACCCTGATGCGCTCTCAACCCACGGCCGTCGATCAGCCCGGTTGGCTGACAGGCATCGTCCCGGCAGCGGCAGCAGCCGTGTTGGGCCTGAGCCTGGTGCAGCTTCCGATCGGCATCCCATGGTGGCTGGGGCTGGCGGCCGCTGCTGCGCTCTGGTTGCTGGTCGTTGTGGCGGAATATGTCACCTTGGATCCGACCGAGGGCCGCCGTCCCCTGGCTGCCCTGGGGCTGAATGTTCTGATTTACATCTTGATCTTCGTGCTCTTTACGGCCCTGGCGACCGGGCGGGCCCGCGCCGCCGTCTCCGCGACGCTGTGCGGTGTGTTGGCGAGTCTGTTGGCCTGGCGGCTATTCGCGCTCGACCCGCGTTCGGACATCGGCCGCGCCGGCCTTTATGCCGTGGTGGTGGGGCTGGTCGCGGCCGAAGTGATGTGGGCCGTCAGCTATTGGCGCGTCCGGCCCGTCACGGCAGCGGCCATCGGGCTGGCACTCTTCTACCTGACGGCGGGTTTGCTCGGCGCTCAGCTGCAGGCCCGCCTGCGCCGACGTCTGTGGATCGAGTACGCCGTCGTCGGCGTGCTCGCCGTCGTGGTGGCCGTCCTGGGGAGCCTTTAAACGAGATGCGGGGTGACGAACACCGAGCGTGTCCGCCACCCCGCGCTGCTTCAGCTCAACCCAATCGGGCAATCGAGCCGCAGAACTCGCACTTGATCTCAGTCTGCCCGCGCATCACTGGGCGGGTGAAGTTCGCGCCGCAGCTCGGACACTTGGTGGGCGCGGTGGCCGAGTGATCGACGCCGGGCTCGACCTTGACCGCCCGCTCCTTGTCGAACTCGCCGGTCTTGGCGCGCTCGATCAGGGTCACCCAGAGCTTGTTGTCCTGCCCATCCAGGTGGAAGTGCGCGGCGCGCACCGGCGCCTCGTGCGAAAAAGCCACGTCGATGTGGTCTTCATTGCCAAACAGGCCCCGGTCGTTGGCTACGGAGCCCTCGACCTCGCGCACCGGCACCTCGAGCAATAACTCGTGGACCAGTTCCTTCTCGGTTGCCACGAACAGGAATTTCTTGGTTGCGATTTCTTCGCGGCGCTCGAAGAGCACGCGCTGATCGGTGAGGAACAACCGGCCCTTGGGATCATCCTTGCCGTCGCGATCCCACTTCGCGGCCACGGCCGCATACACGCCTTCGCCGGCAAGCAATGTAAACTTAGCATCGCGCGTCCACTCGACCATGCGCTCGATCTCGGTCAGGCGTGCCGCCAGTTGATCGGCGTCGCGCTTGAAAGCGTCGAAGGTGCCGCGGATCGCGGCCTGAGCGGCGGTGACGCGCGCCTCGAGGTTCTCGACGCCGGGCAGCGCGTCACCCACCAGCCGGGTCGCTTCGGCCACCTGGGCCTGGCGCCGCTTGACGTTGGCCAGTTTGACCTCGAGCGGCTTCAACCCTGACTGCAGATCGGGCGCCTGTTTGGCGATCTGGGCTTTGGCGCCGGAGCGCAGGGCCGGCCACTGGCGGACGGTCGCCGCGATCTTGTCATCCAGATCACGCCCGAAGACATAGCCCAGCGCTCGGATCTCGGACAAGCGCGCCTTGAGCTTGCCGATGGCGGTATCGAGGTTCTCGACCTCGTCCTGCACGTCGGCCAGGCGGGCGTCCGATTGGAGCGCGGTGATCCGACGATCCAGGTCATTGATCTTGGTCGTCAAGGCGGCGGCGGCTTGGGTGGGGTCAGTCGTCATGGGTTACCTCGAAAAAAAGGATCTCGATGGCCGGCACGATGCACAAACCGCGCCGCGCGGCCCCTTTGTCATCGGCCGCAGACCCCGCCAGTTTAGTGCAATTCACGCCGGCTGCATGCGCGCTCGGCTGCCAAGGAGACGTGCCCGGCTCGCGGCCGGCCCTGGCCCGCTGAGCCGACAACCAGGCGTCTCACACCGTCAACCCGGCTTATTTTGGAGGACTTGCCGGTTGACGGTTACTGGGCCGACCTCTATACTGCCGGGCATTCGGGCTCGCCTTGTCTCAGGAGGAGAATAATGCGCACCCTTTCCCCGTTCCGCTGGTCAACCCTGATAAGCGGAGTCGCGGTCCTTGGCCTGCTGTTGGCAGCCTGTGGACCCGCCTCCACCCCAATCCCACTGGATGAACCCACCGCAGCGCCGACGGCAGGGGGAGCCGAGCCCACCGCGGGCAGCGCCGAGCCGACCCAGGCCGCTGAACCCACGGCCGCGCCGGTCGCCGCCGGCGGAACGGTCAAGATCTCGTTTGTGCAGGAGCCCGACACGCTCAACCCGATTTATTCGGCCATGTACTTCTCCACGATCACGCGCGACTTCTGGCTGCGCGGCCTGTTCATCTTCGACGAGCAGCTCAACCCCGTGCCGCAGCTGGCGGCCGAGGTGCCGACCACTGAGAACGGCGGCATCAGCGCCGACGGCAAGACGATCACGGTCAAGCTGCGCGAAGGCGTGACCTGGAGCGACGGCGAGCCCGTCACAGGTGACGACTTCGTCTTCACCTACGAGATGATCGTCTCCGAAAAGAACACGGTGCAGACGCGCTACCCGTACGACACCGTGATCGATTCGGTCACCGCGCCGGATGCGGGCACTGTGGTGATCAAGCTCACCCAGGTGTTCGCGGCCTGGCGGACGTCGCTCTTCCTCTTTGTCCTGCCCAAGCACGTGCTCCAGCCGGTTTTCGACGCGGATGGCACGCTCGACAACGCCGAGTGGAATCGTGCGCCGACGGTGGGCGTGGGTCCGTTCGTCTACGAGGAGTTCGAGTCGGGGAGCCACCTGTCGTTCGTGGCCAACCCCAACTGGTTCGAGCCGCCCTCGATCGAGCGCGTCTTCATCCAGATCGTGCCGGATGACGCGGCGCAGGAAGCCGCGATCATCGCCGGCGACGTTGACCTGGGCCTGTTCCTGTCGTCGGATCAGATCGAGCGGCTCGAGGCCGGCGGCGCAGTCAAGGTCGTGGCGGTCCAATCCGGCTACGACGAAGGCTGGTTCCTGAACCTGCGCGAAGGTCTCGCGCATCCGGCCATGCTCGACAAGAACGTGCGTCTGGCCCTGGCCCTGGCCACCGATCGCTTTACGATCGTGCGCGACCTGCTGGTCGAAGACCTCAACCCGGTCAACGCCACGTTCTGGTCCAACAATCCGCCCTACGCCAGCAAGACGCTGGAGCCCTACCCGTACGACCCCGAGAAGGCCATGAGCCTGCTCGACGAGGCCGGTTGGACCGACAGCGACGGCGACGGGATCCGCGACAAGATGATCGACGGCAAGAAGGTCGATCTGGAACTGCGCTACGTCACAACCACCCGTGAACTGCGCAAGAACGTTCAGGCCGTGGTCGCCCAGCAGTGGGAGGCCGTCGGGATCCGGGCCGACCTGCGCAACGTCGAGGCCGACCAGTTCTTCGCCGGCTATGCCGATCAGGGGCCGGTGGCCATCGGCGATTTCGACGTCGCCGAGTGGTCGGATCTGCCGACCAGCTTCCCGGACCCGGATGCGTCGGAGAAGTGGCGCTGCGCCGACATCCCGACCGATGACAACCCGAGCGGTCAGAACCAGGGCGGCTATTGCAACCCCGAGTTCGACAAGCTGCTCGAGGAGCAGTCGAGGATCACCGACGCGGACGCCCGCATCGCCGTGTACGAACAGATCCAGCAGATGATGTACGACGACGTGGCCTACATCGGCCTTTGGCTGGATCCCGATCTGTGGTCGATCAACCAGCGCGTGCAGGGCGTCAGCATCGGCGGCGTCAACCCGTTCTGGAACGTCACCACCTGGACCCTCAAGTAGAACGTACGAGGCTGAGTGTGTGAGCGCGGCCAGTGGCGCGCTCACACACTCAGCCGCGTACACTCATCATGACCGCCTTCGTCATCCGGCGCCTGCTTCAGGCCGTGCCGCAGCTGTTCATCATCAGCGTGCTGCTGTTCGGCCTGATGCAGGCGTTTGGCGACCCGATCGCGACCCTGGGCGGGCGCACACCGCCCAGGGCCGAGGATCGCGAGCGCCTGACGCGTCTCCTGGGTCTCGATCAGCCGGTCTGGATGCAATACGCCTTTTGGCTGGCCGGCAACGACTGGTTCATGATGGATCGCGACGGCGACGGCATCGGCGACACGCCGGGCGGCCGACGCGGCGTGCTGCGCGGCGACTGGGGCACCTCACTCGTCACGCGCAAGCCCGTGATGGAAGACATCGCCGACCGTCTGCCCAACACCCTGCTCCTGGGTCTGGTCGGCGAGATCGTGATCATCATCGGCTCGTTGACCATCGGCATCTACTCGGCCCTCAATCGCTACACCTTCGTCGACAACGTCATCACGGCCCTGTCGTTCGCCGGCTTCTCGATGCCGGTGTTCTGGCTGGCCCTGATGTTGATGTACATCTTCGCCGTTAACTTCCGGCGCTGGGGCCTGCCCTATCTGCCCACGGTCGGCATGTTCGACCCCGACGTCGGCCCAAGCCTGAGCGAACTGCTGCGGCATATGGTGCTGCCGGTGGCGACCCTGTCGCTGATCAGCATCGCCGGTTACAGCCGCTACGTGCGCTCGAGCATGCTCGACGTCCTCGGCCAGGACTACATCCGCACCGCCAAGGCCAAAGGCCTGACCGCGGTCAAGGTCCTGCGCAAGCACGCGCTGCAGAACGCGGCGCTGCCGTTTGTGACCCTGATCGGCCTCGACCTGCCCTTCCTGCTGGCCGGTGCGACCGTGACCGAGAGCATCTTTGCCTGGCCGGGGATGGGCCGCCTGTTCCTCGAGCGCACCGACCGCGCCGACTATCCCACGTTGATGGCGATCCTGATGATGATCTCGATCGCCGTGGTGTTCTTCCAACTCATCACGGATCTTGTGTACTCCTTCCTGGATCCGCGCATCCGGCTGGACTAGGTCATGACAGCCATAGCGCCCTCCAACCGTCTCGATGCCGAAGCGCTGCCGCCCCAGCCGGCCAGCCCGGCCGCCGTCGCCTGGCGGCGGTTCCAACGTCATCGTCTGGCGATGGTCGGGATGTTCATGCTCCTGGCAGTTGCGCTGTTCGTCACAATCGGATCCCTATTTGTGCACGGTTACTGCAGCGGGCTGAAGCAGGATGTGATCGGCGAGCGCTGGGCGAACTGTAACGACACGTCGCAGATCCGCCAGCCGCCTTCGTCGTCGTACCTCTTCGGCACAGACAGCGTCGGGCGCGACCTGTTCGCGCGCGTGATCTTCGGCGGCCAGATCTCGTTGTTGATCGGCGTGTGCGCGGCTTTGCTCGAAGTCATCGTTGGATCGATCGTCGGCGCGGTGGCCGCGTATTACGGCGGCTGGGTCGACAACGTGCTCATGCGTCTGACTGAGGCGATGCTCAACATCCCCAGCCTGTTCCTGCTGATCGTGATCTCCAAGTTCTTCGGTGGCTCGCTGCCCGACATCAACCTGTTTGGGCGGCACCTGACCGGCTCTGTGGCCGTGATCATCCTCGTGATCGCGTTGACCTCGTGGATGTACCTGGCCCGCATCGTGCGCGCCAGCGTGCTTTCGTTGCGCGAGCGCGACTACGTCTCAGCCGCGCGCGCGCTTGGCGTCTCCGACCGCCGGATCATCTTCACGCATCTCCTGCCCAACACCCTGGCCCCGATCGTGGTCACGGCCACCCTCGGCGTGGCGAACGCCATCCTGTCGGAGGCCTATGTGAGCTTCCTGGGCCTGGGCGTCACCGGAGCGACCGCGACCTGGGGCAATATGCTCGAGGGCGCCTACCGCTATCTCGAGGCCGCGCCCTGGCTGTGGTTCTTCCCGGGCATATTGATCTTGCTCACCGTGCTGGGCGTCAACTTCGTCGGCGACGGCCTGCGGGACGCGCTTGACCCCGGTGGTTTGAAGGACCTGTGATAGGCGCCCACCACCACCCCGACTCTCCGGGCCAAACGGACCACCCTGCCGGGCGCCTTGACGGCGCCCCCGGCTGCTGTACAATCGGCAGATTACGCTCCAACTGATCGATTGACCCGATAGGAGGTGATCGCACGGCGCCGACATGCTGGATGGTCGTACTATACGCGTCGGGGCCCACACCAAACGCCACATCTGTCTGCCACACCGAATCGGACATGCAACACAGGAGAAAAATGAGTATGCCAAGCACGACGAAACTGTTTAAGGTCCTGAACGGCCTGACGGCTGCCGCCTTGCTCGCCGCCGCCTGCGCTCCCGCCGCCACGCCGACGGCGGCCCCGGAGCCCACCGAGGCCCCTGCAGCCACCGAGGCCCCTGCGCCGACCGAAGCCCCCGCAGCCACCGAGGCCCCAGCGGCTACCGAAGCCCCGGCTGCCATGTATGAAGGCCTCAAGGTCGAGGCCGAGAGCTGCGACTATGGCGGCGAAATCAAGTCGATCGAAGCCATCGATGAGAGCACCGTCAAGTTCACGCTTTGCTACCAGGACCCCGACTTCCTCTCGAAGATCGCCTTCACGGTCTTCGCGATCCAGGATAAGGAATACCTCGACGCCAACGCCGGCGACTCGGTCGCGATGAGCGAGCAGCCCAACGGCACCGGCCCGTACATGGTGTCCGAGTGGCGCCGTGGCGAGCAGATCACCTTCACGGCCTTCCCCGAGTACTGGGGCGATGCCGCCAAGGTCGAGACCGCGATCCTGCGCTGGAACGCCGACTCGGCCGCCAAATACCTGGCCCTGCAGTCGGGCGAGGTCGACGCCGTCGACAACCCGGCCGCCCAGGATATCGAAGCCGCGCTGACCGACCCGAACCTGCAGGTCGCGGGTCGCGAAGGCCTGAATATCTTCTACATCGGCTTCAACAACACGATCGCGCCGTTCGACAAGGTCGAGGTCCGACAGGCGATCGCCCTGGCCCTCGATCGCCAGCGCATCGTCGACCAGTACTACCCGGATGGCTCGGAAGTCGCCGATCAGTTCCTGCCGCCCTCGTTCTCGCCGGGCTTCAGCACCACCGGTGACGGCGCCACCTGGCACGAGCAGAACATCGACGAGGCCAAGGCCCTGCTCGCGGCCGCCGGCGTCGCCGAAGGCACCGAGATCGAACTGGCCTACCGCAACGTGGCTCGCGGCTACCTGCCCGAAGCCCCGCCTGTGGCCCAGGAGCTCCAGGCTCAGCTGGCCGAGATCGGCCTGACGGTCGTCCTGCGCGAGATCGAGTCGACCGAATTCCTCGATGCGACCGCGGCCGGCTCCGTCGGCTTCTACCTGCTCGGTTGGGGCGCCGACTACCCGGCGGCCACCAACTTCTACAACTATCACCTGGCCAACACGCAGAACCTCCAGTTCGGCGAGCCTTACCAGGAGATCTTCGACACCATCACGGCCGCTGGCCAGATCTCCGACCCGGCTGAGCGCCAGGCCCTGTACGATCAGGTCGCGTCGCTCATCAAGCGCGATGTCCCGCTGATCCCCGTGGCCCACGGCGGCTCCGCCGTGGTGTACAGCGCTGCCGTCGAGGGCGCGCACACCAGCCCGCTCGGCAACGAGCTGTTCTACGTGATGGACAGCGGCAAGGACACGCTCACGTTCGTCCAGAACGGCGAGCCGGCCGCACTGTGGTGCGGTGACGAGACCGACGGCGAGTCGCTGCGCGCCTGCAACCAGGTTTACGACGCCCTGATGTCGTACGAACTGGGCGGCGTGGCGGTCGAGCCCGGTCTGGCCGAGTCCTACGTGGCCAACCCCGAAGGCACCGAGTGGACCTTCACGCTCCGCCAGGGCGTCAAGTTCCATAACGGCGCCGATCTGGATGCCAACGACGTGGTTGCCACGTTCGAGGCCCAGTGGAACGCCAAGAGCCCGAACCACGTCGGTCGCGAAGGCAACTTCGAGTACTGGGGTGCGTTCTTCGGCGCGTTCCTGAACGCCGAGTAAGTCCAACGACGTCCGGTAGTTGGGGCGGCCACAGCGACGGCCGTCGGGGCGGTCCTTGTGACCGCCCCACGGCCGGTCTGCGGCCGCCCCTCTACCTGACGCCACCCTCACCACATGGCCCAATTTCTCTTCCGTCGTCTGTTGCTGCTGGTCCCGGTCTTGTTCGGGATCGTGTTGGTCACGTTCGTGATCGTGCGCAGCATCCCCGGCGACCCGTGCATCGCCATGCTGGGTGAGCGTGCCACCCAGGCCAAGTGCGAGAACTTCCGCGAGCGCTACGGCCTCAACGACAACCTCCTGGTTCAATTCGGGCGCTACGTCGGCGCCCTGGCGACCGGCGATCTCCAGGACTCGATCTCGCAATCGCGCCCGGTGATGGAGTACCTGTCCGAGCGCCTGCCGATGACGCTTGAGATCACGGTCAGCGCCATGCTGGTCGCCACCGGCATCGGCCTGATCCTGGGGCTGGTCTCGGCCCTCTACCGCAACACCCTGATCGACGTCGGTGCGATGGGCATCGCCAATATCGGGGTCTCGATGCCGGTCTTCTGGCTCGGCCTCATGCTGGCCTATTTATTCGCAATCATCTTGAAGGGCACGCCCCTGCAACTCCCGCCGGGCACCCGCCTCAGCGCGGGTGTTTCAATTGCGCCCCTGGCCGAGACCTGGGGGCTGGCCGAGCCGCCAACCGGCTGGTTAGGCTTCTTTTATTCCCTGATCTCCAATTCGGTGGTGATCAACAGCGTGCTCACCGGCAACATCGAAGTGCTGCTGGACGCGCTCAAGCACCTGATCGTGCCCGCCCTGGCGCTAGGCACCATCCCGCTCGCTATCATCGCCCGCATGACGCGCTCGAGCCTGCTCGATGTGCTCGGGCAGGACTACGTCCGCACCGCGCGCGCCAAAGGCCTGATCGAGAGGCTCGTCATCTTCCGGCACGCGCTCCGCAACGCCCTGATCCCGATCGTGACCGTGATCGGCCTGCAGATGGGCGGTCTGCTGAGCGGCGCCGTGCTGACCGAAACCGTTTTCAGCCTGCCGGGCGTCGGGACGGCCATCACCACCGCGATCTTCGCGCGCGACTACCCGGTCGTCCAGGGCTTCACGCTGGCGGTTGCCTTGATCTACGTCATCGTCAATCTGGCGGTGGACGTGTCGTACACTTTCCTGGATCCCCGGATCCGCCTCGACGCATGACCACCACCGCCTCCACACCTTTGTTGAACGCCGAACCCGTGACCGAACACCGCTCTCCGGCGGTTGAGGCATTGCGCCGTCTGCTCAAGCATCGCTCGGCCCAGGCCGGCCTGCTGCTGATCGGCGCTCTGATCCTGGTGGCGATCTTCGCCGACCTGATCGCGCCTTACGGCTTCAGGGATGTCTTTCGCGACGGCAAGCGCTTCGAGGAGCCGTGCGTCCACCTGCTCGGGTGTGACGCCGCCGAGACCGAGCACCTTTTTGGCCTGGACGGCAACAGCCGCGACCTGTTTTCGCGCGTGATTTACGGTTCGCGGCTGTCGTTGATGATCGGCCTGGTCACCAACATCGGCGCGATCCTGGTCGGCGCCCTGCTCGGGGCCGTCGCCGGTTACGCCGGCGGCTGGTGGGACACCGTGCTGATGCGCTCGATGGATGTGCTGATGGCCTTCCCATCGCTGCTGCTGGCGATTGCGATCGTCAGCGCGCTCGGCCCGGGCCTGATCAACGCTCTGCTGGCGATCGCCGTGGTCTCGATCCCGGTGTACGCGCGCCTGGTGCGCGCCAGCGTGCTCTCGGTCAAAGACCTGGAGTACGTGCAGGCCTCGCGCGCGCTGGGCGCTTCGCCGCTGCGCCTGCTCTTCACGCGCATCCTGCCGAACGCGGTCACGCCCGTGCTCGTGCAGGGCACCTTAGG
>JAEURK010000080.1 GCA_016789175.1 Anaerolineales bacterium
CGGCCTGATCTTCACCGCCGTGGCGATCGTCGTATCGATCGCCATCATTTACTACTCGTTCCGGATCCAGGGGGACGCATGGGCACTGCGCCTGATCCTGGGTCTGCAGCTCGGCGGCGCGCTGGGCAATCTGATCGACCGCCTGACGGTCGGCCCGGTGACCGATTTCGTTAGCCTGTTGAGCATCTGGAACGCCCCGATCTTCAACGTAGCGGACGCCAGCATCACGATCGGTGTGGTCCTGATGGTGTTGGCCATGCTGTGGAGCCCAGCCGATCCAGATGGTACACACGTTCCAGATCCCCAACCCTGATCGACTCGACCGCCTTGTCGCGGCTGCCGTGCCGGACGTCTCGCGCAGCCAGGCGCAGCGCCTGATCGAGGCGGGCCTGGTGACCGTCAACGGATCGGTCGTGGTCAAGGCCTCCCAGGCGGTGCCGGCCGGCGCCGAGCTGATCGTGGAGGTGCCGGCGCCGGCGCCGGCCACGGCGCTGGCCGAAGATATCCCGCTCGACATCATCTACGAAGACGGCGACGTGCTCGTGGTCAACAAGCCGGCTGGCATGGTCGTCCATCCGGCCGTCGGGCACGCCTCGGGCACCCTGGTCAACGCCGTGCTCGGGCACGATCCCGATCTCGAAGGCGTGGGCGACGAGGCCCGGCCCGGGATCGTGCATCGCCTCGACAAAGACACCTCCGGCCTCATCCTGATCGCCAAGAACGATCGCGCTCATCGCGACCTGCAAAGCAAGTTCGCGGACCGCCGGATCGTCAAGATCTACCACGCCTTGCTGGATGGTTGGCCGCCGACCGATACCGGGCGCATCGAAGCCGCCATCGGCCGCGACCTGAAGGACCGGCAGCGGATGGCGGTCGTGCCGGCCGCCAAGGGCCGGATGGCGATCACCGAATACAAGGTGCTCGAACGCTTCGAGAACCGCGGCCGCGGCCGCCATACCTGGGTCGAGGTCAACCTGTTGACCGGTCGCACTCACCAGATCCGGGTGCACTTCGCCTACCTGCGCTGCCCGATCACGGGGGACACCGTTTACGGGCATGCCAAACCCTCGTTGGCGGTCACGCGCCAGTGTTTGCATGCCGCCCGATTGACCCTGACCCTGCCCGGCAAGCGCAAGCCCGTGACCTTCGAAGCCCCATTGCCGCCCGAAATCGAACACCTGTTCGAATCGTTGCGTGGGTGATACAATGCCGACCAATCCGGAAGAGCAGGGCGCTCGAAGTGCCCGCTTTTGCGTCTACTAAGGGATCACCATGAGAGAAGTCACTGTCGCCACCGTCCAGATGAAGCCCAAGCTGGGCGAGATGGAAGAGAACCTGGCCCGGATGTCGGACCTGGTCGCCCAGATCGCAAGCCAGCAAAAAGTCGATCTGATCATCTTCCCGGAGTTGATCACCACCGGGTACGAATGCGGCGTGCGCTTCGTCGACATGGCCCAGCGCGTTCCCGGCGTATCGGTCGGCGTGATGTCGCAGCGCGCCCAGGAGTTCGGCGTGCACATCGCTTTCGGCATGCCGTCGAAGGAAAAGGTCGAGTCGATCATCTTCGACTCGGCCGTGCTGATCGGGCCGGACGGCGAGGTGATCGGCGACTATCGCAAAACGCACCTCAAGGGTGAGGAGCGGATGACCTTCCGGGCCGGCTTTAAATACCCGGTCTTCGAGACGACCTTCGGAAACGTCGGCCTGTTGATGGGCTACGACCTGGCCTTCCCCGAAGCCGCGCGCGCCCTGGCACTCGAGGGTGCTGAGTTGTTGGTGGTGTGCGGAAGCTACGAGAAGCCGCATCAAGACGAGTGGCGCACGTACTGCCTGGCCCGCGCCTATGAGAACGCCATGTTCGTGGCGGCGTCCAATCGCGTGGGCGATGATGTCACCTACTCGTTCTTCGGCGACTCGATGATCGTCGGGCCGCGCGGCCAGGTGTATGCGACCATGGCCGGCGAGGTCGATCCTAAGACCAATGAGCCGGCTGAGGGTTATGCCGTGGCCAGGATCGACCTGCGTGAGGTCCGGCAACGACGCGAAGAGTTCCAAACGCTGCAAAACCGCGAGCCGGATCTGTACAAGCCGTTGGTGCGCAAGTACTGAGGGATGCCAGGGCAGGTCGATGCGGCCGTCCGGGCGCGCGTTCGGCCGGGCAGGCACAGTCGTCGCGATGTCTGAACCAAAGCCCTCGAACACGGCCCGACGCTGGGCGATTGCGGGTCTGATCCTGGCCTGCATCTGGCTCGTGTTGGCGCTGCTGCCCATCCCGGGCACGACTTTGCTGGGGCTGCCCTTCCTGGCGATCGCGCTGACCGCGTCTGCAGTGGCCCTGTATCTGCGCTGGGAGCGCAAGACGTCCGGGGTGCTGCGCTGGACGGGCAGCGCCCTGATCCTCAGTGGATTCGGCTGCCTCTGGCAGGTGGTTATGGCCGTGGTCTGGGGCGGTGTGATCGTCGGCGGCGGACTCTCCTTGTGGCAGTCGCTCCAACAGTGGCTGCAAGCGACGCCGGTGCCCTAGATCGGATAGAGCCCTCTCGGTGCCAATGACGCGTGCGCCCTGTGGCCTGGGCTTGCCCGGACCACAGGACGCACGCATCTTTTCCCCGACTTTCAGGGCGATCTCACCAGAGGTGGCTCAACGGTGCAATTGCCCTGCCGCGACACCCGGCCGGATTGCCAGACCGGTTATCATCGAATCTTCAAGCTCATGACAGTGAACCCTGAGGTGATCGATGCCCTTCGAAAACGGCCTGATTGACCTGCGCAGCGACACGGTGACCGTACCCACGCCCGAGATGCGGCGGGCCATGGCAGCGGCCGAGGTCGGCGACGACGTGTATCGCGATGACCCGACCGTCAATCGCTTGGAGGAACGGGCTGCGGCGCTGACCGGCAAGGCCGCGGCCCTGTTTGTGCCCTCGGGCACGATGGCCAATCTGCTGGCGCTGATGGTGCATTGCGCCGGGCACCGTGGCGTCGAGGTGATCGTCGGCGACAAGTCGCACATCTATCTCAACGAAGTCGGCGGGCTGGCGGCGCTGGTCGGGGCGCAGGCCGCGGTCGTGGCCAACCAGCCCGACGGATCGTTGGGTCTGGCCGACGTCGAAGCCGCCATCCGCGCCGACGACGTGCACCATCCTCGCACGCGCCTGATCTGCCTCGAGAATACGCAGAACATCTGCGGCGGTGTTGTGGTGTCTCCAGGGGCCATGGCGGCCACGCGCGCCTTGGCGCTCCGCCATGGGCTCAAGGTCCACCTGGACGGCGCCCGGCTGTTCAATGCGGCCGTAGCCCTGGGCGCGCCCGCGACCACGCTGACCCAGCACGCCGACTCGGTCATGTTCTGCCTGTCGAAGGGCCTGGGCGCGCCGGTGGGCTCGATGCTGTGCGGCGAGGCGGACCTGATCGACGAGGCGCGCCGGTATCGCAAGATGGTGGGCGGGGGCATGCGGCAGGCCGGCGTCATCGCGGCCGCCGGGCTGATCGCACTCGAGCACATGATCGAGCGCCTCGAGGACGATCATGTCAACGCCCGGCGTCTGGCTGCGGGTCTGGCGGATCTGCCCGGCCTGACGCTCGAGAACCCCGAGCCGCAGACCAACATGGTCTATCTGCAGCTGGATCCGGCGCGCGGCATCACCGGACCTGACGTCGCCGAGGCCTTGCGGGGCGACGGCATCGTGCTCGACCCCGGGCCCTACGGGTTCCGGCTGGTGACACACGCCTGGATCACGCCCGGCGACGTCGACCAAGTGATCGCCGGCTTTCGCTCAGTCCTCGGTCGACGACGCAAGGGGCAGGTGTGTGAGGGATAGGGAAGAAGAAAGAGGGAGGAGGGAAGAGGGGATACTCTCCTCCCTCTTCCCCGTTACGCCTCGCTCTCAGCCTCTCCGGCCTCGGGCGCGCGTTGGCCGAAGCGGTCGTCCAGCATGAGCAGGGCAGCCGAGTCGGCGCCCGCCATCTTGAGCTGGTCGACCGCGAGCCCGACGTTCTTCTCTTCCTCGACCTGTTCGCGCACGAACCATTCGAGCATGACCTGGGTGGCGTAGTCATCCTCTTTGCGCGCCAGGGCATAGAGCTTGTGGATTGCGGCAGTCACCTTCTGCTCATGCTTGAGCGCGGTCTCAAAGGCCTCAAGCGGGTTCTTGAACTTGGCCTTTGGCTCGGCAATGGCGGCCAGTTGGATCGCGCCACCCCGATCGTGGATGTGGTCGAACAGCCGCATCGCGTGACCGATCTCCTCCTCGTACTGCAGCCGCATCCAGGCGGCAAAACCTGGGAGGCTGGCGCTTTCAAAATGCGCCGACATCGCCAGATAGGCGTAAGAGGAGGCGAATTCGAGGTTGATCTGTTCGTTGATGGCCTTCTGCATGGCTTGACTGAGCATGATGGTCTCCGGGGTCCGGGTGTGGAGTATCGACCCCACCGAAACTGTAGCGCTGTTTTCCCGATCGTGGACTCGACCTGCTACGACAATCGGTGGCGCGGCCGACGGGCCGACATCCGACCGCGCTGACGCTATTCAGGAGCCGCGCCCCGGCCGTTTGGCTAGGCGATCATGCGCCGCCGGCGTGCTACACTGATTCTCTTATGACTTCCCTGAAAGACAGGTGGCAGGCCTGGGCCAACGAATATCCGGCCAAAATCCGCTCGGCGACGGTCAACGTCGGGCGGGCCTTCGAATTGGTGTGGGAGGGGCACCCGGCCTCGCTCATCGCCATGGTGGTGTGCACGTTGATCGGCGCCGGCATCCCGGCCGGCCAGGCCTATGCCGCCAAGCTGATCGTGGATGCCGTGGTCGCGGGCGCGCAGGCCGGCATCGATCCGATTGCCGGGCTGCAATCGGTGGCGCCCTGGCTGGTGCTGGAACTGGCGCTGGTCGTGCTTGACACGGCCGTCAGCCAGGCCCGCACGTTCGCCGAGCACATCCTGCACGCCCGCATTAACGTCAACATCAACACCCGCATCATCCGTAAGGCCCTGGAACTCGACCTCTCTTACTTCGAGAACGCCGAGTACTACGACAAGTTGCAAAACGCGCGGCGCGAGGCCGACTGGCGCAGCCTGCAGATCGTGGACAACGGCTTCTATTTGGTCCAGAACATCATCACCCTGATCTCGTTCGTGGTGCTGCTGATCGGTTTCAGCCCGTGGCTGGCTGTGTTGATCTTCGCCGCGACGGTGCCCGCCTTTATCGCCCAGAACCAGTTCGCCGAGTTGAGCTTCCGGGTGCTCAGCTGGCGCGCCCCCGAAGCGCGCCGCCTGAACTACCTCGAGCACCTGCTAACCGACTACGACGCCGTCAAAGAGGTCAAGCTCTTCAACCTGGGCGAGCCGCTGCTGGGTCGCTACGCCGAGCTGTTCTGGAAGTTCCTGCGCGAGGATCAAACGATCGCGCAACGGCGCAGCCTGGCATCGCTCGGTTGGGGCCTGCTGGCGACGCTGTCGTATTACGGGGCTTACGCCTGGATCGTCTGGCGCGCGGTTGGGGCCGCGATCACGCTCGGCGACATGACCCTGTTCCTGTCGATCACGCGCAGCAGTCAAAGCCGCTTCCAGTCGATCCTGTACGGGCTGTCCAGCCTGTACGAGAATGGCCTGTTCCTCAGCAACCTGTTCGCCTTCCTGGAGTTGACGCCGGCGATGCGGGGCGGGTCGGGCGGCGGCACCCCGGTGCCCGAGCACTTCACCCGCGGTATCGAGTTCCGGGACGTCTCCTTTCGCTATGAGGGCCATACCCAGGATGTGCTCCGCAACGTCAGCTTCCACCTGCGCCCGGGCGAGAAGGTGGCCCTGGTCGGGCCGAACGGGGCCGGCAAGACCACGCTGATCAAGCTGCTCACGCGGTTGTATGACCCGACCGGCGGCCAGATCCTGCTCGACGGCATTGATCTGCGCGATTACGATCTGCTGCAATTACGTCAGAAGATCGGCGTTATCTTCCAGGACTTCGTCCGCTACCACCTGCCGGCCTCGGAGAACGTCGGCTTCGGCCAGGTTGAGGCGCTCGCCGATCTCGAGCGGATCATGGCGGCGGCGCGCAAATCTGGCGCCGATGATGTCATCCGGCCGCTGCCGGACGGGTACGCCACGGTGCTTGGGCGCTGGTTCTCGGGCGGCCGCGACCTTTCCGGCGGGCAATGGCAGAAGATCGCGCTCGGTCGCGCCTTTATGCGCGACTGCGAGTTGATTGTGCTCGATGAGCCGACCGCCGCGCTCGATGCCGAAAACGAGCTGCGGGTCTTTGAGCAGTTCCGGGCCCTGACCGAGGAACGGATGGCGGTGCTGATCAGCCACCGCTTCTCGACCGTGCGAATGGCCGATCGGATCTTCGTGATCGAGGACGGCACGATCACCGAGAGCGGCTCGCACCAGACCCTCCTGGCCCAGGGCGGAACGTACGCGCGGTTGTTCACGTTGCAGGCGGAATCGTACAAATAGCGGCCCAGCTCGGCCCGCGGGAGCGGGCCGAGCTGTGGACCATGGCGGACGGTCAGGTTGCGGCGCGCGTCAGGTCCGCACCCACCGCGCCCGTGTGAGTGCGAGCAGGTCGTCGACGGTCAACCGGATATTGGCGCGCCGATCGCCGGCGCTGAGGTGGATGAAGGGCAGGGCGCGCGCGTCCTCGGCCAGGCAGATCTCGAAGCCCTTGTTGAGCAAGGCAAGGGCCGAAATTCCCCCGACCTGCAAGCCGGTCAGCCGTTCGGCCTCGGCCTGGGTCGACAGCTTGAGCTTCTTCTCGCCGATCGCGGCGGCCAGCTGTTTGAGGTCGAGCTCCCGGCCGGCCGGCGTCATCACCAGCAGCGGTTTCTTGCCCGGCGCTTCGCGCAACACGACCAGCGTCTTGTAGACGTGGTCGGTCGGCACGCCGAGGCGGGTGGCCGTATCTTCGGCACTATGTTTGTCGCCGTCGAGCTCGAAAAGTGTGTAGGCGATGTTGCGCGCATCCAGCAGACGGGTCACGTTATTCTTGAACGCCATTTCGCGGTGATGATACACTACGGCGCATGTCGGGCAAGCGCCTCGGCGACTATGAACTACTGGAGGAGATCGGCCGGGGCGGCATGGCAACCGTCTACCGCGCCCGTCAACTCAACCTCGAGCGCATCGTGGCGGTCAAGGTCATCCAAGGCTCACTGACGCACAATCCACAGGAGCTGCAGCGCTTCCAGCAGGAAGCGCAGATGGTGGCGCGGCTCGAGCATCCCCACATCCTCCCGATCTACGATTTCGACGGCGCGCACGACCCGCCGTTCATCGTCATGCGCTATCTGGCCGGCGGCACGATCAAGGACCGCCTGCGCCGTGGTCCGATCGAGCGCTCGGTGCTGCTCGAGCTTCTGCGCAAAGCGGCAGCCGGCCTGGACTATGCCCATCGCCAGGGCGTGATCCATCGCGACATCAAACCGTCGAATATCCTGCTGGACGCCGACGGCAATCCCTTCATCTCCGACTTCGGCATCGCCCGCTGGGTTTCGGGCGTCGATGCGACCGGCGGCGCGCTCCTGGGCACGGCCGATTACGTGTCGCCCGAGCAGGCTATGGGTCGCGACCTCGATCATCGCGCCGACCTTTACTCGTTTGGCGTCCTGATCTACCAGATCCTGACCGGCCAGGTGCCCTTCTCGGCCGATCAAACCCTCGGCATCTTGATCCGCCATGTGTATGATGCGCCGCCGGCCGCGACCTCGGTCAATCCGGCCCTGCCGCACGCGATCGACTCGATCCTCGAACGGGCTCTGGCCAAAGTGCCCGAGCAACGCTACGGCTCCGCCGCCGAGCTGGTCGAAGCCGTGGAGACGGCCCTGGCCGGGAGCCCCATCGCCACGCCCGAGCGGCACGAGGATGTCTCCAGCCGCACTCAGACCGCCACCCAGACCAGTGTGCTCGAGTACCAACGCCCGCTGACCGTGCTGGCCCTGGGCGCCAACGACCTCGAGCTCTCGCTGGTCGAAAACCTCGGGAGCCCCGAAGCCGCCCGGCTCCTGCGACTCTGGCTGCGCCGGGCCGAGGAGTTGTGCGTCTCGCGCGGCGGCCTGATCTACGAGCGCTCTGCGCGCGGCGTGCTGGCGGTGTGGGGGGCGCTCAGCCTGATGGAGGATGACGCCGAGCAAGCCGTGCAGACCGCGCTCGAGGTCGCGCGCGACTTCGACGCCTGGTTGACCGACGACCTGACCGACGCGGTCGAGCCCGGCCGACTGCCGACGCTGTCGGTCGCGAGCAGCCGCGGCGCCGCGCACATCGACGTCGACGGGCGCATGCTGCTCTCCGGCCAGGCCCTGGGTGTGGCGGCGCGGCTGCAAACCATCGCCCCGGCCGGCAGCGTGGTCATCGATGCCGAGACCCACCGCCGCGCGCGCGGTCGGTTCGACTTTCGCGCCATCACCGGGCTCGAAGGCAGCGGCCTGCGCGAGGCGGTGGCGGCCTTCGAGGTGTTGGGCCGGCGTGAGCAGGCCTTCTGGCTCGAGGACCGTGGTGTCCCCGGCGCTTCGGCCCGCCTGATCGGCCGCGAACACGAGCTCAAGCAATTGCAGTCGGAGTTCCTCGAAGCCCTGGCCGGCCGCGGGGCACGCTGGGTCACGCTGGTCGGCGACCTCGGCCTTGGCAAAAGCCGGCTTCTGCACGAGTTCGACACCTGGGCGGACGTGCTTGACGTGCCCGACTTCTACTTCTTTCAGGGCCGCGCCACGCCGCAGATGGCCCAACACCCGTACGGTCTGATCGGGCGCATGATCGCCGAACGTTGCCACTTGAGGCAAAGCGACTCTGCTGCCGCGGCGCGACTCAAGCTTCGGGATGGGTTGGCGCTGATCGTCCGCCCCGAGGAGCTTGATGAGGCGGTGTCCGCCATCGCGCAGGTCATCGGCCTCGACGGGGAGGGGCCGCCGGCGGTCAACGTCGGCGCCGGCGCGAACGTCGTGCGGGACAAGGCTGACGCCGCCCTGGAGTCCGTCTTCCGCGGCGCTGTCGCGGGCGGCGCCGTGCTGGTCATCCTCGAGGACGTGCAGTGGGCTGACGAGACTTCACTCAATTTGCTGCAACGTTGGGCGCGCATGGCGCCGCGGTCGGCTCTGCTGATCCTGGCCAGCGCGCGCCCCGAGTTCTTCGACGAGCGCTCGGACTGGGGCCGTGATCTTCCGCTTCATCGACGGATCACGCTTGGTCCGTTGTCGCGCGCCGACAGCCGGCGCCTGGCCGGCGAATTGTTGTCACGCGCTTCGCAGCTTCCCAACCACTTGCGCGATATGCTCGTCGAGCGCTGCGAGGGCAATCCGTTCTTCCTCGAGGAGCTGATCACCGTCCTGCTGGAGGACGGGGTTATCGTGCCGAAAGAACCCGTCTGGATCGTGCGCGAGTCCCGGTTGGCGCGGTTGCGCGTGCCGGCCACGTTGGCGGAGGCGCTTCAGGTCCGTCTGGAAGGGCTGCCGGCCGGTGCCCGCGTGATCCTGGCCCGGGCCAGCGTCGTTGGGCGCGTCTTCTGGGATGGCGCGCTGCAGGCGTTGGAGGCGGCCGATGGCATCCCGTTGCCCAACCTCGATCGGCTGTTGGACGATCTACGGCGCCGCGAGTTGATCTTCCTGCGCCCGGCCTCGACCTTCGCCGCCTGGCGTGAGTTGAGTTTCAAGAACAATCTATTGCGCGACGTGGTCTACAGCGGCCTGTTGGGCCGTCAGCTGCGGGCTTACCATCGCGAGGCAGGCGATTGGCTGATGCGCGCCGCGGTGAACCGGTCGGGCGAGTACGCCGATGTCATCGGCGGGCACTTCGAGCTGGCCGGCGATTTCGGGCGCGCCGCGCGTCAGGCGTTTCGCGCCGCCCAGGCCGCGTTTGCCGTCAACGCTTACAAGGAAGCGGAGGCCCAGCTAGGGCGCGCGGCCGACCTGCTCGAGCGGGACGACACGGCCCCCGGCGGGTTGCAGATCCAGATCCCGCTCCTTCTGGGTCGGGTAGCGGCCGACACCGGGCGGCCGGATCGCGCCCGCGAACAGCTGGCGCATGCCGGCGGTCTGGCTGAGGCAGCCGGCGACGAGGTCGCGGCACTGCAGTGCGAAGCGCTCCTGGCGCGCGTGGATGCCTGGCAAGGACGATTCAAGGCCGCCGAGGATCGGTTGCGCGAGGTCCTGCCGCGGGCTCGCGCGATCGGCGATCGGCCCGTGCTGATTCTGGCCTTGCGGCTGTTGGGCAACGTCCTGGCGGACCAGGGCGCATTCGCGGTGGCCAGACAGATGCTGGAGGAGAGCCTGGCCCTGGCGAAGGCCGCCGATGACCCGGAGTCGGTCGCCGCGGCCCTCAACAGCCTGGCCAACGTCGAGTCGTCCGAGAGCGACGACGCGGCAGCCCTGCGACGCTTCGAGGAAGCGTTGCCGATCGTGCGCCGCACCGGCAATCGCTTCACGCAGTGCATCTTCCTGGTCAACAGTTGCCGGGCCCGCGTGTTGATCGGCGATTACCAGCCGGCCTTGCCGCAGGCCCATGAAGCCCTGCACCTGGCCGATCAGATGGAGAATCCATTCCTGCGTGCCCAGGCGCTGACAGCGTTGGGCTGGGTCAATGCCTTTCAGGACGACGTCGCGCTCGCGCGCCAGCGGCTGCGCGAGGCGCTGCGTCTGCACCTGGAGATGGGGAACGAACCGTTTCTGTTGGACGTTTTCGTCGGGTTAGCGCGGACGGCGGCAGTTGACGGCGATCTGGAGCAGGCGGCCACCCTGATCGCGCTGAGCAACGCGCACCCGGCCGTCGACGTCTCCGTGCGTCGGCTCTCGGTGGAGGTCTGGCGCGGCGTGCTCGTGACCCCCGAGGTCCTGGCGATCGGGACCGAGCGCGCCCGCAACCTCGAGGCGACTCGATTGGCGCGCGAACTGCTCGCCGCCTCGCCCGAGGCCGAAGCAAACGGCGCCGATGCGGGCACGGACGGTTAGGACCCGTCGCGTCGGCATCACGTCAGGCGAACACGAATGGCGTTCGCGATCTCTCGCGCTCGTTCCGCAGCGGTGCCGGTGTAAGCCTCGGCCTGCATCAGGTCCTTGAGCCGGGCCGGCTGGATAAAACGCAGGATCTGAGTGTCTCCGGCGAGCGCGCCGGGCAGCGGGTTGGGCTGTCCGCTGCTGATCGCGGACCAGGCCTTGAGGCTTTGCTCACGTAGCCGCTCATGCATGATCTGACGGTCCGCACCGGCTCGCACCGCGGCCATCAACACCCGTTCGGTCGCTGCGAACGGCCCGAACTTGGCGAGGTTGGCCGCGCACGCCTCCCCATTCACGCGCAGCCCCTTCAAAATCCTATGCGCTGTGCGCAGCATCTCGTCCAGGGCCAGGAACGCCTCCGGCAGAGCGGCCCGGCGGTTGGCCGAATCGTCGAGCGTGCGTTCGAGCAGCGAGTCGGCCGCGTTTTCCCAGGCCACGTGCGGCAGCGCCGCCACCAGCCGAGCCAATGAGCAGATCTTCTCGGCGTTGATCGGGTTGCGTTTGAACGGCATCGCACTCGAGCCCACCTGCTTGGCGCCGAAGGGCTCGGCCATCTCGCCGAAGCCGGCCGACTGCAGAACGCGCAAATCGAACGCGAATTTATGGAGCGAGGCTGCCACGCCGGCCAGGGCTGCTAAAACGGTGTAGTCCTGCACGCGTGGGTAGGTCTGGGTCGCGATCGTGTAGGCGCCCAGACCGAGCGACTGCAGCACATGGGCTTCGAGTTCACGCGGCGTGACCCCGGTGCCGATCAGCATCTCGCCGTACGAGGCCTGCGTGCCCACCGCGCCCTTGAGGCCCTTGCCGCGCAGGCCGGCCACCACATCGGACAGGGCGCGCTCGTGGTCGAGCAGGTCCTGCGCATAGACCGCCAGGCGGTAGCCGATCGTCGTCGGTTCGGCCGGCTGCAGGTGGGTGTACGCCATGCAGGCCAGCTCGGCGTGCGTGTCGATCAGCGTCGCCAGGTCATCCAGCACGGTGCGCACCCGCGTCTGGATCAGGCCCAGCGCGTCGCGCATGCGCAGCACATCGGCGTTGTCGGTGATGTCGGCGCTGGTGGCGCCCCAATGGATGATCCCGCCGCCGATTGCGCATTGCTCGGCAAAGGCGCGCACTTCAGCCATGACGTCATGGCCGATCTCGGCCTCGATCTCCAGCGCGCGCGCCGTGTTCAACGCGTCGGCGTGCGCTTCGAGGTCCTGCGCCTGCTCCAGCCGCACGAGGCCGGCGCCGGTCTGCGCACGCGCCAGCGCGACCCAGATCCGGCGCCACAAACGGCGTTTGTGATCGTCGGACCAAACGGCCCGCATCTCATCCGAGCCGTAGCGCTTGCTGAAGGGAAAGTCGAGTTCGGTCATGCGTTCTCCAGGGGCGGCCGATCGCAGACCGCCGTCGCTGTCAATCTTCAGGCTTATACCCCAACCGCCGCACCATCCGCGCGTTATCGCGCCAGCCGGGCTCGACCTTGACGTGCAGGTCCAGAAAGACGTGCGTGCCGATCAGATCCTCGATCTCGCGCCGGGCGTGGGTGCCGATGCGCTGCAGCATCGCGCCGCCCTTGCCGATCACGATCGCCTTGTGCGTGTCACGCTCGACGATGACCTCGGCGCTGATGCGCACCTGACCGGGCTCACTCTCGTCGTAGTCGATCACGTCGACGGCGATGCCGTGCGGGACCTCCTGCTCGAGCGCGTGCAGCGCCGACTCGCGGATCAGCTCGCCGGCCAGCTCGCGCAGGTGGGTTTGGGTGACCTCGTCCTCGGGGTACAACAGCGCCTCGCTGGCGGGCAGCGTGGCCACCAGCATCTCGCGGATCTCGGTCAGGTTGTCGCCCCGCGTGGCCGAGACCAGCATCCAGGCCGCGTCGGGCACCAGCGAACGATAGGCGTCGGTGTGCGTGAGGACGTGGGCGGCTTTGAGCTTGTCGGCCTTGTTGAGCGCCAGCACCTTGGGCGCCTTCGGCGCGGCCTCGAGGATGCGGGCGATGGCGTGTCGGTCGCCTCCGGTCGGGGCGACGCTGACGTCCACGATCCACAGCACCGCGTCGGCATCGGCCAGCGCGCGCCCGGCCGCGTCCATCATGTAGTGGCCGAGCGGGTTGCGCGCCTCGTGCAGGCCGGGCGTGTCGACGAACACGATTTGCAGGCCCGGCTCGGTCAGGATCCCGAGCTGGTTGCGGCGCGTGGTCTGGGGTTTGGCCGAGACGATCGCGATCTTCTGCCCGAGCAGGGCGTTGATCAGCGAACTCTTGCCGACGTTCGGCCGGCCGGCGACGGCGATGAAACCGGCTTTCAAGGGATTAGCACTCATTCGAACTTTCCTTCGTCACTGCAGCACCAGCGGGTTGAAATCGGTGTCGCGATCGAAGGCGTCGATGCCCTCGGCGCGTTTGAGGCCCGTCACCACGGCGTACGTCACGGGCGTGAGCACGACCTCGACCGCGCACTTGAAGACGTAGTTCGAGATCAGAATGGCGATCAGCACGTCGTTGGGCAGGACGCCCAGAAACGCGATCCCGACAAAGACCAGGGTGTCGACTCCCTCGCCGAGCAGGGTGGAGCCGATCGTGCGCGACCACAACCAGCGTCCTTTGGTCGCGACCTTAAGCTTGGCCAACACGTACGAGTTGGTGAACTCGCCGGCCCAGTAGGCCAGCAGGCTGCCCAGGGCGATGCGCGGCGCCTGGCCCAGCACGGCGCTGAAGGCCGGGTTGCCCGGCGGAAGCAGGTCGACCACGGTCAGCGTCAGCACCATCAGCGCCAGAGCGGCGAAGCCGGTCCAGATTACACGTCGCCCGGCTCGATAGCCGTAGACCTCGGTCAGCACGTCGCCGAAGATATAGGCCAGCGGGAAGAGCAGCGTGCCGCCATCAAACGTGAACGGCCCGACCGTGACGATCTTGACCGAGGCGATGTTCGAGATGATCAGCACGGCCACGAACAGGCCGGTGATGCGGTCGAGATAGCGAGACTGGTTCATGAAACGGTATTTTACGCGCAGCCGTGCGTGCGGGTGGCAAGCCGGTGCCCGGCAAAGGACGCAGCCCTCGCCGGGCACCGGCCTGGCAACAACGTACTCTAGAGCAACGACACCGATTCGGGCGACACAGGCACCGTGGTCTTCACCAGACGCACCCGATCCCACATTCGGCACCAGGCGCATTCACCGGGCGCGGAGGTCGGTTGGCCGCAGCGATCGCACGGGTGCAGCACGGCCTTGTCTTCGACGCTCGCGAACAGACCGGCCTTTTTAGCCTCCAGGAAACTGACGTAGTACTGCAGCTTGGTGCCGGGCCGGTCGGTCTCCATCTGGTTCAGGACTTCCTTGTAGTAGATCGTGGTCGAGCCCTCGGCGTGTGGGCACTCGGCATAGATGTACTCGATCCCCTGCAGCAAACAGTAAGCCGTCATCTCGCGTTCATAGATCCGGCAGAGCGGCTTGGCCTTGCGGGCCAGACCGGCGCCGCCCGGCAGAACCGGCGCCTGCCGCGCCAGATAGCCGCCCGCCCAGTTGAACGTGTTCTGCATCAGCACGGCGACTTCGTCGTCGAGGTTGTGGCCGGTGACGATCACGTCGAAGTTGCCCTCGAGCGCGACCCGGTTGAAGAGATAGCGCTTGTTCAGGCCGCAGACCGAACAGGGTTTGCCCTGGCCGCGGTTGCTGATCACGGCCAGTTCCGGGATGGTGGCGCCGTATTTCTGCTCGATGTCGACGACGTGCAGGATCAGCCCGTGTTCTTTGGCAAAGGCCTCGCTCAACGCACGCGATTCATCCGAATAGCCCGCGCCGCCGTCGATGCCGAGCCCGATGTAAAGCCCTTCGGCGTTATAGCCGAGCGTCTTGAGGATGTGCCACAGGCCGAGCGAATCCTTGCCGCCCGAGACGGCCATCAACACCTTCTCGGTGTGCGTGAACATCTTGTACTTCTCGATGAAACGTTCGACCTGCTCGGGCAGCCAGGCCAGGTAGTGCTCACGGCAGAGCGCCAGCTTGTGCTGACGCATATTGATCACAGCCTTCTCGCCGCACTTTCGGCACTTCATGGGCGCTGCTCCTGGCCGCTCAGGCGGCGCCGCCTGAGACCACGGCCACCAGTTTGACCTGCTGGCCGGGTTTGAGGATAACGTCGTCGGTCTGTAATTCGCCGTCGACGACGATCAAGACGGATTCGGGCAGCAGGCCGGTCTTCTTGATCGCGTCACGCGCGGTCATGCCGGCCGGCAGTTCCCACTGCTGGTTGCGGTATTTCAGGGTTACTTTTTCCATGGTTGCTCCCTCGCAAGCCGAAGCGTGCGGTTGCGCTCCGGCGGCCTGAAAAGGGCCGTTGCAAGGCGAAGAATAAGTATAACACGCGGCCTCAGTTACAATCGGCGCTGCGGTTGCGGGTGTGCCCGGGCGCGTTGTCAGGCCCAGATTCTGGCCGCGGCAAACAGGTCGCCGACAACTCGGGCATGCACACCACGGAGGTGTGCACGGGCAAGTGGTCAGTCCGGTGCAACCGCGGCTCAACAACCGGGTAGATTCCTTTGCCACAAATTCCACGAATGGGCACGAATAGCGGTTTTCGCCTTCAGTGAGAATTCGTGCTAATTCGTTTCAATTCGCCAAATTCGTGGCCAGATTCCGGCGCTGACAATACGTGCTTACACGCGCGCGGTGATTGTGCATGGGCAAGTTGTCAGGCCGGCCGGTCGCTCAAACAAAAAAGATGTCGTGGCGCAGGAAAGCGACGAACACGTTGTTGTATGGAGGCCTCGACGGTTTTGCTGCGGATATATCTTCTGGGTGACATCCGTCTCGAGTGGGACGGGCAGGTCGTTGCGTTGCCGCGCCGCGAAAGCGTGCTGCGGCTTTTCGCACGTCTGGCGCTCGAACCCGGCCGTGTCTGGCAGCGCGGCCCGCTGGCGTTCGGGATTTGGCCGGATATGCCTGAGGCCGATGCCCTGGCCAACCTACGGCGTCACCTATACCTCTTGCGCACGGCCCTCCCGGAACCGGCTCGAACCTGGTTGACCGTATCGGCGCGGGCCGTCACCTGGAACCCGGGTCCCGCCGCCTGGTGCGATTTCTTTGAACTGGAATCCGGGGCCGCCGACGAGGAGCCCCAGGCGCGCGTCGCCGCCCTCTATCGGGGCGAGCTCGCGGCCGGAGTCAATGACGATGAAGTTATCCTGGCCCAGCGCGAGCGCGCGCGCCTGCACCACGCTGGCCTGCTGAAGAGGCTGGCGACCCGGGCCCTCGGGGTTCAGGCCTATCAACGGGGCCTGACCTGGGCTCGAGCGTTGGCCGCCCTCGATCCTTGGGACGAAGCGGCTGTCCGCCTGAAAATGACCCTGGAGGCTTTGTCCGGCAACCGGGCCGCGGCGGTCGCGACGTATGAGGCCCTGGCGGTGAGCCTCAAGGCGGAGCTCCAAACCCTGCCCCTGCCGGAGACGATGGCGCTCTACGCCGATCTGGTCCACAACCGCATTCGGCCGCCGGCCCGACAATTGGAGGCCCCGGGCGCACCGCTCTTCATCGGTCGCCGCAGCGAGCTACGTCGATTAGCAGACGCCATCGCCGACCTGGCGCGTGGACATGGCCAGACGATCTTCGTCTCCGGCGAGGCCGGGGCCGGAAAGACCGCCCTGGTGCGCGCGGCGTTGTATCGCGACCCGTCAGGCGGGGAGCGCGGGCTGCGCGTGTTCTGGGCCGGCTGCCATCCTGTGCGCGATATCGAAGAAGCGCAGCCTTACGGCCTCTGGCAGCAGATCCTGACGACGGCGGCGCCGATCCTGGCCCACCGGGCCGACATCGCACCGGCCTTGCTCAATCAACTTCTGCCGTTGGTCCCCGATCTGGCGGTGCTGCGGCCGGGATTATTGGCCCCCTCGCAGCCGAGCGCGTCGGACCTGCGGGGCACCATCAAGCAGGCGTTGTTGGCGTTGGCGCAACCGGAGCCGTTCGTGGTGGCGATCGAAGACGCGCATTGGGCCGACCGACTCTCGCTCGAGCTTGTGGATGACATCGCGAGCTCGACCAACGCCCCCTTGCTGGTGATCACCCACCGGGCCGGTGATGCGAGCGAGGCTTTGCAGGCTCTCAAGCGGGTTTTGCGACGGCGACGTCGCGCCCAGGATTTGACGTTGGCGCCGTTTACACCGGAGGAGTCTCGTCGGTTCCTTGAGGAAGCGCTGGACGGTCAGGCGCTCACGCCTGGGCTGATCGATGAGCTCACGACGTATGCGAACGGTCTGCCGCTGTTGCTGCGCGAAGCCGTCGACAGCCTGCTGGATGCCTGGCCGGAGGCGGAGCCGGTGCGCCCGCCGACCGGGTTGCGGGACGCGATCCGGATCCGTCTGGATCGATTGGCGCCCGATGCGCGTGAGGCCCTGGATGCGGCTGCGATCCTGGGGTTCTCGTTTCTCGACAGCGAGTTGCGCGCGGTCTTGAACTGGCGTCCCGGCCGCTTTGACGCGGCGCTGGATGTGTTGCTGGCTCGTCGGTTGCTCGTGCCATCCGGCCCGGATGCCCGCGACGACTATGCGTTCAATCACCAACTTGTGCACGAGGTGTTGCTGGCTGCCATTGCACCGGAGGCGGGCCAACGCCGGCACGCGGCTGTCGGGCGCGCGCTAGAGACACTTTATGGCGACGTCCGGGGGCAGTCGGCCCGGATCGCTCGCCATTACGAGTCTGGCGGGCTGTTCGATCGAGCTGCCCCGTTCTGGCTGAGCCAGGCCGAGGAAGTCGCCGATCTGGCGGCCTTCGAACAGGCCCGGGCGTTGATCGCCCACGTCGTACAGGGATCAGCCGACGAAGCCGAACTCCACGGCCAGGTGCTGGCGCGGGCGGCGCTGCTGCAGGCTGCACTGGCGCACTACGAAGGTCGCTCCGACGAGGCCTTGCGGCTGCTCGAGACAGCGCTGCCTCGCTGTCGAGAGTATCCGGCCCTGACCTGCCAGGCCCTGACGCTCGAGGCTTTCGTGCTTTCGGTGCGCGATCGCTGGCGGGAAGGCTATGCGCGCGCGGCCGAGGCCGTGCAGCTGGCCCGGGCGGCCGGCGATATCTCGGCTGAGGCTTCGGCGCTCAACCTCGCCGGCATCTGCCGCATGATGTTCGGGGAGACCCGCGCCGCGGTCGGTGATCTGGCGCTGGCCCTGGATCAACTGGAGGCTGCCGGGCGGGCACAGACCAGCCTGTATACCCAGACCCTGAACCACTTCGGCACGGCCCTGGTATTTATCCAGGATTATCAACGCGCCATCGCCGTGCTCGAGCGGACTGTGGCGCAGACCCGCGCGGCCGGGCTGCGCCGTCTCGAAGCTGCGGCGCTGACGATGCTGGGTCAGGTCGCGCTCAACCGCGGCCGATATGCCGAGGCGATCGCACTCTACACGCAATCGATCGAGGTCGTCGGCGATTCGTACAGACCCGGTTTGTGGGCCAAGTTTGCCGGGCGGGGTGCGGCGTACCTGCGGCGCGGTGATGTGGCTGCGGCGCGGGCCGACTTCGAGCACGGTCTGACCCTCACAACTCAGCTCGGCACGCGCTATGGCCAGACCCTGATGCTGGGCTATCTGACCTCGTTGCGCCTGACGCGGCCGGGCATGGTGTCGGCCGATGGGCCCAGCCTGAAGGTTATCGAACAGGTCGCCACCGAAGCCGGGGTCCAACCGGTCGTCATGATGGCCGCCAACCTGACCGGCCAGATCTGGCGACTGATGGGCGATCTGCGGCGTTCGCGCGAGGCCCACGAACGGGCGCTGTGCGCGGCCGAGCAGACCCAAACGCCGGCCTTCCTCGTGTCCGCGCGCGCGCATCTCTGGCAGACCCGGGCGCTCGAGCCGAACGCGGCGGAAGCACGCTGCGATCTGGAGGACCTGTTGGCACTGGCCCGGGCGGCCGGTGAAACCCCGGTGCTGATCCGCGGTCTCCTGGCTCTATCCGCGCTCGAACGTACAGGTGGCGGGACCGGCCGGGCGCTCGCCGCGGCCGGAGAGGCGAGCACGCTGGCACAAGCCTGTCCCGACCAGGCCCTGGTGGCCGAGGCCGAGTGGGCCCGGGCGCTGGCGCAGACGGCCGCAGGCGATGCTGAAGGTGCGCGTCGCAGCGCGGATCAGGCCCGTCGGCTGGCGCAGACCGAATATTGGCCTTTGCTGGCCGCCATGCGGCACCACCCGATATTGTTTGACGCCACGGTCGCGGACGACGCGCCGCAGGCGATCACGAACGACCTGTTGATTCTGATAGGCTCCGACGTCCGTTAGCTCCGGATATCCGCGCGGGCACTACGTGCGGCGAGGACGAATCTGGGACGCTCGCGACTCACAATACGTGCATGACCGATCCCCGACGCAGCGCGTTTTATGTGATCCGGATCTGGTGCGAACCCAGTCGGTTGGCGCCGCCCGGTGAATGGCGCGGGTCTCTGCGGGCCGCCGATGGATCACGGGAGCGTCTCTTCAAATCAGCCGATGAACTCTGGCGCTACCTGACCACGGTCGGTCCCAACGATCCTGCCCGCTACCCTGCCATGCCCATTGATCTTCCAGGAGGAACCGATGATTGACTATCGTTTGACCGCAGCAGCGCGGCCGCCGGCATTCTGGCGTCGCTGCGCCGGCGCCGGCCTGGCGTTGGCGCTGATGGCGAGCACGTTCGGGACGGCGCCGGCCTCGGCCGCCGATGTCACGATCTCGGTCACCACCACGGTCGACGAACTCAACGCCGACGGCGATTGCTCGCTGCGCGAGGCGATCCAGGCGGCCAATACCAATGCGGCCGTCGACGCCTGCCCGGCCGGCACGGCTATCGACACGGATCGCATCCTGCTCGGCGACGCTACCTACACCCTGGGGATCCCCGGGACCACCGAGGACGCCAACGCGACCGGCGACCTCGATATCACGGCTGGGGGCCTCGTCGCCATCCAGGGCATGCCATTCGGCCACACCGTGATCAGCGGCGGCTATGGCGATCGGGTCTTCGACGTGATCGGCGCGGCTGCGACGCTCGAACTGTCCTTCATGACCGTGCGAGACGGCCTGACCTTCGAGGAGTCGGGAGCCGGGATCCGCACCAACGGACGGCTGATCCTGCTGCAGACCCTGGTCACGCAGAACAACGTCCTGGGAAGCAATGCCGAATCGGTCGGCGGCGGAGTCTGTGTCGGCTGCGGCGACGGGACCGGATCGGCCTTTCTCTCGCTATCCAACGTGGTGGACAACAGCGCGCGCTCGGGTGGCGGGATCTGGGGCAACCGGACGGTGATGTTGACCTATAGCGCCGTCCTCACGAACACCTCGGTCGTTGGCGCTGCCGGGATCTACTCGCTAGGCGATCTGATCCTGGAGAGCACGCTGGTCAGCGACAACGCCGCCAGCGCCGGTGTCGGCGGGGTCCTGGCAACCGGCGATTTCACGGGCACCAACGTGACGATCAGCCAAAACACGGGTGTCATTAGCTCCACCGGTGGCCTGTATGTTTTCACAGCTGGTTCGCTGGTCAACAGCATCGTCGCCGGGAATGTGCCGTCCAACTGTGCGACGAGTCACCCGCTGACCTCCGGCGGGCACAACTTGAGCAGCGACAACTCCTGCGCCACGGAATTCACGGCCCCCGGCGACCTCAACAACACCGGGGCCTTGTTGGGCGATCTGCAGGCCAATGGCTTTAGTTCGTTCGTGCGGCCGCTGATCCCGGGCTCGCCGGCCATCGATGCCGGCGACAATGCGCTTTGCGCGACGAACGACCAGCGAGGCGTGGCCCGCCCCCTCGAGGGCGATGGGGCCGGCTCGGCCGTCTGCGACATCGGCGCCTTCGAGTTCATCCCGCGGTTGTATGTCGACGCCGGGATCACGGGCGATCAGACCGGGCTGAACTGGGCTCAGGCCATGGCGTCGCTGCAGGACGCGCTGGCCTATGCGACGCGCGGCACCGAGATCTGGGTCGCCGACGGCGTCTACTATCCCGATGCGGGACAGATCCAGGCGCCGGATGCGCGGACAGCGTCTTTTGTGCTCAAAGATCTGGTCGATGTGTACGGCGGTTTCGTCGGGAATGAGACGACGCTTGGCCAGCGTAACCCGGCCGTGAATTTGTCCATCCTGAGCGGAGACCTTGAGCAAAGCGACCTAAATACCGACGGCAATCACATCGCCGAGTCGTATACCGATATCGCCGGGGTCGACAACGCCTATCATGTGGTGACCGCCCCGGGCGGGATCTTTGGCATCCTGGATGGCTTCGTCATCACAGGCGGCTACGCCAACGGGTCGCTCCCCAACAACGTCGGTGGCGGCCTCTACAACAACCATTCGTATGTGGATTTTGCGAATCTCCTGTTCCGCGGCAATCGGGCCGACGGCGGTGGCGGCGCGATCAACCTCAACTCGAGCGCGACCTTCACCAACATCGCCGTGATCGCGAACTTTGGGACGTTCGGCGGCGGTATGCAGAACGACTCCGGGAGCAATGTGACGCTGACCAACGTCACGTTCAGCCACAACGTCGGCGGGATCGGCGGCGGTCTATTCAACGCCTCCAGCAATCCCAGCCTGGTCAACGTCACCTTCAGCGACAATGCGGCCTCAGCCGCTTCGGGCGGCGGCATGTATAACGCCAGCAGCGCCCCGCGGCTGGTCAACACGTTGATCGCGAACAGCGTTAGCGGCGGCGATTGCATCAACGCCGCCGGGAGTTTCCTGGCCGTCGGGTCGATCAACAACCTGATTGAAGACGACACAGCCGCCTGTGGGTTGATCCATGGGGTGAACGGCAATCTCACTGCGATCGACCCGTATCTCGATGACCTGCCCGCGACGGGCGGCCCCGCGACGACCCGAGCGCTGCTGCTGGGGTCGCCGATCATCAATGCCGGCACCAATGTGGGCTGTCCGGCCTTCGACCAGCGCCGGGTTCATCGCCCGATGTACGGTATCTGCGATATCGGCGCCTATGAATATGGACGGATGGAGCTGTTCTTGCCGTCGCTCCGGAAGTAGGTCGCGGGCCATGCCCTACAACGACACGGGCCGGGTTCAACCCGGCCCGTGTCGTTGTAGAAGAGGGGAGCGCCTACGCGTCGGGCCCGAGCATGTCGTCGAGCTCGTCGAAGGTCAGGCGAAAGTCGCGGCGCTTGTGGCGCAACAACTGATTGAGGATCGCGGCCGCGACAGCTCCAAAGACCCCCGGGGATAATCGATAGGCGGGTAGAGCACGTGCCAGTACCGGCGTCGGGCCAGGCACCGGGACGACGGCCAGATCGTCGGCCACGGACGCGGCTTCGATGGCCAAAGTGATCGGCAGAA
Source organism: Anaerolineales bacterium (assembly GCA_016789175.1). Lineage (GTDB taxonomy): Bacteria > Chloroflexota > Anaerolineae > Anaerolineales > UBA6663 > UBA6663. The sequence goes on from JAEURK010000080.1 coordinate 22,262, forward strand.
ACGGCCCGCCACCGCCGCCCGGGCCGGCGAAGACCCGCAATTCGGTCAGGTCGAGCGCCTTGATGACGAAACCCTTCTCGCTGCCGTCGGCCAACACGCCGTAGGCCTCGGAACGGGGGAAGAGATCGCCGCGCTCCTCGATCCAGGCAAAGGCCTCGGGCGCGTCGAATTCCTGCCCGATGTCGTCGATCACGGTCTCGGGCAGGAAGTAGGCGGGCATCTCCCACAAGCGATAGGCGGGGCGGAGCACGACCGGCCCCTCGATCACTGGCACGCCCAGGGCCTGCGCCTCGGGCCCGTAGACGAACACGAAGTGGCCGCCGTGAGCGATGACGCTGCCTTCAACAAGGGGGATGGACATGGTTTGGGTCGGGTCGTTGAATGGCGAAGGACGAACGACGGAGGGTGGGTGAGGAACACCTCCGTCGTTCGTCCTGTGCGATTTGCGAATGAGCCGCCGTCGCGCGGTTTAGAACTTCAACGCGCCCATCGTCTCGCGGATGAGCTTGACCGACTTGTCGGCCATGGCCTTCTCTTCGTCGGTGAGCGGGAACTGCAGGATCTCTTCCACGCCGCCGGCGCCGAGCTTGACCGGCACGCCGAAGTAGAGATCGCTGTAGCCGAACTCGCCCTCGAGGTAGGCCGAGGCCGGGACGATCAGCTTGCTGTCGAGCAGGATGGCTTCCGCCATGCGTGCTGCGGCGGCGCCCGGCGCGTAGTAAGCTGAGGTGCCAAGCAGGTTGACAATCTCGCCGCCGCCCTTGCGGGTGCGATCGACGATGGCCGTAACCTTCTCGGGCGAGAGCCATTCGGTGATCGGGCGACCAAAGACCGTCGAGTAGCGGGTGAGCGGCACCATCTCGTCGCCGTGACCGCCGAGCACGACGGTCTGGACGTTTTCGATCGAGACGTTCATCTCGAGCGCGATGAAAGCAGCCATCCGGGCGCTGTCAAGGATGCCGGCCTGGCCCATCACCCGGTGCTTGGGCAGCCCGGAGAGCTTGTATGCCAGATACGTCATCGAGTCGAGCGGGTTGGTGACGACCACGATATAGGCGTTTGGCGATTTATCCAGCGCCTTGGACAGCACGTCGGTGATGATGCCCTGATTGGCGCTGACCAGGTCCTCGCGGCTCATGCCCGGCTTGCGCGGGAAGCCAGCCGTGATCACGATCACGTCCGAGTTCTCAGTGCCCTCGTAGGAGCCGTGCGCCGTCCCCATAATGCGGGCGTTGTAGCCGACGATCGGCGCCGCTTGGAGCAGGTCGAGTGACTTGCCCACCGGCGCGGTCTTTGCGATCTCGGCATCGACCAGCACGATGTCGCAGATGCCACGCTGGGCGAGCCAGAGCGCGCACGAGGCGCCCACATTGCCGGCGCCGACGACTGTTACTTTCTTTCTCATGTTTCGGTGCTCCTCATGGATGCTGATGGAGGATGGCTGCGCACGTGAAACGGGCCATCTGCCATAGGAATGTAGTGACGGCCAAATCAGCGGCCATTGTATCATTAGGCCCTATGGCGCCTGTTGGTCCAGGGCCAACACATCGAAAGTGAAACAGCGCGCGTTTTGCCACGTGTTTCACGAATTGAACCGAATTAGGATCGTTCGTGCCAAGTCGATTCGAGGTACTTGTGACAAAGAACTCGGCCCTCGCGAATAGGAAGCGATAGCCCTGCCTGTTGGTCAGGCAGGGCAGTCCCGAGGGTACCTATCGATAACGACCGCCAGGCCTGCCGTGCGGCCCTGTCGATCTCAGGAGCATGATGTCGACGCCCACTGTCTTGCTCGTCCCGATCGATCCCGGCCTCGAGTGGCGTACCGCTGCTGCGCCCTTGGTGCCCGACGGCCTGATCACGTCGGATCCTGAAGCGGCCGCCCGCTATGGCTTCCCGCGCCAGGAGATCGTCGTGACGGGGCCCGAGTCTGCCGACCCCTGGGTGGCCTGGTTCGCCCGCCGTTTCCCGCGTCTCAAAATCGAGCGGCTGCCGGTCGAATCGCCGGCGCGGCTGGCTGAGGCCTGGGCCCGGCGTGGGAGCCCGGATGTGTGGCCGGTCTGGTGGTCGACGCGTGAACTCAAGGTGGGGGCCACGCTCTCGGCCGCTGCCGGGGTGACCCAGCTGGCGGCCCTGGCGGCCGGTCGCGCGACGGCGATCCGGGTCCCGGTCGGGTTGAGCGCCTTGTTGCCCGGGGTCCTGGCCGACCAGGCTCCGACGACCGCGGTCGTCCTGAGCGCGGGGCCGCGCTCTGAACGTGAGGCAGCGCCGACGGCCTTCGTCACCGGCCTGGCGACCTCCCTATCCGTCTGGTACCGGACCGGCGTGCGCGCGCTCGAACTCTGCCCGGAGCCGAACGTACCCGAAGGCGGGTGGGGGATAGCGTGGCACAAACCCGCCGCGTTCGCGGTCTGGTGGCAACAGGCGGCCGATATCTTGCGGCGGCTCTTTCCGGAGATCCGTCTGGGCTGGCCCGGCATCGCGCCGACCTGGCTGGCGCGCCACCACGGCGGTGTTCCGGAAGAGGGGTTCACGCCCGACGATATCGTTGAACGCCGGGCGGATTGGGTCGGCGTGCGTGCCCCCTGGCGCGGCGACGAGGAGATCTTTGCGGTGACGGGAGGATTGCGGCCGTGGGAGGCCCGGCGCCGGTGGCCGCGCCACCTGCTCATGGTGACCGGCTTCGGCCCGGTCGACGCGGGCGAGCCCGAGGCGCAAAGGGCCGCTCAGTGTTTGCGATACATCGACCTGTTGCAGGGCTTGCCGGGCGTTGGCGCGGCCTTCACCGACGGCGCCGCTGCCGCCTGGCTGACGCCCGACCGGGTCTCGGCTGTGGCGCGCCGCATCGGAGAGCGACCGAGCTACTCGGTGGCCAGCAATTGAATCTGGCTGACCTCGCTGTCGAAGCTGTGACCCGAGGCGGTCACCTCGATGTAAAGCAGGATCGCCATCGGGCGGTTGACCAGGCGCAGCTCCTGCAGAAGCTCCGATGACTGCCAGTTCGTCCACTCGTTCAGCCGCAAGAACTCGTGCTCCGGCCGGGGCAGGGCGCAGTCGGCGCAATAGGTCTTGCCCACGCTGGGGCTATACAGTCCGTAAAAGCCCTGAATCCATTGCTGCTGGTTGCCGTTTTCATCGAGATACACCAGCCGCAACATGATCGGGCATTCGGTGCCCTTGTCGCCGCAGTTGTAGAGGTCCTGGCTGTGGATCAAGACATCGACCAGGATCCGCAATGACGTGAAGTCGCTGACGTTGAGGTTGAGATCCTGGCGGACGCGGGCCTCGTTGTAGTCAAACGAGCGACTCAAGAAGCGGATGGCGGGCAGGCCCGAAGTGCCGGTCGCCAGTGAGACCTGAGCCGGCGGATCGCCGGAGCCCGGCGCGGGCGCACTGACCTGCCAGGTGCCTTCAAGGGCCTGCGCGAAGTCGCCGTTGGTGATCAGGTTCTTCTCGTTCTCGGTCGGTCCGGTGACCTGGCCATTGGCCTGGATCTCGCCGCTTTCGTCGGGCGCGAGAGGCAGTTGGCCATTGGCGCCCAACAGGAGAGCACTGCCCTCGCGCACCGTCGTGCGGGTTCGAGCCGCCCCGACCTCGACTGAGACACTGGCGCCGGGCTCGTTGATCTCGGTCACCCCGACCGTGGATACGACGCGAATGATGGTTGCGCGCTCGGGGTTGACGTTGGTGGTCACCCGGATCCGTCCGGTGTACACGCGCAGCACGATCACATTGTCCTGCGCGTTCAACGACGGAAACTGCGGGACCGACGCCTGCACGATCTCGACACTGGTGTTCTCGAACAGGGTTACCACCGCCAGCGGCGCCTGACCATCCGGTGTGCCATTGGCGGGCTTGGCCAGGAACGCCAACTGACCCTGATTGGTCAGGGCGCTATCGGTGACCAGCCGCGATTGCACCGGAACGCTGTTGACATTGACTTCGTACTGTGTGCGATTGGGCCGTTGCACCTGGACATTGTGTCCGGTCAACGCGATCTCCAGCGACACCATCGACTCGGTCAGCCACCAATAGCCGCTGTAAATCACGCCGCCGGCCAGGGCCACAAAGACGGCGAAGGCGCCGATGATCACGGACCAGGCGACGCCGTTTGGATTGGTTCGAAGCATTGACACGTCACACCTGTGGATCTAGCCCGTGACGGAGAACGACCGATACTCGCCGGTCGGTGTCTCCCAGGTCGCATCGACCCCGGTCACGCGTGCCCCGATCGGGCCCTTTTCCAGATACTCGCGAAACTGCTCGAGGATGACGCGCTTGCCCTCCGCCACGACTTCGACTTCGCCGCTGCGCAGGTTGCGCACCCAGCCCGTCAAGCCGAGTCGCCGGGCGGCATCCAGGGTCGAGTATCGAAAGCCGACGCCTTGGACCGTGCCCGAAACAGTGGCGTGCAACCGCGCGTCGAGAAGGGTCGTCATCGCTGCGATTCTATCATCGCCCATCGGCCGGTTGGGTCGGGCGAGCGCCGCCAAGGCCGAGCAGGAGCACGAGCGGAGCGACGACGCCGACAAGCAGCGCCAGCACCAGCCAACCGCCGGCCGTGTCGTTCAACAACAGGCCCGGCGCGACTGCCGGGCCGGCCTGCCAGGCCTGGTCCAGCCCGGCCAGGGTCAGGCCGAGCGCTTCCTGCACACCAGCCTCGCATGACAATCCTCCAGCGTAGGCCGCCAGCAGTTCAGATAGCTTGGTGACACCAAACTGATTGCGGATATGGCGAACCACGGCAGCGCTGTGCGCGTAGGCAAGGCGGGCGTCGTCCGGATCGCCGGGGAAGGGCGCGCAATACTCGGCCAACGCGCGCAGCCCGCCGGCGGCGCGGGCGTTGGCCAGCAGGGCCGCATCGTCCGGATCGGGCGCGGGCTCGTTCAGTTGAGCCAGACCCTCGTTGAACCAGGCCGGCACACCCTGCAGCCGGCTGCCGTTGGATTGGGCTGCCAGCAAATGCATCAACTCGTGCGGAATGTCACGCGCGACCTGAGAGAGCGCGTCCGGCGTGGCCGGATCGGCGACGATAATCGCGCTGTTTCCAGATGGGTTCGCGTATCCGCTGACCCAGAAGGGGCTGGCGGAGTCGAGCGCGGCCCGAGCATCGGCCTCGCTCTTATAGACATAGACATCCGCGCGTTCGAGTTGGGCGCTTGCCAGCAGGCCGCGCCCCCCAGCGTACCCGTTTGTTGCCGCGTCCAGGGCAGCCTGGCCGAATGCGGCATCGCCGGCGTACCAGTGCACCGCCAATCGTCCGTCCGTGGTCTCCAGGCTCTGCCAATCGAAGCGGTTGTCGACATACACGAAGGAGGCCGGCTCAGATCGCGTGCTTGTGCCGGATGAGTCGGTCACCTCCCACCAGTATTCGACCGGCGTGTATGCGCTCAACGTGCGCTGGTGCGGATCGAACGAATAGGTCGCCGTGACCTGCTCGCTGCTGACGAATTGGGCCAGGCCCATGAACGTGCGTTCGTCTTCGCTGGCACGGACGTACAGGCTGACGCGCGTAATCGGGGCGCCGCTGTGCGCCTCGAGCGTAAACGTCAGGGGCTCGCCAAAACGGTAGCCCGGGATCGGGGCCGAATCGATGACAGGTTCGGCTTGAGCCCGGGCTGGAGCGGCGATTGCCAGAGCCGCGGCCAGGCTCAACCCCACATAAACGATGCGCAAAATAGGACCAGCGAGGGTGTTCACAAGGTTGAATTTTACCGGATGCGCCGCTATGCTCTTAATCCATGACTTCCAGGCCACTCACCCCTGCCATCCTCAAATCGTATCGGGCGGGCACCTTTCATCTGACGGCGGCCGGCCGGGTCGCTTCACCCGACCAGGCCGTGGCCTTTGTAAACGAACGCGGTTTCGCTTACTTCTGGCCGATCCAGGGCGTCGACCTGCCGAGCCTCTGGGCCGCGGTAGCCGGAGATCGGCCAGTAGCCAGTGCCCACGATGACCCCGGTCATATCACCTGGGGTTGGAAGGACTCGCTTCTGGGCACCGGCGTCTGGCACTACGCCAAGCTGTTGCGCGGTAAGGCGACACTGGTTGCGCCCGAGGTGGCCCCGGCTTTTTATGCCTTGAGCGAGAATTTCGGCGAGCCGCGTGAAGACGCCGAGGCGTTGTATCGCGCCGGCGCGCTTTCACGCGAAGCCTTTCGCCTGTTCGAAATCTTGCTGGACAAGGGCCGCCAGCATACGATCGCCCTGCGCCGCGAAGCCGGGATGACGTCGCGCGAATCGAACACCCGGTTCGAGCGGGCGCTGACCGAGCTCCAGGTGAATTGGTTGATCGCTCCGGCGGCTGTGGCCAAGGCCGGCGCGTGGCGCTATGCCTTCGTTTATGAGAGCGTCGTCAAGCTCTGGCCGGACCTGGCAGCGCAGGCCGAGAAGATCACGCGGCGGGCGGCGCGCGCGACGTTGCTTGACCTCTTTCTGCGCTCGGTGGGCGCTGCCACGCCGGCGCAGGCCCAGAAACTCTTCCGCTGGCCCAAGTCCGATGTCCGTTCGGCGGCCCTCGATCTCATGGAAGTCGGGGCCGCCCGGGAAGTCGCGAGCCTTGGCGCACTCGCCGGCCCCTTGTGGGTCACGGCCAAGCTCCTGAAGGGCAGCCCATGAAGCCGAACCGGACGCCGCAGGGCGTTGCCGCATCGGACGGCGGAAACCCACCCGCGTGGACGGTTCGGGAGAGTGTGATCCTGGCCCTTGTTGCGCTGGCCGTCCTGGCTCTCACCAGTATCGCGCAACCCTTCTTTCCTTCGCCGTGGCTCGATGAAGGCCTCAACTGGGGTGCCGTGCGGTCGTTCGTATTATCTGGCCGGTACGGTCTCGACTCGGCCGATGGCTTTCGGTACTTCGCGACGGCGATCCAGACTGGCCCGACAGTCATCCTTCCGGCTGCTCTGGCGTTTTGGTTACTCGGCCCCGAACCGGCCAGCGCTCGTTTGATCGTGGCGCTGTATGGTGTTCTGGCCGTCGTCGCCGCCTATCGCGTTGTGCGCCGAGTCTTGGGCTCGCCCGGCCTGGCGCTGGCGGGAGTCGGCTTGTTGCTCCTGGGTACTGCCGAGGCCGCGGCGAGCTTCCTGCCGGCGGCGCGCCAGTTCTTGGGCGAGGTGGCGGCCCTGGCCTGGTATCTGGTAGGGCTGGATATCTGGCTGACCGACAGCGCAGAGCGGCCGTCACGGGCGCGGTCGCAGCGGGCGCTGTGGTTGGCCGGCCTCTTCTTTGGTCTGGCCGGACTCACCAAAAGCCAGATGGCGCTGGTGTTTGGTCCGAGCTGGTGTGTGCTCTGGGCAGTGGCGTGGTGGCGAGATCGCGCCACACAACCGGCGCGTTTTCTGGTGCCGCTCGCGATCTATTTGGGCGTGACCAGTGCCTGGGGTGGCGTGCAATATCTGGCCCTCGGCCCGGAGCGCTTCTCGGCCAACGCCAGCCTGCTGTTTGAGTCGGCCCTGATCCATGTGCTGACGTTCGACCCTGACCATTGGTGGGCAGCGTCAGGCGTGTTGTGGCGCTCGGGCTATCTCGCCTGGGGCCTTCCCACGCTGGTCTGGCTGGCGTTGCGCGCGCGTCAGCCGGGCGAAGTTGGCCGCTTGGCCCTGGCAGCCCTGGCGCTGCCCTTGACGTCTCTGATCTGGTTCGGTCTGTTCTCGTTCGGTTGGGGCCGGTATGCGTTCTATCCGGTCAGTCTGACCCTGATCTTTTTGGCGGCGCCGCTGGCTGATCTCTGGCGTGCGACGGCGGTGCTAGGGCCGCGTCTCCTGAGCCGGGGAGCCGTCTTGGGGGTGGTCGGGTACCTCGTGGCTACGGGGTTCGTGCCGTTCGCCAATGGGTTGCTGCGGGCCCAAGACGATGGTTTTCAGGCGATGCGCCGGTATCTCAAAGATCACCTTGCGCCGGACGATGTCGTGGCGACGTGGGAATGGCAGCTCGCCATCGATAGCACTCCGCGGTATCTGTTCCCGACCCAGGAGACCCTCAACGGAGTGACGATTTACATCCAGGATCTGGGCGTTCAGCCGCCGCCCGGCAAATTCGAGCCGACCGTGGCGACACAGCGTTTCGTTCTGGTTGGGCCGTTTGGGGCCTGGACCGGGCTGTACGAGCTTTGGGTCGAGGATCGCCAGCCCCAGGTGCGCTTCGGCAGCTATGCCCTGTACGATTTGGCAGACGTTACCCCGTGAGCCCGCGGGTCAGTGATGATCCCGCCGCGGCCGGATCGGGATGGTGCGGAATTCGCGGGCTAATTCGACGAAGCGCTCGACCGTGACGTCGAACATCCGCTTGCCAAACTCCGGCGTGGCGGCCGCCGCGTCGCCCGCGATCCCCTCAGACGAGAAGCGGCTCCACCAATCCTGCCAGGCGTAGGCCGACGGCTCGGGATGATCCCAGTTGAAGTATTTAAGCTTGAGTTGCCCGACGTCGCGCCGCGCGAGGGGCATGTCGACCCGCTCGGGATGCAGATGGAGCATCATAGCGGTCTCGTATTCGCAGGCGTGGCCGACCGAGCCCGGGCCGCCGCGGCGCTCGGCGTCGAGCACGTCGCGCACCAGGCTGGGGTCGACTGCGGCGTTGACCGTGGTCGCGGCGCAGATCATGCCGGTCTTGATGACACAATCGCGCGCGGCCAGATCGCAGATGCTCTGGTTGCTGCCGTGCCCGTTGACGATCAGGATGTGCGTGAAGCCGTGGCGAGCCACGGAAACTGCCACCTGGGTCAAATAGGCGAGCGTGGTCTGGATATCCACAGTGATCGTGCCCGGGAAGTCCATGTGATGCTCGTCCAACCCGAACGGGATCGTCGGTAGGATCAGCAGGTCGCCCTGGGCGCGGCGGCCACACTCGGCCAGCACGCCTTCGAGGATGTCGTTGTCGGTCGAGAGCGCCATATGCGGACCGTGATCCTCGACGGCCCCGATCGGAATGGCGATTACGGGCTGCGGCTGGCGCCCGACGGCGTCACGGATTTCTTTCCAGGTCAGGTGATCGTAGCGGTAGGTGTGTTTCATGATCCGGCCCTCTTCCTGGACTGGATTGTACAAGACACCGGGAGTGCGAACGACGAACGTACAGACACCGGGAGTGCGGACGGCGAGCCTCAATCCTTGAGACCTGTCGTTCGCACTCCCGGTGTCTTGGTGTCTGAATGCAAAAAAACGTCAGCGTGCGGCGAGGGTGACGGAGAAGGCAGGCGGCTCGGGAAAGACGCCCGAGGTGAGCCAGCCGGTGACCAGCACCGCGTCGAGCCCGTAGGTCGGGGCCAGCTCGGCGAGGTGGCTGCTGACCTCGGTGCTTGAGACGCCTTGCAGGCGTCGGCCACAGGCCTCGAGCACGGCGGCCTGGAAGGAGGCGCGCGCTGCGGGACCGCTGGCGCCGATGGCGTCGTAAGCCGCCAACATGCGCGCGCCGTCCATGGCCTGATCGACGACTGTGATGCCGCCGAGCCGATCCACAAGATCGGCCGCCACGGTGCGATCGATGATGAGGCGGTAGTGGGGCGCGACCGCGCCGCTGGTCAGGCGCCGCAGCCCGGCTTCAACCAGCAGGGCGCCGTCCTGCGCGCTGCGGCCGATGCCGTAGCCCGTGCTGAAATACGAGGCCAGGGTATCGTGCTCGATGGTGAGGTCGGACGCGAAGCCCACCCAGGTCGTGTCGGAGGAACCGGGCGTCATTGTGGTCACCCAGACACCGTCGAGCAAAGGGCGGGGCGCCGTGAGATCGTCGACGACGAGCACCAGCACCTGGGTGGGTCCGGTCGGAAGGCCGGTCGGGGTCGTGGTCAGCGGGAGCGGTGTCGGGGTCGTGCGCTCCGGAACCAGGGTGCGCGCAGCCGCCCAGCCGAGCCAGACGCAAATCAGCGTCAGGCCGACCGGCAGGAAGAGCCGGCTGAACATCACACGCGAGGACACGATTACGGGTGACACGCCCTGCATCGTACAGGGCCTTAACCTGGGAATGAAGCCGGTTTGGCGTGAAATCACGGCGTTTTGCCGTGGTTTTCAGCGCAACTTTACGCCCGGGTTGTGAAATCCGGCTGAAACCAGGTGGCGAACCCTTGACATTGTGAGCGACCTTGGGTGGATATGCAACTGACTCGGCCCGGTCGGGCAAACAAACCAAAAGGAGTGCGGCACGTGCCGCACTCCCGGTTGACCTAACGCTTGGCCGATCGGCTGATCCGCCGATCCCCAGGCAGTTACCAGTGAACGATGCCCAGGAGCATCAACAGGCCGGTGATGATGGCCGGGATGGCGGCCACGGTCAGGGTCGCGACGCCGGCCGCCAACCACCACTTGAAGATCAGCACGTACATCGAGACGAACGAGATCTCGACGTCGGTGATGCGGACGGAGCCGCCGCCACGGCCGCGCAGCCCTTCGCGCAAGGCGACGGCATGTTTCTCGAGGCCACGGGCGAGATCAAGGTTCGAAAGCTTCAGGTATTCGAGGGTCTCGTCGATGCGGGCCTGCTGGGCCTGGTGGGCCATCACCGATTGCTCGAGCACCTTGACCTGGCGCTCCATCAATTCGGTCGGCGTGCGATTGATCACATAGGCGTTGTCGAGCATGGCTTCCTCTTCGGTATGGCGTGTGTCTCAGCCGGCCAACCGGCTGGCGATCCCGGCTATCATCCCGACGCCCAATCCGGCGGCAGGCATCCACCAATAGGCGGCCAACGGCCGTATGGCCCGCAGGCCGTCTGCCGCTGCGCAATTGAACTTAACGACCCCGCGCAGCACAGACAGCTGGACCTGGTCGAGCATCTCGTTAACTTCGGGCGGCAACCGGTGCCGCAATTGGCGTACCCACTCTGTGTTCATCGAATTGTGCCGGCGAGCTTCGAACTGTTGATTGCTGATAGCCGATCGTGTTCCCTCTTGTCGGCAATCAGCACGATCGTTTACCGTGACGTGCTCATCTTCAGAACGGCGCCCTTGAGGTCGGCGACGACGCGCACGATGCGCGGGATCGACCGGCCGCCGGGTCCGACGCCCTTACCCTTGAACGTCAGCACGAACTTCTCGGCGACGCCCGGGGTTTTGGCCGTCATCGACGCGATGGCGGGCGCCGTGCCCTTGACTTCCGGGAACTGGCGATACACCTGCTTCGCAATCGTGTCGATTTGACTGTTGGAGAGCGCCATGCTGCACCTCGAGCTCGACGTCGCTCAGCCCTTCAGGTCGCCGATCGAGCGGCGGCGGCGCAGGAAGGCCGGGATGTCGAGGTTGTTGGGGTTGACCGTGACCTCCTGGGCCACAAAGCTTTCGGCCTTGGGCTCGGGCGACATGGCCTGGCTGAAGAGCGCCTGCGCCAGATTGACGCGCGGCGCGGGTTTGGCTGCGGCGACTGACTCGTGCGCCGGTGCGCTCTCGGTTTCGGACGGCTGTTCGATCGGCTGCGCGGCGATGACCGGCAGCGGTCGCGGCTCAGGCGCGCGTTGGGTGAAGCCGGTCGCGATCAGGATGACCTGCGCGCGGCCCTGCATGGCCGGATCCATCGACGCGCCGAACACAATGTCGGCGTCGGGCGCGGCCTTGCGGATCTGCTCGCCGGCCTGGCTGACCTCGAACAGGCTGAGGTCGTCGCCGCCGGTGAAGTGCAGCAGCACCCCGCGCGCGTCCTGCAGCGTTGGCAGGTCGAGCAATGGCATATGCAGCGCCTGATGGATGGCGTCGGCGGCCTTGTTCTCGCCCTTGCCCTGGCCGATGGCCATCATGGCGTTGCCGGCGTCCTGCATGATCGCGCGGACGTTGTTGAAGTCGACATTGATCAGGCCGGGCCGCGTGATCATCTCGGTCAGGCCCTGGACACCCTGGCGCAGCACTTCGTCGGCGACGCGCAACGCGGTCTCAAACGGCACGTTGCGTCCGACCAGGCCGAGCAGCTTGTCGTTGCTGACCTGGATCAGGGTGTCGACAGTCGGGCGCAGCGCCTCGAGCCCGGCCTCCGAGTTGGCGCGTCGGCGGCTGGCTTCGAACGAGAACGGCGTGGTCACGATCGCCACGGTCAGGATGCCCATACCCCGGGCGATCTCGGCCGCGACCGAGATCGCACCCGTGCCGGTACCGCCGCCCATGCCGCAGGTCAGGAAGACCACGTCGGCGCCGTCGAGGGCCTTGCGGATCTCGTTGCGGCTCTCGAGTGCGGCCTCGCGTCCGACTTCCCAGCGCCCGCCGGCGCCGAGGCCCTTGGTGAGCTTCGGCCCGATCTGGAGCTTGGTGGTGGCCTGGCTGAGCTTGAGCGCCTGGGCGTCGGTGTTGGCGGCGATGTACTCGACGCCCTCGAGCCCGATGTCAATCATGCGATTGACGGCGTTCGAGCCGCCGCCGCCGAGCCCAAAGATCTTGATCACGGTGCTGGGTGTGTTCATGGTCTCTCCCTCAATCCTCACAACGTCTGCGTCACTCAACGACCGACCGAAATCCGCTCAACCTCGCAGCCGCGTCCCCGCAGCTGGTTTTCGACTTCCGTGCTGATGCCTTGCTCGTTGCCCAGGATCGTCACACGCGCAGCCAACCCGGCCTCTTCGGGCGAGAACCCGATGGTGGGCCGGTGGGCGCGAACCACGTCGAGCGCCGCCGTCCAATGCCACTCGCTCACGCCCCATTCGAAGGTTGGGAGCAGCAGGTAATGGCGGAGCGGTCGCGCCTCGGCGGTCGCCGCGGCCGTGACTTTACTGACGCCGGGCCCGGTGGCCGCAGCCGTCTTCGCGCCGGCCGGCGCTGTTCGCAGCCGCATCAGCAGCTCATGCGCGGCGCTCCCAGGTGTCAGGCCCTGTGCGGGCGCCGCCTCGACCAGCGCCGCACCCGCTTCGCTTCGGAGCACGGCCGTGGCGGCCAGAGTGCCGCCATCCGGTTTGAACCAGGCCTCGCGCGCGAACGGGCTGGCGGCGTCAGCCGTCAGCAGCCAGAAGTTGAGGTTGATAAGGTTCGCGGGCAACTGGTTCTCGTTCACCAGCGCCATGATCTCCTTAGTGCAAGACGCGTGCCGCGCCTCGTTCACGGAAGGGAGACCTGGGTCGGATTGGTCGCCGAGCCGCGGGCCGCCGGCCAGGCTGATCAGCGGGCGGCGTTCGCCCAGGCGCTCCTCAAAGATGGCGTTGTACCAATCGAAGACGTTGAAGCCGCGCTGATCCTCGACGCCCGGCTGCGTCAGATAGGGACGCGCGTTCGGCCATTTGGCCGGGCCGCCGGCGCCGTAGGTCACCGGTCGGTTGAAGGTCCACACGTTGACGGCGAAAGCCATGGCGTTCAGCAGCTCGTGTTGGTTGCGTCGTTGCAGCCCAACCAGGGCGGCCTCGAGGAAGGCCGTGTCCCAGTATTCGCCGCCGGCCTTGAGGGCCGGGAACACCGGAGTCAGACCCGCGGCTTGCTGCGCGCGCCAGATCGGGGCCATGATCTCGACGAAGCGATCGACGATCCCGGTCTTCGACCAGTCGCTGGGAGACCACGACGAGCGGCTGTTCGGTTCGGCAAACACGCTCACGTAGCGCACACCCCAGCGCGCAGAGCTGTTGAAGAGCGGCGCCAGCGCCGTCGCGTCGAGCGCGCGCACCGGCCCGGCCGGGATCAGCACGATCGGCTCGATGCCGGCCTCGCGCAGCCCGCGCAGAAAGGGCTCCGGTACGGCCCGCGTCAGCGAACCGACCACCGTCAGCCAGCGGGCGCCCAGGCCCTGCAACTCCGGCAACCACGCCTGGAGGTCGTGGGTGCGGTAGTGAAGATCATCCGGGAAGTAATGGAAACCGATCGTGGTCATGAGACACTTCCTATTGCTGTTTACTGATTTCTGATTGGGCTTCAGTCAGAAATCGGCATTCCGCAATCATCTTGAGATCGCCAGCTTGATCACCTTGCCCTGCGCGTCCAACGTGGCGCGGGCGAAGTGTGGGTGCGCATAGCGTTTGCCGTGGATCACTTTCGAGAGCGTGACCACAGTCGAGCGCCCGGCGCCGAAGCCCTTGGCCCCGACCGGCAGCACGCGCGCACGGGCCGCCCGGACCTCGGCGTCTTCCATGCCGGGCAGGTACTGGGCCACGACGCTCTTGACCTCGGCCAGCGTCTGGGGCGCAAGGGTCTCGCTCGCCGTAGTTTCGGCCAACGTGATCTCGGGCGTCACGGCCGTGAACTGCAGGGCGCGGCGCTTGGCTTCCTTGGCGGCTGTGTCGTTGATCTTGCCGGCTGCTGTGACGAGCGGGTCGCCGTACAGCACGAACGAGATCAGGGTCTTCTGGTCCTCGCCGTCGAGCGCGCCCTGACGCTGGATCATCTCCTGCGCCATCGCCAGTTTGGCCAGGCGCAGGGCCTCGCCGATCGAGAGCCCGGCGGTCAGGTGCTGCCAGAAGTAACGGCCCAGCAGGTCCGCGCCGATGAGGGGCGTGGTGACCGAGCCGTACGCGATCTTGGTCGAGCCGACCATGGCTCGGGTGCCGCTGTCGAGGAAGCGCAGGCACAGCGCCTCGTCGACAGTCGACTTGTTGAAGACGTTGGCGCCGTAGCAGGCCTCGCTGAACACAATCTGCGGTGCGCGGCCGTGGTTGGTGACGTCAGCCGGGCGCAGCGCGACCGGGTACTCGGGCAGCGTTTGCGCATCATCGGGTGCGCGCTGGCCGAACCACTCGGGCCCATCCTCGATGCCGTGCAGGTTGAAATACGAGAGCCGCGAGGGCGCCAGGCCCTCAGCCGGGAGCTGGGCGGAGGTCGAAGGCGGGCTGGTGTGCAGTTGGGCCGGATCGCCGATCAGGTCGAAGACCGCAGCCGAGGCGCGCCGCCAGATGTTGGCCGAATAGCCGAAGCTCGCGGCCGGGCGATTGACGCTGGCCTGCAGCCACAGCCGGCGCACGATCTGCAGCAATTGCTCCCACCAGTTCAACTGGCGTTTGGCGGTCTTGCGGGCGTGCACCGACGTGGCGCGCTTGAGACAGCGCAGCAGCGGACCGACGTCCTTGCCGCCGCCGCTGGGCATGCGGCCGATCGGCCACTCGGGCGCGAAGTAGTTGTCGTCGCTCGAGGCATACGGGTTGTCGGAGGGGACGTCGGCGTCGGCGTCGTCAGTCGGGTTGGGCAGGTGGTGGAAGGGCACGATCTCGGGCCCGCCCACGATCACGAGCGCGCCGATCTTGCGACCCTTGGCCTTCAGGCTTGCCGAGACTTCGGTTACCAGGTGCTTGATCGCCCAGGCGTTGCGCGGGTCAACTGGGGTCAGGCCGAAGGCCTTGGTGCTCTCGACGTCGTCGACGTACAGGATCGCCGGACGCAGCGCCTGCTGTGCACCGGCCAGGCTGCGCATGGCCTCGTCGATGGCTTGCTGGCCGGCCGGGCCGTATTGCAGTTGCAGTTGCTGCCGGCTGGTGATGAACAGGTAGAGATCCTCGCTGGTCGATTTGCGGGCCTTCAGGCCGAGTTTGTCGGCCACCAGGTCGAGCTGGCCCTGGATGTCGAGCAAGTCGGCGCCGAGCAGGCCGGTCTTCGGCAGCGTGCGCTTGGGCGCGCCGGTCTTGAGCCGGTTGAGGCCCATGCCGGACACGAGCGCAGCCGGGAGCGGTCCCGGGACCTCGGCGCCCATCTGGGTCGGCCACAGGGCCTTGTAGGCATGCTCGAGTCCGAGGTGCCGCTCCGCGATCTGGCCCCCCATGTCATGCGCGGCGGCTTCGTGCAGCAAATCGATCGCCGGCGCGTGGTCACCGGCGGCCATGCGACACTCGGCCAGGCACAGCTTGAAGGCCACAACCTGCGGCCAGCGCGCCGCGTATTGCTCGGCCAACGGCCGGGCCAGATCCCAGCTCCTGCTGCGCCACAGTCCCACCAGATGTTGGAGCGCAGGCAGCGGCTGGTCGCCGTCGACGTTGTGCGGGGCCGTTCGTGGCGCGCCGCCGCTGGCGCGGCTGGCGGCGTTGACGGTGAATGCGGCGCGAGCCGAAAGGGCCCAGGTCGGCAGGCTCTGGCCTTTCAGTCCGCCACGCCCGTCGACGACGTGCGCACCCGCGGCCGCAATCTCAGCGCCGGCCCGGTCGCCATCGGCGAGGGCATCGGCCAGCAGACGCTGGGCGGCCGCATCTTCCGGGTCGATGCCGACCACGGTCTGCAGCAGCCGGACGGCCCGCCGGGTGTTGTTGTCGGCCAGATAAGCACGGGCGAGCAGGGTCTGGGCCGCCAGATCGCCCGGCCATTCCATCAGGTATGCCCGGATGGTCTTGAGGGCGTAGTCGGGCTGGCTATGAGCCAGGGCGGCTTCGGTCAGTTGGAGCAATTCGGCACGTCGCATGAGCGGTCTCCTCGGTCAAGGAGCTCATCTTGCAAGGTCCGTGCCAGGTGCCTACTTTTGCTAACCGGAGCTATCGCGGGGAGGGAGGAGGGAGGAGGGAAGAGGGAAGAGGGAGTCCCTCCTCCCTCCTCCCTCTTCCGTGTTATAGCCGGACGCCCTGAACGATATTCAAGGCCGTCACCGCGGCGAGCTGCCGGGCGGCCTCGATGTTTTTGGGGTCGAGCTGGACGGCCTTTTCGAGCGCGGACACGGAGCCGGCGTAGTCCTTCATCTGCTTGAGCGCCACGCCGGATCGCAGGTGGTTGACGGCGGTGCGCGGCGCCAGCTCGACGGCGGACGTGTACATCTCGAGCGCGCGCTCCCATTGTTTGCGGGCCTCGAAGACCAGGCCGAGCTCGCGCACGATATCGTCGTTGTGGGGCGCCAGGTCGCGAGCCTGGAGCAGGTGGCTCAGGGCCTGATCGAGCTGGCCCTCCAGTCGGCAGCAATGACCCAGACGCAGCAAGTGCTTGGGGTTGCGCGGCGCCAGGGCCTGTGCATCCCGGAAGGCTTGCAGGGCGCGGCCGGCCTGGTTGCTGGCCAGCAACGCCTCGCCGTAGGCCGCCTGGATCTCGTCCGAGCGCGGGCTGGCGCCGACGGCCTGCGCGAGCACTTCGGCGGCTTCGCGGGCGCGACCCTGGCCGAGCTTCATGCGGCCGAGCGAGAGCCAGATCGGGCTCGAGTCGGCGGCCTTGGCCGCGGCGGCGCGGTAGGCGCGCTCGGCCGCATCGCTCTCGCCCCGGGCCGATTGCACTTCGGCAAGGCAGGTCAGAGCTGAGGAGTCGTTCGGGTTCAGACGCACGGCGGCTTCCGCCCGGTTGATCGCGCCCGGCAGGTCGCCCAGCGCCAGGCTGGTGCGGGCCGCGCC
>JAEURK010000094.1 GCA_016789175.1 Anaerolineales bacterium
ATGGTCCTCTTCATCGTCCAAACCGATTACTCGGCCGGCGATGAGCCTCTGCTGTACTCGTGCGAGTACCACCTGCCTGACGCCTTCGACTTCGTCGTCTGGCGGCGCGGCCCGGCCAAGCTTCGCGCGGTGCGCAAGAACGCCGACCAGGACTCGTGATGGAGTCGCTCGTCGCCTTCAGCACTCTGGCCTGCCCCGCCTGGGACATCGCCACCGTGCTGTCTCAGGCGGCGCGCCACGGCTATGACGGGATCGAGTGGCGGGGTGGCGATCGGGGCCACGTGCGGCCTGGGATGCCCGCAGCAGACAAGGCGCTGTTGCGTAAGGCCGCCGGCGACGCGGGTGTGTCCGCGATCGCGGTGACGGCCTATTCGAGCCTGGTCTCGGACGCGGCCGCGGTGCGGCAGGCCAACGTGTTGGCGCTCTGTCGCTACGCCGATCTGGCCGCCGAGCTGGGCGCGCCGCGCGTCCGGGCCTTCATCGGCGCTCTGCCGCCCGGCACCGATCCGGCCTCATGCTTTGCGCGTGTGGTCGAGTGCGTTCTTAGTGCGGCCGAATACGCCCAGCGGCTGGGTGTGGTCATCGCCCTCGAGCCCCACGACGACTTCGTCCACTCGGCCGTGGTCGCCGAGATCCTGCGGGCGGCGCCGCATCCGGCGCTGGGCGTGATCTGGGACATCGGTAACGCCGCCTCAATCGGTGAGGATCCATCCGACAGTTACCCGCTGCTGTATGAGCGCCTGAGTTACGTGCAGGTCAAGGACGGCCGGGGCAGCGGAGATCGCTGGCAGTTGACGCGCCTGGGTGAGGGCGATGTGCCTCTGCGACGGGCCTTTGAACTGCTGGCCGCCGGCGGTTATCGCGGGCCGCTCAGTGTGGAGTGGGAGTACGCCTGGCATCCGGAGCTCGATCCGCCCGAGATCGCGCTGCCGCAGGCCGTGGCGTATATCCGGAGTCTGTGGCGCGACGCGTCCTCCGGGCCGAAGTGTTGAGACGACACTTGGGACGTTCAGTACGCGGACGGCGACGGATCACGCGGAAGCATCGTATGACATCTCCGCGTCATCCGTGACCATCCGTGTGATCCGTGTACAAGATCCGGCACAGGCCCAGACCTCAAACTGTGCCTGTGCTCGAGCCCAGTCAGTGAGGCAACATGAAATTCGGATTTATCCCGACCGAGGGTGGCGCGTTCTTTCAGGAGGCGCTGGCAGAGGCCGTCTACGGCGAGGAACTGGGGTTCGATTCGGTCTGGCTCGAGGAGCATCACGGCATCCGGGATCATTACTGGCCGTCACCGCTCCTGGCGCTGGCCGGCATCGCGACCCGCACGTCGCGCGTGCTGCTCGGCACCGACATCGTCGTCCTGCCGTTCTATCACCCGGTGCGTGCCGCCGAAGACGCGGCCCTGTTGGACGTGATGTCGAACGGGCGCGCGATCTTTGGGGCCGCCATCGGCTATCGGCCGCCCGAGTTCGAGCTATACGGCGTGTCGCTCGATGACCGTGGCGCGCGCTATGCCGAGATGCTGAAGATCATCCGCGCCTTGTGGACGCAGGATCGCGTCGACTTCGCCGGGCGCTTCTACACGATCAAGGGCACGATCGAGCCCAAACCTGCGCGGCCGATCCCGATCTGGCTCGGTGGCTGGGGCGATCTCTCGCTCAAACGCGCGGCCCAACTCGGCGATGCCTGGGTGCCCGGGCCGACGGCCAACCTCGAAAAGCTCCTCGCGGCGCAGATCCAGTACCGCGCCGCCCTGGTCGCCGCCGGGAAGGACCCGGCGTCCGTGCCAACGCCATTGACGCGCGAGGTCGTCATCGCCGAGACGCGTGAACAGGCCTGGGACCTGGCCGAGAAGTACGTCATGGTCAACTACCGCGACGAGTATGGGGGCGGGTGGAAGCACCCGTTGATCGGCTCGCAGGATCAGACCCCGGTGAACCAGCTGACGGCGCTGACGCGGGATCGTTTTGTCATCGGCAACCCCGACGACTGCGTCCAGGCGATCCGGCGTTTCGCCGAGACCTTCGGCGTCGATCACCTGATCTGTCGGTTGTACTTCCCCGGCATGCCGCATGCGCACATCATGCGCGAGCT
>JAEURK010000336.1 GCA_016789175.1 Anaerolineales bacterium
GACAGCCTGCCAGCCGGTGTCGGTCACAACACCGACGGCTGCGGCGTTCACAGCCTTGCCGACGGCCAAGGTGGTCGTCGCGCCCACCCAGATCCCGACCAGCACAGTGGCGCCGACAATAACAGCGGTGCCCACGCTCGAGCCGAGCCCCACGGTGCCCGAACCGACGCCAACCCTCTTCTACATCGTCCCGCAGCAGGTCGAGATCGATCCGACGCCGCAATTGCCGGCGGCCGCGCCCTTCCCGACCTCCTGCGACGGACCCGGGCGGATCAACATCCTGCTGATCGGTATCGACGGCTTCAGCAACGACTATACGCGCGCGGCCCGGGCCGACACGGTCATGTTGCTCGGGATCGACTTCGGCGCCAAGGCCGCCGAGCTCGTCTCTTTCCCGCGCGATCTGTGGCTGCCGCTGGCGAACGGCCTGCCCGTCGCCGAAGCCCGGATCAACAGCGCCTATCACTACGGCGAGCTGTATGGCGTCGAGGGCGGCGGCCCGGCCGAGCTGGCGGCCACGCTCTCCCAAAACTTCGGGGTGCGGATCGACCGGCACGTGGTCGTGAGTTTTCTGGCATTCGAGCAGGCTGTCGATGCTTTGGGTGGGATCGAAATCGACATCCCGCAGCCCATCCGAGACCCGAATTACCCGCGCCGCTCGACCGAGGGCACGATCGCCATCGAGTTCCCGGCCGGCCGGGTATTGATGGACGGCGGCACGGCTTTGATTTACGCCCGGATTCGTCACGACAGCAGCGACTTTCAACGTATGCGCCGGCAACAGCAAGTGCTTTTCGCCGTGCGCGATAAACTCCTGTCTCCGGAAGTCCTGCCGCAGATCCCGGCCCTGACCAGTGTGTTGTGGAGCGCAGTGCGCACGGATCTGACTTTCGAGGACATCGCACTGCTCGGCTGTGCGGGTGTACAGATCCAGGACTCGGCGATCTACAACACGACCATCTCCGAGAAGATGGTGCAGCCGACCAAGCTCCAGGACGGCGCTCAAGTCTTGATGCCAAACATCGATGCGATCAACGCAGCCCTGGCATCCTTCAAATAAGCAACGGATCCCATGAACCCACGTGCCGTGCTGGAACAGGTCGGGCTCTTCCTCGTCGGGCTCGCGATCGTGGTCGTGACGTTTTTGACGGGCTACTACGCGCATGCCTTCAGCGGGCAAATCGCCTTTCTGCGCTGGCCGTTGCCCGGCTTGCCGGCCGGTCCCGAACAGTACGGCCTGCTGGCCGAGGCGCGAGCCCTGGTGGAACAACACTTCCTGGGAACCCTGCCGGACGCCGCCAAAGTCGATCAGGCTCTGGCGCGCGGTTACGTCCAATCGCTGGGTGATCCCTACACCGTTTTCATCGACCCGCCTAACGCCGAGCTCGAGAGCAACGCTCTGTCGGGCGAGTACGGTGGCATCGGGGTCAGCATCGGGCGCGACGAGTCCAATCAGATTGTGCTGGATCCGTTCCCCGACTCGCCCGCCATCCTGGCCGGCGTAAAACGCGGGGATATTCTGGTCGGCGTTGATGACAAGGCCATCAAACCCGACACGCCGACTGAAGACGTCACCTCGGCGGTACGCGGGCCGGTCGGCACGCCGGTCACGATCCGGGTGCGCCGTGGCGAGGACGAGTTGACGTTTACGCTGACCCGGGCCGTGATCGCCCTGCCCTCGGTGCGCGGACAACTGGTCGACGGGCAACCCGAGATCGGCTGGATCCGAATCGAGCGTTTCAGCGACAAGACCGCCGAAGAGCTTAAAAACGTCACGCAGGATCTGGCGGGTCAGGGAGCGACGCAGTACATCCTTGATCTGCGTGACAACGGCGGCGGCCTGGTTGATTCGGCCGTCGAGGCGGCCGGACTGGTCCTGGACGGCGGGGTCGTGCTCTACGAGGTCAGCAAATCCGAAGCCGAGCGCACCTACACGGCGCCAGAGAGCGACTCGCCGCTTCAGACGGCCCCCTTGGTGGTCCTGGTCAACCACAACACCGCGAGTGCAGCCGAGATCCTGGCCGGGGCGGTCGCCGCTCAAGATCGCGCGCCCTTGATCGGGCAGAAGACGTACGGCAAAGGCTCGGTGCAATTCGTCTTCACCCTCTCGGACGGATCCAGCATCCACATCACAGCCAAGACCTGGCAAACACCCGATCACGAAAACCTGAACGGGAACGGCCTGGATCCATCCATCCCGATCGAACCCGACCCCAATGGTGGCGACACCCAGCTACAGGCGGCGATCGAATACCTGCTCGATCGGCGGTAAAATAGAGGATTGTGGCGCCGAAGGGGGCCAGATTTGCGGCCCACAGGCACGCCGCTGGATGCAAGACTATGACGACCAATACCGACGAGGGGCGCGTGCTCGCCAACAATCGGCGCGCGGGCTTCGACTACTTCCTCGAACAACGATTTGAGGCCGGCCTCGCGCTGGTCGGCACCGAGATCAAGAGCCTGCGTGAAGGTAAGGCCCAGATCAAAGAAGCCTATGTGCGCGTCGAGGCGGGCGAGGCCTGGCTGCTCAACAGCCACATCTCGACCTACGATCCGGCCTCGCGCCAGAACCACGATCCGCTACGCCCGCGCAAGCTGCTGCTCCACAAGAAAGAGATCCGGACGCTGTTCGACGAAGGCAAGCTCAAAGGCTACACGATCGTTCCACTCAGGATCTATCTGAAGAAGGGCCGCGCAAAGCTCGAGATCGCCCTGGCCCGCGGCAAGAAGAACTTCGACAAGCGCGAATCGATCAAGAAGCGCGAGACCGAGCGCGAGATGGCGCGCGAAATCGGCCGGCGCTGACCTGCGGGCCAGCCCGGGCTGGAATTCGCAGGCCCATCCTTGCACTCATTCGCCAAGTCTCAGAATGGCGACGCGGCGCTTGCCGATCTGAAACCGTTCCAACCGTTTGTAGGCGGGGTGCAGGGCCTTCTGCCCCTTATCCGAGACAATCCCCACCACACCACCGGGGCGCAAGACACCCCGCAACGATTCGAGCAAGCGCCCGATCCAGTCTCCATCGGCGATCTCAGACAAATCTCGCCCCTGCCACACGGAGTGCCGACCGTAGGGCACATCGGCAAGAGCGATATCCACGGACGCCGGGCCGAGCCGGCCCGCCACACGATCGGGCTCCAGTGCGTCCGCCTCAAACACGTCGGTGGCGAGGGTACGGTCGCCCAGGTCACGCGCCAGGGCGTCACGCAATCGGCGGGCGCTCGCAGCCGCCAGCGCATACGAAGGCCGTTGGTACTCACGCGCGTGCTGCTCGAGCTCTGCAATACGACGATCCAACCCCTCCCGACTCAACAGATCAAGGTTGCGGCGCGCCGCCTGAGCGAGCGCCGGCTGAATGTCGGAGCCGACGATGCGGCTCACCTCGCGCCCGTGCAGAAGGCCCAGCACCGTCAGTTGGTATCCCCCGCCGCAGCAGGGGTCATACAAACAGATGGGGTCAGCCGGGCCGGATTCACAACGCGCCGCCAGACAGCGCTGAAAAAGCTCATCGGCCAGGCGCACCGGCAGCGCCGGTTGTCCGGGGATGGCGTGGAGCACCGCACCGCCGGCCAGGTCCGAATAGTCGTGTCGCTCTGTAGCGAAGAGATACGGCATGGTGGCGAGTCTAGCGCGGCTTTCTAAAGCCTGCCCGACCACGTAAGATCCGCGTGAATCCAAACCTGAAAGCGAGTGAAAACTACAGGCGCAAACCCTGGATGGGCCACGCCCCCACCCAATGGGGTCTTGGGATAGGCGTAGGCTTCTGGTAGGCTGACGGCGCCGGTTTACGGGAAACACTTATGCGAACACACAACATCTGGCCGGGACAGCCGTATCCACTTGGGGCAACCTGGGACGGTGACGGCGTCAATTTCGCGCTCTTCAGCGTCCACGCGTCCGGCGTCGACCTGTGTCTGTACGACTCGCACGAGCCGGCGCGTGAGACGGCGCGCTACCCACTGCCCGAATACTCCAATCAGGTCTGGCACGGATACGTGCCTGGATTACGACCCGGCCAGCTCTACGGTTTCCGCGTGCACGGGCCGCATCGGCCGCTGCAGGGCCATTGGTTCAATCCGAACAAGGTGCTGCTCGACCCCTACGCGCGCGCGATCGCGGGCACCTGGCATTGGAAGGACAGCGACGCGTTGTTCGGATACACCGTCGGGGGCCCCGAGGGCGATCTGGCGCTCGACCGCAAAGACAGTGCGCCGCATCAGCCCAAGTGCGTGGTCGTCGACCCGGCCTTCGATTGGGAGGGAGATCGACCGCCGCGCACCCCGCTGGCCGAAAGCGTGCTGTACGAGGTCCATGTAAAGGGGTTCACGGCCCGGCATCCGCAGGTGCCGGCCGCGCTGCGCGGCACGTACGCAGGCCTGGCCAGCGCGCCCGTGATCGACCACCTGCGCGCTCTGGGCGTGACTGCGGTGGAACTCCTGCCCGTGCATCAGGCCGTCCCGGATCGAAACCTGGCGGAGCGCGGCCTGACCAACTACTGGGGTTATCAATCTATCGGATTCTTTGCGCCGGAGGCGCGTTATGCCAGCGCCGGCGTGGGCGGGCAACAGGTGACGGAGTTCAAGCACATGGTCAAGGCCCTGCACCGAGCCGGGCTCGAGGTCATCCTCGACGTGGTCTACAACCACACCGGGGAGGGCAATCATCTTGGCCCCCTGCTCTCCTTCAAGGGCATCGACAACGCCAGCTACTATCGCCTCGTAATGAGCGATCCGCGCTACTACCACGACGTCACGGGCACCGGCAACACGCTCAACGTCGTCGAGCCGAACGTGCTGCAGTTGATCACCGACAGCTTGCGTTATTGGGTTCAGGAGATGCACGTCGACGGGTTTCGCTTCGATCTGGCCACGGCGCTGGGCCGGGAGACCAACGGCTTCGATCCGCGCGCGGCCTTCTTCGACATCATTCGTCAAGACCCGGTCCTGGCGTCCGTCAAGCTTTTTGCCGAACCCTGGGACGTTGGGGAGCACGGCTATCAGCTCGGCAACTTTCCTGCGGGTTGGAACGAGTGGAATGGCCGATATCGCGACGTCGTGCGCGATTACTGGCGCAGCGCCGAGGGCACGCTGGGCGCGTTCGCCGGAGCCTTCACCGGCAGCCACGGGTTATTCGGGTCACGGGGTCGTCAGCCGACGGCCAGCCTCAACTTCGTGACGGCCCATGACGGGTTCACCTTGCGTGATCTGGTCTGCTACAACGAAAAACACAACGACGCGAACGGCGAGGGCAATCAGGATGGCGAGTCGCACAATCGTTCGTGGAATTGCGGGGCTGAGGGGCCGACCGACGATCCAGTCGTGACGCGCCTGCGCAGCCGTCAACAGCGCAACCTGCTGGCCACACTCCTGCTCTCGCAGGGCGTGCCGATGTTGTTGGGCGGCGATGAGTTGGGTCGCACCCAAAAAGGCAACAACAACGCTTACTGCCAGGACAATGATCTCTCGTGGTTCGACTGGGAGAACGTCGATACCGACCTGCTGACGTTCGCGCAACGGCTGATCGCCCTGCGCCGGGCGCATCCCGTCTTGCGTCAGCGCAGCTTTCTACGCGGCCGGGCAGTGCGTGGGCTGGGTTTCCGCGATATTGACTGGTTCACTCCGGAAGGCGAAGAGATGACCCAGGCACACTGGACCAGTGGAACCACCCAGGCGCTGGCCGTGTTTCTGGACGGGCATGGCATCAGCGGGCTCGATCCCAAGGGGCAGCGCCTGACGGACAAGGGGTTCTACCTGCTCTTCAATGCGAGCCCGGCGCCCGTCACCTTCACGCTGCCGGCCTCGGACTGGCTGGTCCGCTGGGAAAAGGTGCTCGACACCAGCGAGGCGACGCCCGCGACCGAGTTGAGGGTTGTCCACGCGGAAGAGGAGATAACGCTCGCGGGCCATGCCCTGGCGGTGCTTCGGCAGGCGCCCTGAACGACGTGATCAGCCGGGCCAATTCGAGCAGCGGCGATAAATAGGGGTCCCGTCACCCGTTAGGGCGGCGGGACCCGGGGCCGCGCAGATCTATCGCTTGGTCGCCGGTGCTCTGGTCAAGCGTCACCGGCGTCGGCCCAAAGGCCGCGATCGCCGTTCGTGTGTATCAAAAGGTATCTGCCTGCGAGCATAGCGCCGATCGACCGCGAACGCGCTGCGCCGATATGCGAATCTGTGCGCCGACCTCCGGCGACAGAGCTCGCCGACCGGGTTGGCCCGGTTCCTGACCCTCTCAGCGGTAAGGCTCCAGACCGCTCTCATAGGCTTCTTGGTCGCCCACACGCAGGCCATACAGGGCCTCCTGAAGTGCGAACGTACCCCGGTAGAACACAGCGCGCCCCAGGTGTTGCTCGACGTCGGGATAGGCCGAGCAAATGTCCTCGAAAAACCCCTCTCCCCAACAGGACGCCGCGGCCAGGTCGACCGCCGGGTCGCCCAGGCCCGCGCCGTCGAAGTCGATGATGCCGCTGATCGTCTGCCGATCGGGGTCGTAGAGCACGTTCGCAGGACCGAAGTCGCCATGGCGCAGGCTGGGGGTGAATGCCCGGAAGCCTGGGTCCATCAAAAAACGTTCGAAGTGGGTCGTGACCGCCTTCCGCGCGGCCGGGCGCATCTCAGCGAACAGGCGCGCTTGGATCTCGACGTACAGGTGCCGCCAGGCGTCAACGTCGTCCAACGACGACTCGTCGCGCGACGCGTTCCGGAGTTCGTGGCCATGCAGTTCGGCCAGAAAGCCGCCGAGCTGACGCGCCAACCCGCGTCGCACCTTGGGATCGGCGATCGCCTCAAGACTCTGAAGCGACAGCGTCACGCCCTTCAGGTAGTCGTACGCCAGAAAGGCCCGCCCCAACGGCGCCCCATCCGGGCTCGAACAGCGCAGCCGCGGTGTCGGCAGCGAAAGCGCGCCCTGAAGCCGCGCCAAGATGCGCTTCGTACGGCCGAGAGCCTCCAGGCTGGATCTGTAGCGCGGAAACCGCAAGACCAGACACCCGTCAGCCAGGAGGAGATCGTTGTATTGGCCCGTGTCATTGAAGGGGACCACTGTCGTGATCCGCAGACTCGGACAGCGGTTCGCGACGACGTTACGAAGTTCGTCAACATCCATGAGTGCCTCGATCCGGCCGGCCCCCACCCCACGCTCGCCGCCTGGAGGACCAATCCCTTCCGGCATGACCGGCGAGTCACGCCGCGTTCGCCTGCTCCCACCTCTCCCGCTCCAGGGCGAAGTCAAACCAAAACGATTGCCGACTTTCACTCGTTTTGCGAAAGCCCAGGCGCTCAAGCAAACGCACGGCAGGCTGATTGACCGCGGCAGTTCCGGTGACCACCCGCTCCGCCTGGAGTGGGCCGAAGGCGCGCGCAAGGATGGCCCGACAGGCCTCGGAGGCATAGCCCCGGCCGTGAAAGCGGCGATCAAATTGCACCTCACCGGGGTCGGGCGGTCAAGGGTGATCGAAAGCGGCGTACGGAGAGCCCTCAGAATATAACGATCAGCGCGAGCAGATCACGCCAATCGTCGGCTCGGAAACGCCTCAGCTTCAACCGCTCTGTGATAAGGGTCATCATCTCGTCGCCCCATGACAGCATTCGGTGCGCTGGCACGCATTGTCAGCGAACCATTACCGTGAATGGCGCGAATTCCGCTGAAACAGATCCGACCGATGGACAGGTTCCCGTTCGCGTCATTCGCAAAATCCGCGGCCCGAATCTGGCCCTGACACCTTGCCCGGGCACACCAGCATTTTATCGAGAGGCCACAACGCAAGTCGACCGAACCGCCCGCGTGCCTGGGGCGGCCGGCTCTGGTGCGCCAAATCTGGTGACATTTGTCCTGAATCGGCCGACAGATGTCACTCCGGATCACTTTTCGCTTGCCCTATAGTGTCGACTAGGGCATTCTTGTGGACTACCTGGATCGACTCAACCTCACCCTGACGCCAGAGAGGATCAGCCGTCTCAAGTGGATCTTGCCCTTGGGAATGGCCGCGATCGTGATCGGCATCGAGTTCGCGCAAATGGTGTGGATCGCGAGCCCGGGCGCGCTGATTGAGTTCGTGGCGGATGGTCTGGTGTATGGGACCTTTGGACCAGTACTGGTCTTTTGGCTGCTCGACGTGCTCCAGCGATGGCTGGCTGAGCGCGAGACGTCGGCCCTGCAAGCCCGTCTGTTAGCCCGGGCCCGTGAACACCTCCACGATAACCAGTCGCTGAGCGACTCCACGCTGCAATCGTTGTTCGCGACCAGCCTGTACATCAACGATGTCCACGACCACGTCGGCGATCTTCCACCAGAGGCCGTGGCCCAGCTCGAAGCCGCGCACGATTCGCTCGACGCAGCCATCACGGGCCTGCGCGAGCACCTGCTCAAGATCGATCGCCCGCTGCGCTAAAGCGACTCAAGCACCGTCAACAGTTGCTCGCAGAAGAAATCGGCATCCGCACGCGAAAACGCGAGCGGCGGCTTGATTTTGAGTATGTTGTAGTAGTCGCCGGTCGGGTAGACGATCACCCCACGTTCGCGCATACGCTCGGCGACCCACATGGCCTCGGCCGCCGCCGGTGCCTTGGTGACACGATCCCTCACCAACTCCACGCCCAGGTACATGCCGTAGCCATTCACGGCACCGATCAATGAACGCTCCTCAGCGACGGCCTCGAGCCCGCGTTTGAAGTGCGCGCCGACATCGGCGGCACGCGCCTGCAGGCCCTCATCGCGAATGACGTCGAGCACGGCCAGCCCCACGGCGCAGGCGACGGGATTGCCGCCGTAGGTGCTGAAGTACGTGGCCTGCCGCCGGAACGATTCGGACACTGCGGGTGTGGTCACGACCGCCGACAGCGGATAGCCGTTTCCGATCATCTTTCCCAGCGTGACGATATCGGGCTGGACACCGGCCATCTCGAACGCCCAGAAGTGCGAGCCCATTCGCCCGAACCCGACCTGCACTTCATCGGCGATGCACACGGCTCCGGCGGCCCGCGCGAGGTCGTAGACCTGCGCCAGCCAGCCCTCGGGCGGCAAAACGGCGCCGGGCGAACCCAGCAGCGCCTCGGCGATGAAGACCCCGATCGGCCGCCCATTAGCCGCGCAAGCATCGATCACGCGGGCCGCGTCTGCCGCGTACTTCCGGGCCGCATCCGGGTCCCTGGCACCGTATGGACCCCGGTACAGGTTGGGCTGGGCGATCGGATGAATGTGCGCGGGCGGCGTCGAGCCCTCCGGGTTGTCCAGCAGCGACGTCCCGGCCTCGTTGGTCAGGGTCGTGTTGCCGTGATACGCCCCGGAGACCGTGAGGATGTCCTGGCGCCCGGAATGCGCGCGCGCCAGTCGAAAGGCCAGATCGTTGGCCTCTGAGCCCGAGCTGCAGAAGTAAACGACTCGCAGCGGATCCGGCAAGAGAGCCGTCAATCGCTCGGCGTACGCGACCATGACATCGTACAGAAAGCGGTTATTCGTGGTCAGCTTGCGGGTCTGCCGATCACTGGCGCGCGCTACAGTCGGGTGGCAATGCCCGAGGTGGGCGACGTTGTTGATCGCGTCTAAATAGGAACGCCCATCTTGATCGATGAGAAACTGGCGCCAACCGCGCACGATCGTGGGTGGCGCAACATAGTAGGTTTCTTGCGAGCGCGCCATGACCTGGCCACGGCGGGCGAGCAAACTCGGCCGCGGCGGGCGATAGGCACAGGCGTTGGGCGGCAGACCGACCAGCCCGGCCGGGTTTGGGCACAACGCGCGCCAGAGGTCGGCTTCATCGATGCGCGCCAGCGCGGGTAGATCGTCGTCGATCAATAGCAGGCCGGCCTGCACGTGGAGGTGCGCGGGCAAGGCCACATCGTCGTCGACCTCAGCCACGCGACCGAGCACGGCCCCGGCAGCGACGGCCTGGCCCCTGGCAAACGCCGGCTCCAGACCCGACCAGCGGGTGTAGAGCGGGCCCGCTTCGGTTTCGTGCTCAAGCACCAGCAGCGCCGCATCGGAGTTGCGAACCCGGCCAGGCAGCGGTGTGCGCACGTTCGTCCCGGCCGGAACGAATACATCGAGGCCGAGATGAACCGTGTGCGGAAAATCGACACCCGGCCACAGGGCGTGAATCAGGCGCGGCTCACCCCAGCGCCCCACCCCAACCAGGCGCTCGGCCTGCAGGTGCTCCAACTCAGAAGCCAGGGTCGCCTGAATGGCCGCCTCGGTCTCCCAATTGCCATCGAAGTACATTTCTGAATCGACGCTGAGATCCAGGGCCTGAACCGGGCGTTCAGGCCCTTCTATTACGATTTGCTCGGGTCGGAAGCGGGCCAGTGCCGCTGCCTGTTGATGGCTATGCGCAACGGGCTCAAAGCCGGCGGCATGGCGCAGGGCGGCGCGGCCCAGATCAGGGTCGATGGCCGCCAGCTTGCGGAGCGTGGGCCAGTCGACGTCGTTGAGTTCGGCCACGTACGGGTTGTCTGGGTCAAGCGCAGCCTGCTGGGCGGCACTGACCGCCGTCACACAGACCCGCATCCCCACCATGGCGAAGAGCACATCCGCCTCGGCCTCTTCCAACGGGTACTCGGCGCAAAAGGCCCGCACCGCCTGGCAAAACGCCCCAAGCGGCCGCTCGGTGTGCAGAGCGACATCGGCCAGCACCACCGCCAACTCGGCCACGCTGTACGATCGGGCCGTGTCGCCGAAATCGATGAAGCCCACGATGCGATCGGGGTCGTGCTCGATCCCAGCGCCCGTTACCGTGAGCTCGGCCCCGGTCGCCGCAGACCCGGCCTCGCCTTGGGGCGGGCTCGCGACGATCACGTTCCAGCCGACCAGGTCGCCATGTATGATGCTGCGCCGCAGGCGCTCAAGCTGCGGCACGGCCTGGCGCTCATAGCGCGCCACCATTCGCTGTAGCAGGTCCTGACGTTCCGAATCGGTGACATGCCGCGCAAACGCGCCGATGACGTCGCGCGCGACTTGCAGGTCCCATTGCAAAAGCCGGTCCGCGCTGGCGTGGCTGAAATCCGACAGGCCGCGCACGATCCGGGCCGCGCCGCGTGCTAACGTTTCGATCAAGGGCGGTGCATACAGCGGACGATCCGCCAGGATCCGGCCCGGTGTGAACGTGAGCAACCGCGCGAAGTGAAGCGCATCGCCCGCCCGCAGTTCGACCATCACGTTCCCGTCGCGATCGGGCTGCAGTCGCGGCGCCGGGAGTTCCGGCGCGACTCGCCTCAGCAACGCCAGGGCGCTGTTCTCCAGATCCAATGAGCCAAACGGCTCCATGCTGTTGGCGATCTTGAGGACGAACTGGCGCCCGTCGGCCAGATCCACCCGATAGTTTTGATCGCGAAAGCTGTCGAGTTGTTTGAGGCGCGCGGGCCGCAGCCCGAAGCGCGCGTCGAGGAGCGCGCGCGCCTGGTCGGGCGTGACGGCCGGCCGCTTCAATGCCTGGCGCTCGAACGGGTTCGTTGGGGAATCGCTCATAGGCTCCGTGAACGGCGGCGCGACGGTCCGGGCACCCGGACCGCTCAGCCGAGCGCGTCAGCCAGGAGGACGCCCAGCAGACCGACGCCGGCCCCGAGGTACAGCAGGATGTGCGTATCGGCCACCCAGCCCAGCGGGCCCAGCGGCACGAACTGGGCTGCCAGCCCCAGCACGATCAGGCCGATTCCGCTCAGGATCGGGAGGCCTTTGTAGCGCGCAAAAAAGGCGGAAACGCGGTTGATCCACATGGTGACTTCTCAGGCGGTCGACGATTTGCGGGTCGCACGACGCACCGGGATATAGGCGCGCAGATGCGCAGCCACCCGCTCGGGTGCGCGCCCTCGCATCCGTAGCCCTTGCGCCATCGGCTCAGTGGATTCGACCAGCCCTTGTTCGTGAAACATGGTGATGAACTGGCCGGCGGAATACGGCACAACAATGTCGAGCGCAATCAGACCGGCATACAGCCTTTCCTCAATCGCCTCGAGCAGCGCCGGGATCCCCTCGCTGGTGCGCGCTGAGATCACGCTGGCGTTTTCCATCAATTCTGCCAATCGGACCTCGGCCTCGCGGCGCAGTTCATCGGTAAGGGCATCGGCTTTATTGAGCACGAGCAACACCGGGATGTCGGTGACCTCGAGCTCGGCCAGCACCTCTTCGACCGCCTCGATATGCTGTCGGGCGTTGACGTGCGTGGCGTCCACGACATGCAGGATCAGGTCCGCCTCGCCGATCTCCTCCAGGGTCGCCCGAAAGGCCGCCACCAGAGTCGTGGGCAGCTTTTGGATGAAGCCGACGGTGTCGGTGAAGAGCGCGGGTCGTTTATGCGGCAACGTCACACGCCGCGTGGTGGGATCGAGTGTCGCAAAGAGCTGGTCGGCGGTCAACACCCCTTCAGCCTCTCCGGTGAGCGCATTGAGGAGCGTACTCTTGCCGGCATTGGTGTATCCGACGATGGCGATCACGGGCACGGCCGTACGCTGCCGCTGTCGGCGATGACGCTCGCGATGCGCACGCACCTTCTCGATCTCGCGCTTGAGATGCGCAATCTTGTGCCCGATCTCGCGGCGGTCGGCCTCGAGCTGGGTCTCACCGGGGCCGCGCAGACCGACCCCGCCGTTGCCCGATCGCCCGCCCCCGCCACCGGCCTGACGGGCAAGATGCGTCCACGCCCGCGTCAGCCGCGGCAAGCGATACTGCAATTGCGCCAGCTCGACCTGCAAGGCGCCCTCACGCGTGTGCGCGTGCTGGGCGAAGATATCGAGGATCAGGGCGGTGCGATCGAGCACTTTGACCTTCTCCCCGAACAGGGTCTCCAACTCGCGCTGATGTCGCGGCGAGAGCTCGGTGTCGAAAATGACGACAGTCGCCAGCGTCTCCTCGACAAAGTCCTTGATGTCTTTGGCTTTGCCCGAACCGATCAAGGTGTTTGGGTCCGGTCGCGAGACCTTCTGGTAGGTCTCGCCGACGACCTCCAAACCGGCCGTGTCGGCCAACAGGCTCAGCTCCTCGAGGGAATCCTCCAGGCCCAGGATGTGCGGGTCCGCGTGGATCTCCAGGCCGACCAGGAAAGCACGCTCGATCGGCGAGGCAGTAGGGTTCGGAATACGGCTCACAAAGGCTCTCTTTCACGCGCCACGGAGTTGTAGCGCAGCGCACCGAGGTAAGCGCGGCGAAAAAAGGGGTGACGCGAGACGGGCACTGGCCCCCTGCGCCAGCTCTCGGTCGCCCGGTGCAGCGCCGATCGGACTGTGGACATGATTGTACAGAAGAACAGGAAAGTCGGAGTGTGGCCGTGGGCAATCGCACCCCGGGTTGCCTCGTCGTTTTTGCCGCGGCCCGCGCGGAAGACGCGCTACGCGGGGACACGCAGGCCATCTGCGCAATCAGGCCAATCCGCGGCAAAAAACGCACTGACAAGCCGTGAAGCCACTCCGGCCGGGCCGATCGAACAGCTAGGCGGGCAGACCCGTAATCGACATGCCCCGCGGGTGCTCAACCGTGAAGGCGAGCTGGACCACGCGCTTGGCGCCGGCCGGGAGCTCAAGCTCCCACGTCAGAAGACCAAGGTCGTCTTGCCGGGCCGGTCGCGGATCGGCCGAGTCGATCTTGACCGAAATCAGTTCGTGGGCCGGATTCGGGATGTGATCACGCACCTGGATAGCCACAGGGATGTCGCGCAGGTTCTCGATCGTGTAGCGTATCCCGAATTTCAGCCGGCGCTTGTCGCCCAGCAACGTCTTCTCGACATCGCGCTGGGTCGGCTCAGCCTCCACCCTGATCCGGTCGTCGACGCCCAGGTACAGTTCGGCCTCCTGACCGCGGGCGACCAGGTCGAACGCGGTCGGGCCAAGGTAGGTATCGCCCTCGAACAGGCTGACCGGCCCCGCAAGCCAGGTGTAAGCGGTGGCGTTGACCACCCGCGCCCGTCGGAAGGCGGCCGGCGTGCGCCGCGGCGCGGTCGCGTAGTCCCAACGCGGCTCCAGGGGCAACTCCGCGATCGTGACGATCCGGGGCGTGCCACCGCCCGGCACATCCACCCGGCTCGGGAGCTTGAAGTTGACCGCGACGCCGGCGTCCTCCACCACGGCAACCTCGGCCGTCATGGGTGCCGGGGCCGGCAACGCCTGCGCCATCATCGCCACATCAGCCACGCGGGCCCGCGACGCGGCACCTTTTGCAGCCTGAAACACAACCGGCGGTTGGAGAGGCTGGATCGGCCACGGGTCCAGCTCAGGAACGCGCAGCGAGAGCGCCGGCTGTGCTGTGGACAGCGTCAGAGCTACATCCTTCCAATCCTCTCCGGTGGACTGATGAACGGACGCCAGGTAACGCAACTCGAGCGCCGCGCCCAGGATCCGCAAGTCGTAGCGGGGCTCCCAGCCGATATCGCCGATCACATAGCTCACCGCGAGCCCTAGGCGACCCGGCTCAGCCACTTCTAGTTCGATGACGGCAACCCGGCGCTGGCGGCGACCGCCGGTTGAAGCCTGGGACAGCAAACGTTGGGCGTGGTCGACCCAGCGCTCGGCCTCGCGCTGCTCACGCCGAGCTTCACCGATACGCGCGCTCAGGTCGAGCCGACGGGTCTGCAGGAAATCGAAGATCGCGGCCTGCTGCTCGACACTGCGCTCGCGCAAGGCCAGACCGCGCGCAAAGGTCTCGGCCTGAGCAGCCAAAGCATCCAGGTGCTGGACGTCGCGCTCGAACACCGCCAGTCGGGCCGCACAGAGCCCGACGGCGTCCTTGGCAGCTTCAAGGTCGAGTGTCAGCGCGGCCACTCGCTCCGAGGGCGTTTCAGCGTATTCCTCGATCTCGGCCCGCACGCCGAGCAAGCGCGCCACGGCCGCACCACTTCCGGCCGCGCGCAGCGTGTCGGTCTGGACCGACATTGGCAGACCGGAAACGCGCACGGCGTAGCGCCCCGCGACCACGTCGGCCTCGCCGGCGCGTGTGACCCGAGCCCGATCGGTATAGACCTCGGCCGCAACAACCTGTGTCTTCAGTTCAAGATCCATAGGTTCCCCCGTTTTTATACGACGGCGACGATGGATTCGGCCGCCGCTTCCCGGGTCGACCGCCCGCGACGCACCACATCCCCCGACAGGCGCTGCAAAGCGCCACCCAGAATGCGACCGATCACGTCGGTGTAGCCTAAGCCGCGGGCGGCGGCGCCGCGCATGACGACTGAAGTGGCGTCCAGATCGCAGTTGACGTTGACATCCAGGATCATGGGCTCGTCCCCGTCGAGCCGGATATCGATCCGGCCGTAGTCGCGCGCGCCCAGCGCCACCAGGGCGGCAGCTGCCAGCTGGCGCAGTCGACGCCCCAGGCGAACACTGACGTCGGCCGGGACCTGCACCTTCACCGCATGGTAGCCAAAATTGGTTTCGTCGTGCTTGTAGCCGTAGGAATACAGGCGATCCTCCGCCTGTTCGAACGCGGAGTAGTCGATCTCACCCGGCGGCAGGCCCTCCAGTCGCCCGGTCGGCCCGGCCAACGCGCCGACGTGAAACTCGCGCGAGTCCAGGAACTTCTCGACCTGTCCATCGCAGCCCAGATTCTCGCGCAACCAGCTCAGGCGCTCGGCCAATTCGTCCGGATTGTGCACGACTGAGGCATGATCGATCCCGAAGCTCCCGTGTTGCGTGGCGCCTTTGACGATGGCCGGGTAGATCTTCCAGCGCGGCGCAAGCCGGGGCTGTCCCAGCCGGATGCCCGGCAAGGTCGGAAGCCCGGCCCGCATGAGGCGCTGCTTGATCTGCATGCGATCGACCGAGCCAGTCAGGGCCTGGCTCGAGGCGCCGGTGAAGGCAAAACCGCGCCGCTCGAAAGCGCGCGCCGCGACCGCATCGGTCCAGGGCTTGCCGCCGAGTTCCTCCACCCAATTCCAGACGATCCACTCGCGCGGGTCAAATCGATCGAGCAACTTGAGATCGGCGTAGACCTTGTGAACCTCGTGGCGAAAGCCGAGGTGATCGAGCGCGGCCGACATGTGGGCCAACATGCGATCGTTCCATTGCTTGTCGTCTTCGGGCCATTCCGGGTTCTCGTTGGTGAGGACCAGGACACCGGGCCTCGCTGCGGGCTTGGAAAGACGCATGCGACCTCCTTGGGGGTGTGGCGCGGCGCTCAAGGGCCTGCGCTGCCGTATTGCGCGATACGATCGGCCGCCTCCTGCAGCCGGGTGTCTGCCAGACACAGTGACAAACGCACGTAGCCGCGACCCGCCGGCCCGAAGATCGAGCCGGGCGTCAGGCTGACGAAGTGCCCCTCCAGCAAGCCGTCCACCCAGGCCACATCGTCGACGCCCTCAGGCAGACGGGCCCAGACATAGATCGCGGCCTTGGGTTCGGAGACGACCAGCCCGGCGGCCCGCAGGGCCTTGACGGCCAGGTCACGGCGGCGACGGTAATGCAGGTTGCGTTCTGCCGTCCAGGCCTGATCGCCGGTCAGGGCCGCGATCGCGGCATCCATCAGGCCGCGAAAGGTCCCCGAGTCGACGTTGCTCTTGAGCCTGCTGAGCGTACCGACGGCCTCCGCGTTTCCGGCCGCGATGCCCAGGCGCCAGCCGCCCATGTTGTACGTCTTCGACACCGAATGGAACTCGATCGCCACGTCCTTCGCGCCGGGCACCTGGAGGATGCTGGGCGCGACATAGCCGTCGTAAGTGACTTCGGTGTACGGCGCGTCATGGGCGACCAGGATGCCGTGCTCGGCGGCAAAGCCCACAGCGCGCGCCAGAAACTCGGGCGTCGCCACCGCGCCGGTCGGGTTGTTCGGGTAGTTCAACCACATCAGCTTGGCACGGCGCACCACATCGGCCGGAATCGCATCGAAGTCGGGCAGATACGCATCCGTCTCGCGCAGCGGCATGTAGTAAACGTCGGCGCCGGCGAACCGGGCGCCCGCCGAGTACGGCGCATAACCCGGATCCGGCACGAGCGAAACGTCGCCCGGATCGAGGTACGCCTGACTGAGGTTGAACACGCCCTCCTTGGCCCCGATCACCAGCGTCGTCTCGCGGTCGTCGAGTTGAACCCCAAAGCGCTCGGCATAGAAGTCGCGCCAGGCGGCCCGGTACTCGGGTGTGCCGTTGTACGACTGATAGCCATGGTTGTGCGGATCACGCGCGGAGCGCTCGAGTGCGCTCAGGATGTGCGCCGCCGGCGGTAGATCCGGCGATCCGGCATCCATGCGAATCACTTCGCGCCCGGCAGCGCGCAACTCGGTGATGCGCGTATTCAGCTTGTGAAAGAAGTAGGGCGGCAACTGCGCCATGCGCTTCGACGGCAGCGGACGCTTTGTATCCGGTCGTGATGGCTTTGAAGGAGTCATGTGTGATTGATTGTGTTCAGGTCATCATAGATCGCCTCTGGTTGAATTGCAACCGAACGCCACGGCGCAACGTGTTGAAGAGCCGCGGGCTAGACGGACAGTGTTCGCCTCGCAATGAGATGAATCACCACGTCGGCGTCGCTGTGTCCTATTCGAATCCTCAGTGGTCCATTGTCGGCGCGTGGCCTGACGTCGCCAGGCTGTCGCAAACACAGCCCGCGTGCCGCAGAGGGCCGGAGCAGGCGCTGGGCCACGGGTCCCGGTGGTTTACGCGGGTTTTACGCAGCCTTAATGCCGATTTTATGGCGATTTATGCGGGATTTACACATAATCACGCCCAGCACAGCCTGACCACAACACAAATACAAGGGGGCGATCTCAGACGCAATCGAGACGACCTCACCGGGCGTGTTCGGGCTGACGCCCGTTCGAAATCGATAAGGGAACTGCCATCATGCGTCGTTACATACAATTCAATCCGAACGCCGAGGCAACACTGACGATCTATCCCGACTGGACGCGCCAGCTTTATTTGTCTGACGACGCGACCACGATCACGCTTGACACCGTTCAGGTGCAGGGTCTGATCGATCGTATGATCCCGGGCAGCGCGCTCGATCTCGCGCCGCGACCCGGCAGCGCCTGCGGGTCGCTCACAGTGCGTTGGGAAGGCGACGACTTGCGTTTCTCGGCGCGCGATGGACGCATGATTCGCTGGAAGCGCGGGGCACGCTTGCTGATCGAGTGGCTGCGCGAGCTAGAGCCGCGCCGGGCACTGAGCGCGCGCACCAAGCTGCCCACGCGACGGTTGGCGCTCGTCTGACCGAGCGCTGCGGCGCGATGTGTGCACTCACCAAACCGGGAGCCTGCCGCTCCCGGTTTCGCTTTTCACTCAGGGGGCACATCGATCTTCAGGTCTCGGCGCCACGATCGCTCGAAGAGCAATCGCCCCTCTTCCATCACAGTCAGGCGATTTTCCAACACGAAAGCGTCGCGCTCGGAGGCCAGAGCCAGTCGACCGATCGCCTCGATCGCCAATCGCCAATCGCCTCGACCCATCTGCAACTGTCGACGGCACTCGATCGTCGGCGATCCGGAAGCAGAGACGGGCGTGCGATAGGTATCATGCGACACGGCGTCGAATTCGAGGCCGGCCAGGCCAAGCCCCTGGTCATCGAATCCGCCGGGCGCATCGAGTCGGGTCCAGCCGTCGTCCTGCTGATCGACCAACACCAGAGTGCCATCCGCCTCGTTGGTTGAGCGCCGAGACCGTTCGCCGACCCGCAGCACCGTGTGCGCCATCCGCGGCGTGGTCTCAGCCGTGTCAAAGACCACCTGAGCCCCGGCGTCCTCCCGCTGCAGAGGCAGTTCCAGTCTGGCGGTGAGCAGTCTGAGCGACGCAGGCTGCGACACCGGCCAGACCCGCGGCCACCAGGTCTGGCTCAGCGCCAGCCGCCAGCGATGACCCGGCAAGAGGCGGTGCCCGATGGCATCGAGCTGCAGGCTTACCGTGAACGGACGGCCGACAGGGACTGCGGTGGGCAGCGCAGCGCTCTCACGCTGGGAGAGATTGAGGATCCCGTTGCTCACCAGGGTCGAGGTTCCATCCGGCCCAACGTCGCACAGGCGCGCCACCAGGTGCGCCTGCGGCCGATCGCAGATCAGTGTCGCCGCGAGCACCGGGAGGCCCAGGTACTCACGGACTCGATCTCCCGGCGCCAGATCGCGCGTCAGACACAGTTCATCTTCTGCGCTCTGCTCGCCTGGAGGATCATCGGGCTGGCCGTAGGCGCACCACATCCCGGCCGCCTGCCCATGCGCCAGGGAGGCCGGGATCTCAGCCGGCCCCGACACGGCCATCACTTCGGGTTCGACTTCCAAAGCGGGCGGCCATTCGGCGTGCGCGGCCCAGCGCCCTGCCCGCACGTCATAGACCGGCGCCGGCGGCGCCGAGTCTTGCAGAAACGCGCGCAGCCTGGGCTCGCGCAGGATGCCGGTGTCCAGGCCCTTGAGCCAGTGATCCCACCAGCGCAGGCTCTCTTGCAGAAAACCGATTCGGCCCGGTCTGGCGTCCTGCGGGTTCGCAGTGCTTGCGGCCGGCGCCCACGGCGACACCACGAGCAGCGGATCCGCCACCTCGGGAAATTCATGGACCCACGGACCGATCAGGCCAAGGCGTGGGCCCTTCAGCCCGGCCAGCATCCGCAGGACGGGGTTGGTGTAACCGTCGGCCCAGCCGCCGACGGCGAAGACCGGGATGTCGATTGCATCGAAGTCTTCGCAGACGGAGCCATGACGCCAGTATCCGTCGCGGCGTTGGTGAGCGAACCAGGTCTCAGCGAAAGGCGGCGTGTGATCGAGCCGCGCCTGCCACAGCGCGCGCCAATCGTCGGGCCGGCGCAGCGGATCCGGCGGGCGGGCGTTGTAGGCCAGCATGGTGGTGGCCCAGTTCAGGGCCTCAGACGCCAGCACCGCTCCGCCACGGTAGTGCACATCGTCGGCGTAGCGATCGTCGGTGGAGTAGATCGTGATGATCGCGCGCAGCGCCGGCGGTCGTCGCGCCGCGACCTGCAGGGCATTGAAGCCGCCCCACGACTTGCCGAACATGCCGACCGCGCCCGTGCACCACGGTTGCGCCGCGATCCAGGCGATGACGTCGCAGGCATCATCCTGCTCGAGGGCCAGATACTCGTCGAGCAGCAACCCATCGGAGTCGCCGCTGCCGCGCATATCCACCCGAACGCAGACGTAGCCGTGCGCGGCGAACCAGGGGTGACGTAGCGAGTCGCGCAGCGCTGTGAAGTCGTTCTTGCGATAAGGGATGTACTCGAGCAGCGCCGGCCACGGGCCGGGCCCATCCGGCAGCCAGAGTCGCGCGCTCAAGCGTGCGCCGTCGCGGACCGGGATGAAGGCGTCGCGCGCCGGCTGCATGGTCAGCGGTTCTGCAGACGGAAGCCGTGACCGCGGACGGTCAGAAGATAGGCGTGCCCGTCGTCGAGCTCGGCGATGCGTTCACGCAACCGGCGGGCCAGCGCATCGACGGCCTGCTCGGTGACGCCGGCATCGGCATCCTCAGGCCAGACCCGCGCCACGATGGCGTCGCGGCTGACGACCTGGCCGTCGTTTTCGAACAGCAATTCGATCAGGCGAAATTGCGGCAACGACAGCGGCGGATTGATCTCGTGTTCGCCGACCCAGACGCGGCGCGACGCGCTGTCCACGTAAAGCGTCCGACCGCCGCGGGCCGCCTCAGCCTCAGCCACGCGGGCCGCCAGTTCGTCGCCGCCGGCCAACGGCATGGTGGCGTCGGAGTCGACATACGCCAGCTTGGCCACCAACGCGACCTGGATCAGATCTCCGTCTCGCAGTCGGATCCGTCCCGCCACCGGCGCGCCGTTGACGTGTGTGCCGTTCTTGCTGCCCAGATCCTCAAGCGTAAAACCCTCCGGATCCCGCTCGAGTTTGGCATGCACCCGACTGACCTGGCGATCGGGAATGACGATATCGCAGGTCGGCTCGCGCCCGATCGTCAGGATCTCCTGGCGCAAAGGCCAGTGCCGGCCGGCCGCGGGCCCAGCCTGGGCGATCAACATGGGGACTTTGTCGTCGGTTTCCACGCTCATATTATCCGCCGATTTGGTTACAATCAGCCTGCGATGTTTTCCACTCTCGTGCCCGGCGACGTCCTGCGCGGACGTTATACGATCGTCCGTACCATCGGCCAGGGCGGCATGGGCAGCATTCTGCTGGCTGAGGACCAGCGCCTTACCGGAC
Source organism: Anaerolineales bacterium (assembly GCA_016789175.1). GTDB lineage: Bacteria > Chloroflexota > Anaerolineae > Anaerolineales > UBA6663 > UBA6663. The sequence continues at coordinate 21,067 of JAEURK010000336.1, forward strand.
GTCTGTGTGCGGTCAAGGAAGTCCAGCACGATCCGGGGCTCCCAGAGCGCACCCGCCAGCAGGCCCGCGACCAGTTTTACCGCGAAGCCTCGGTCCTCGCCAGGCTCGATCACCCCAACCTGCCCAAGGTCTCGGATTTCTTCGCCGACGAGGGTCGCGACTATCTCGTCATGGACTATGTGCCCGGGCGCGACCTCAAGGAACTGATCGACGAGGCCCGTCAGAACGGGCGGTTTATCGCCGAGGCCGACGCGCTCGCCTGGTCGGCCCAGGTGCTGGCCGCGCTCCAGTACCTGCACGAGCAACCGCAGCCGATCGTGCATCGCGACATCAAGCCGTCGAACCTAAAGCTCACCCCGAGCGGCCTGATCAAACTGGTGGACTTCGGGCTCGTCAAGGTGCTAGCCCCCGACGAGCGCACCGTCACCATCGTCCAGGGCGTGGGCACCGTCTTCTACACGCCGCTCGAGCAATACGGCGCCGACACCGGCTCCTCGGACGCTCGGGCCGACTTGTACTCGTTCGGCGCCACCCTCTACCACCTGTTGTGCAACGAGCCTCCGCCCGAAGCCAAGCAACGCTTTCTCCGGCCCGAATCGCTCAAAGCGCCGCGCGCCTTCAACCCCAACGTCAGCCCGCGCACCGAGAAGGCCATGCTCTGGGCGATGGCCATGCACCCCGACGGACGTCCGGCCAGCGCCGCGATCCTGGCCGAAGCGCTCCGACCCGACTCAACCGGGCCAAACATGATCGACACCGGTGATCTGATCGTCATGCAACCGACGATCAGGCTGCCCTCCCTCGTCACCGGGCTGGAGCGCATCCTGACGATCAGCGCCGGGTTGCTGCTCCTGCTGGCCTTCATCCTCACCTTCCGCAGTTGACGCCGGCCGTCACGGCCGTTTGCGGAAGATCAGCCAGCCGGCGAACAAGCCAAGCCCCATCCCGAACAACACCCAGAGCGACCCACCCCATTGGCCAAACAGGCCGCGCGCCTCATCGAAGCCCGGAAGCTGTAAGGCAAACCAGTTGTAGCCCAGCAGCGCGCCGATAACCGCCACCAACGCCATGCGCATGGCGCGACGCGGGCTTTGCTCCGGTCCGCCCAGACGATACCCGGTGACCATCCCCAGCGCCACGAACACCAACATCAAGGCGAAGTCGATGCTGTTGGCGCCCTCGAAAGGCTCTGGCTCCGGTTCCTCGGTCGCCTGCGGCGTAGGCGTCACGGTCGGCGTCGCAGGCGGCGTCGGGGTCGGTGTCGCCGTTGGGGGCAGCACGGTCGCGGGCCGGCCGAAACCCTCGGGCGGCACATCGATGGTGAACTCGGCCTGCGAGAGGCCCGAGGCGGTGCGCACGCGAACGGAGTAGAAGCCCACCTGTCTGAGGATAAAGCTCGCCGCCGCGATCCCGCCTTCGGTCGTGTCCTCAATCTGGGAGGTCGAAGTGCCGGCCTCGGTCCGCACGGCGACCTCGAACGTCACGGGTGTGCCGTCGGGGACCGCGTTGTCGTTGCGGTCGCGGATAATGTCGGTGCTGAGGTTGACCTGCGTATTGAGCGCGTAAGTGGTCGACACGGTCTCGGTCGAGGTCAACCCCGGTGCGTCGCTGAACAGCTTGATGACCTGGGACGGGTCGGGTTGAAGCTGGTTCAAGAGGTCATAGGTGATGCTCGGCACACTGACCGGAGAATCGCCCCGCGGGTTGACGTCTTGAAACAGCAGCCGGGCCGCGGTATCGACAAATGCCGGCCCGCGACTGTAGAGCGCGTAGTAAGCGCCCGTGACATTGCTCAAATCGGTCGTGTCAAGATAATACGGGGCCCCGAAACTAAAGATGATCACGCGCTTGTTGCGGGCCAGATCCTGACGCTGGGTCAAGAAGCGCGATACTGCGCCGGTCTCGGGCAGGCCGGATCGGATGTCCTGAATGCCAAACACGATCCAATCGGTCTGGCGCAACCAGACGTCGATCGCGGGCGGCTCGGGCGTCGGTTGGCCCTCGACCGCGGTCTGGGTCAGGCGCCCATCCAGATAATCGTTCAGGTCCTCGAGCGTGAAGCTCTGCAGATTACGGCCCTGCACCTGCCCACTGGCGTTTGGCCCATACAGCGACAGGACCGCATTCTCGAGCGCACGCGCATCCATCGCCGGCACCGGCAGACACACCGGACACTGGCGAACCGTACGTCCGTCGGTGATAAAGACGATCCGATCGCCCGCGCTCGGCGGGTCATTGAGTCGGGCATCGAGTTCGGTCGTGGTCGGGTAGATCAAGGTCGCGCCGGCCCGGGCCACGGCCAGGGCCTGGGCGCGGCCCTGGCTGAGCGAGGTCGTCAGATCCGGCGTCGGGCGTTGCGCGGCCGCGGGATCGAACACGCCGCCGGATGTGCGCAATTTGAGCGCCAGGATTCGCAGGACCGACTGATCGACCTGTTGGGCGAAGATGGGGTCGGAGGCATACTGATCGCGGAAGTACTGGATCGCGTCGATGATGTTGGCGGTCTGGGCGGAGCGCACGCCGAAGTCGGACAGGACGAGGACATCGTGCCCGGCCCGAAAGGCATCCCGCGCCAGGCCGCGCCCGTTAAACGTCGCTTCGGTCGAGTCGAGGAAACGTCGGATCGCGCGCGAGCCGAGCGAGTCGCTGATCAACACGCCACCGGCGGCGCGCCACTCGGCCAGATCGCCCTGCCCCAGAAGCGCGCTCAACGAGGCTGCGTCGAGCGTGATCGGGTTGGTGGTTTGACGCTCGAGCAGGCCCTGAAAACGCACGTGGGCTGTGACGAACGCATCCACCCGAGTGCCCAAGACACCGCCAGCGCCGGCGAGCCGCGAATACGGCAGCAGGTCGACGCGGATCAACTGCTCGAGCGAGCGTCGCACGGTCGGTATTTCTTGTTCCCAATCGCGATTCGAGGCGCCGTGGCCAGGAAAATGGGGAGCGGCCACCGCGAGGAGGCCGTCGCCGCCGACCTGCGCGCCGCGATAATACGCTTCGGCCATCAATCCCACCCAATAGGGGTCGCCGCCGAAAACCTGGGTGCCGTCATCTCGGGCACCGTTGACTCGGGCCATATCGAGCACATCCGGCGCGGGGCCGATCAAGAGCGTAACCCCAAGCGCCGAGAGTTCGTTGCCCGCCACCCGCCCGATGGCCTCGGCCTGCTCCGGATCCCAGGTTGCGCCGATCGCCAGAGGCGAGGGCAATTCCGTCAGGCCCGAGAGGATTTGATCGTCAGGCGATCCGCCGCCGCTCTGTTCGATCGCGATGGTCAGCGGCACAAACGGCGCCGCCCGAGCGGCCCCGGCCGTGGGACCCTGGCGCGGCGCTTCGGCGGCCGAAGCGGCTGTGGCCTGGAGCTGATTTGTCAGGGCCAACACCTGAGCCGGGGCATTGCTCTCGTCCGTGATGTTGCCGCCCGCGGCGCGCAACAAAACCCCGCCGACTTTGTACTCGCGGATCAGGCGGTCGATGTCGCTGCCCGGTTCGGCCGTCGCCCCGTCAAACGTGACGAGAAACAGCTGGCCCACGCGCTCCTCGGCCGTCATGCCTGCCAACACCGCCTCGGGCGTCACGGTCTGTTGCGCGCCGGCCGGCCGCTCCAGGCCCAGCAGCAACCCAACGACCAGAATGAATCGGACGAGTTGTTTCACGGCGAGGATTATACCGATTGCATGTCACCGGGCGAGGAGGCGGCACACCACGGTCCGTCAACGCGAAAGGCGCTGGCGAAGGGCTGCCGCGAGTTCATCGGCGAAGACGCGGCTGACGTCGTGCCACTCGATACTCGGATCGTCAGGCTTGAACCAGTTGGCCTGGCGCCGGACAAAGACGCGGGTGTCACGCTGGATGCGCTCGGTTGCCTCGGCCAGCGAGCACTCGCCCCGCAGGAACTGGCCGATCTGGCGATAGCCGATGGCAGACATGGCGGGCAGATCCCAGCCGTACCCGCGCGCGACCAGGCCGCGCACTTCCTCCAGAAGACCGCTGGCCAACATGGCGTCGATCCGCTGATCGATGCGCGCATAAAGCAGCTGACGCGGCAGGCTCAACCCAACAAAATGGATAGACAGGCGCGGCGGCAGCTTTCGCCGTTGCCCGACGAAGGAGCGCCCGGTGCTGAGCACCACCTCGAGCGCCCGAATCACGCGCCGCGGGTTGAGCAGGTCGATGCTGCGCGCCGACTCAGGGTCAAGCTCGCGCAGCTGGCTCACAAGCCCGGTCAGGCCCTCCGAGCTGAAACGCGCCTCCAGTTCCGCCCGTAACTCCGGGGTCTGAGCATGCGGAGGCGGTTGCCACCCCTCCACGACCGCGCGGATGTATTGACCCGACCCGCCGACCAGGATGGGTAATCGTCCGCGGTCATGAATGGCGGAGATGGCGGCGAACGCCGCAGTCTGATACTGCGCGAGCGACCAGGTCTGGTCGGGCGTGGTCACGTCGATCAGATGGTGCGGCACACGCGCGCGCTCGGACGGGCCGGGCTTGGCGGTGCCGATGTCCATGTAGCGGTAGAGATAGCGGGAATCGGCCGAGACGATCTCGGCCTCGAGGCGCTCGGCGAGCTGGATCGCCAGAGCCGTCTTACCGACGGCCGTCGGCCCCACCAGCACCAATACGGGAGGAAGCGGCGCGCGGGTCACAGATCGGCCCCCGTGACGACATGCGGGATGAGGTCGAGCCGGATCAGCACGCCTTGGGGCGAAAGCTCGACGGCTGCCAGGTCGACCCGCCAGGGCTCATTGAGGGCCTCGCGCGTGGCCAGATACGCTTGCGCGGCGGCCGCCAGATGGCGACGCTTGGTTGGGGTCAAGGATTCCTCGGGCGTGCCGAAATGCCGGCCCCGGCGGGTGCGGACTTCGACGAAGACCCAGCCCTCGCGGTCGCGTGCGATCACGTCGATCTCACCGGACGCACACCGCCAGTTGCGGGCCACGATCTCGAAACCGGCCGCCTCCAGTTGGGCGACGGCCAAGGCTTCCCCGCGACGGCCCAGGCCCTGGCGGGCGTCACTCATTCATCGACCCCCGGCCGGGTCCACCAGCGCTTGAAACGCTGCCAGTAGGTCAGCCTTTGCTCGACCGACGCCGCCAGGCGCTCGTACTCGACCAAGACCGCCGGGGCCGTCTGCTCGATATCGAAGCGACGGACTGACTCGCGCGCCGCAGCGCCCAGGCGGATTCGCAAGTCGCGGTCCAACACAAGGCGCGTGAAAGCAGCCGTGAAGGAAGCAACGTCCGGATGAGAGAGCAGCCCATCGACCTCAGGAGTGATCGTGTCACTGATCCCCGACGCATCCATCCCCAGCGCCGGCAGACCAGAGGCCATCGCCTCGATCAGCGAAAACGGATGCACCTCGGTGGTCGAAGCCGTGACAAACAAATCAGCCAATAAGAGGTGGCTTGGCACGCGCTCGGGCAGCACCTTGCCGAAGAAATGGATGCGATCGGCATACGGCGACCGCCCGACCAACTCGAGCAGATCGTCCTCCTCCGAGCCGCCGCCGATGATAACCAGGTGGGCTTGCGGACAGACCGCGGCCACCCCAAAGAAGGAACGCACCATCAAGCCGAGGTTCTTCTCCGGGCTCAACCGCCCGACGTACATCGCCACCACGGCGTCCTCAGGCAGGCCGACCTCCGCGCGCGCGATCCGTGGCGGGTCTGCATACGGCGCGAAGTCGATCCCGTTCGGAATGACCTTGACCGGATCCTTGACGCCGAGATCCTTCATCACGACCGCAACGCTGGGCGACGGCGCGATGACCAGGTCGCAGCGGTGGCACAGGTTCGGGATGAACGTGCGCACGAAGGTCTCGCCGATCGCCTCCGGCATGATCGGCATCCAGTGCTGAAAGTACAGGTCAAAGCGGGTGTGGTTGGTGAAGACGACCGGGATATTGGCGGGCTTGCAATAGCGTAGCGCCAACGGACCGCTCAGATAGGCGTGGTGCACATGGACAACGTCCATCGTGCGAAGCTTGCGCTCCGCGACCGTGTTGTAGCGAAAAGATAGTTGGAAACCGCTATCGTTGACGTTGAGCGGCAGCCCCGGCGACCGCATGATATACAGCTCATCGTCCTCGTAGTCGAGGTTTCCAAACGTGAACACGAATACCTTGTGGCCGCGCGCCTCAAGCCAGCGCTTGTTCAGCGAGACATAGGCGGTGATACCACTGATATTCGGTTTGTACATGTCGACCAGCATGCCGATTCGCATGCGGACAGCCTCCGTGGGACAACCCGATCGTCCGGCTATGTTACACTAGTTCATCACGTTGTTCCGACCCCATTCCACCCGACACGCTCACACCCCCTTTTATCTCCAACCATGCATGCCGAATTGATCGCTATTGGATCCGAGCTCGTACTCGGCGAGATCGTTGACACCAATTCCGCCCATATCGCCCGCGCTTTGCGGGGAATCGGTCTGTCGGTCGAGCGCAGCACGACCATCGCCGACGACCTGCCAAAGATCACGGCTTTGATGCGCGAGGCCTGCGCCCGCACACCGATCGTGATAACGACGGGCGGGCTTGGTCCCACGGTAGACGACCCGACCCGGGCGGCCGTCGCCGCCGCCTTTGACCGCGAACTCGATTTTCATCCGGAGCTCTGGCGACAGATCAAGGAGCGATTCGGGCGTTTCGGCCGGATCCCGGGCGACAACAACCGGCAACAGGCTTTCATCCCGGCCGGAGGCACTCCGGTGGAGAACCCGGTCGGCACCGCGCCGGCATTTTGGGTCGAGCACACAGCCGCCTACGGCGACGGCGTCATCATCAGCCTGCCGGGGGTGCCACGGGAGATGGAACACCTGCTGCAAGCACGGGTGCTGCCCTATCTGCGCGAGCGCTTCAACCTGACCGGCGTGATCAAAGCGCGCGTCCTGCGAACCATCGGGATCGGTGAGAGCAATATCGACGCCCTGATCGGTGAGCTCGAGAAGTTGACAAACCCCACGGTCGGGCTCAACGCCCATGCCGGCAATGTCGACATCCGCATCACGGCCACCGCCGAAAGCGAGGCCGATGCGGACGCCTTGATCGCACCAGTCGAGGCCCAGGTGCGGGCCGCGCTCGCCGACCACATCTACGGCCAAAACGGGGAGACCATCGACCAGGTCGTCGGACGGGCGCTGCAAGCGCGGGGGTATCGCCTGGGCATCGCCGAATCCGGCGCCGCCGGTCAGCTCAACGCCCGTCTGGCGGTGCTGCCGATGGCCGCGGACGTATACGCCGGGGCAGCGCCCCTCGGCACCGACGAGGACCTGGCGCTGGCGGCAGAGCGCATCCGGGCCTCCCAGCAGGCGCACGTCGGCGTGGCATTGCGGGTCTATCAGGGCGCCGGCCCAATGGACCCGCGCGGTCTCGAACTGGCGATCAGCGACTCGACCGGCACAGACACCCAAAGATCCGGCTACGGCGGCCCGCCGGCCAGCCTGCCGCTTTGGTCGAGCACCTTGATCCTGAACCTGCTCTGGCGACGATTGCGATGAGCCCGACAACCCCGGCCGTCGACACGTGGCGGCAAAACGATTACGAAATCAGCACTGATCCGGCCCGACTCCAGCGGGACGCGATCACGGCCGCACTGAATGCCACTTATTGGGCAGCCGGGCGGCCGCCGGAGGTCATCGCGCGCTCGCTCGACCACTCGTTGTGCTTTGGGCTGTACCATGCGAACGCCCAGATCGGGCTGGCACGGGTGGTCACTGATCGCGCGACATTTGCCTATCTGTGCGACGTCTACGTGCTCGAGGCCTACCGTGGTCATGGACTGGGCAAGTGGCTGATCGGGACAGTCCGCAACCACCCCGAACTTCAAGGTCTGCGCCGCTGGTCGCTGGCTACCCGCAACGCCCACGGGCTGTACCGCCACTTCGGGTTTACTGGCCTGGCCGCCCCGGATAACTGGATGGAGATCGTCACGCCAACCGGCCGACCGCCGGCGCCGCGCGGCCCTGGCGAGGGCTGACCCATTGTCTTCGCTCCTTTCCGCATATTCCCCGGCTGACAACTTGCTCAGCCCAACCTCGGGCCTGTCCATGGCACCCAAAGCAAGGCAGAAGGGTATTGCCTCGCGTTTCTGGGATCGAAAGTACTACTCAGCGCCCAGCAGGAAACGCCGCAAAATACGGGGCTCTCGGGGGGATTGGGCGAAGCCCAGACACCCGGAGAACCCCTTTTTTGGCGCACCCTTCCGCCTACCTGGGCTGTTCGACACTGTCGATACCGTTACGAACCGAAACGAATCGGCACGAACGATCCCACTATGCGGAAATGCGTCTCAGTTCCTGGCCAGACAATCGATCTTCGGGAATAGGTGCGATCGCCCTGACCATCGGCGTTTTCGGGGCAACGCTAAGCCTATCTTGAAGTACACTTCGATCGATCGGGCGCCGACAAGCGCCCGGTACGCCATCATACGCTGAGCCGGTTTGGGCCTGGCGATGCTCCTCGGAGGAACCCATGCTCGTTCGAGAAAAGATGACAGTCAATCCGATCACTGTGTCCCCGGACCTGTCGGTCCCGGAAGCCCTACGCTTGATGCGTGACAAGAAGGTGCGGCGCTTCCCGGTCGTCGATAGCCACGGGAAACTGGTCGGCATCGTCTCCGACAAAGACCTGTTGCAGGCCGGCCCGTCGGCGGCCACGACCCTCGCGATCTGGGAGATCACGGAGCTGCTCGGCAAGCTCAAGGTCTCGGAGGTGATGAGCCGCGAGCTCATCACGGTTCCCGATGACACGCCCCTCGAAGAAGCTGCACGCATCATGGCCGACGGGCGCATCGGCGGTTTACTGGTGATGAAGGGCGAAAGCCTGGCGGGAATCATCACCGAAACCGACCTGTTCAAATCGCTGCTCGAACTCCTGGGTGGACGCCGTTCCGGCGTGCGAGTCACGGTCTCGACCCCCGGCGGCAAGGGCGAGCTGGCCGCGATCACGAACGCGATCTTCGGCGCGGGCGGGAACATCGTCGGTCTGGCAGCCCGCGAAATCGAAGCGGGCGCCCAAACGCATTGGGAAGTCACGTTCAAGGTTCAAGACGTGTCGCCCGACAGTTTGGTGGCGGCCCTCAAGCCCGTGACGGCCGAGATCCACGACGTTCGCCAGGCCTGACAGACGTAAGATTTCGAGGCCGAGGGTTGGCTGCCCGTCAACCTTCGGCCTCGGCCCGGTGCGTGTGCCTCGCCTTCGACAAACCCTATACCCGTGATCGCCACCGGGTCGGACGCCTGCTAGAGTGTGGGCATGCCAACCGCGATCTGGTGGATCCGGCGCGATCTGCGCCTCCACGACAATCCCGCACTGCTTGCCTCCCTAACCCACGGCCGGGTTGTGCCCCTATTCATCCTGGACCCGGCCCTTTTGCAGGGTCGTCAACACATGGCCGCCCAACGCCGGCGAGACTTCCTGTTCAGCGCCCTGGCGTCGCTGAACGCAGACCTCGAGGCGCGAGGATCCCGGCTGACCATCCGCGTTGGCAAGCCGATCGAGGTCCTGCGCGATGTGTTGGCCGAAGCGGGCGCCGACGTGATCATCGCCGGCGAGGATTACGGCCCCTATGCTCGTCGCCGCGACGGCGAGATCCAGTCCCAACTTACCTTGCGACTCGTTGCCGGCCCGACGGTGCATCACCCCGAAGCGGTCAAGAAATCTGACGGCTCCCCGTACACGGTCTTCACACCCTTCAGCAAAGCCTGGTTGGCATTGCCACGCCCCGCTGGTGCTCCGGTGGCGACGCCGCCGACCCACATCCTCGGCCCAGACCGGGCCGTGGTCAGCGCACGGCTGCCCGAAGCGGCCGCGCCGGCCGGGTTCCCGGCCACTGAGAATGAAGCCCGACGACGGCTGACCCTTTTTGCAACCGGTTCAGACGCGGCGATCGACGCCTATCGGGCACGGCGCGACCTCCTGGCGGCCGCCGGGACGTCGACCCTATCGCCCTATCTGCGGTTCGGCCTGGTGTCTGCCACCGAGGCTGCAGCCCTGGCGACGCGCCGGATGACGACCGCGTCGACGCCCACGGCCTCTCAGGGCGCAGCCACCTGGCTCAACGAACTGATCTGGCGTGAGTTCTACCAGAGCATCCTGTTTCATTTCCCGAATGTGCTGCAGACCGCCTTCAACCCGGCCCTGCGCAGCATCGCCTGGCGCGATGACCCGGAGGGCCTGGCGGCCTGGCAACTCGGTCGCACCGGTGTGCCGGTTGTCGACGCCGCCATGCGCCAATTGAATACCACCGGTTGGATGCATAACCGCGCCCGAATGATCGTCGCCTCGTTCCTGGTAAAGGATCTCTTGATTGATTGGCGCCAGGGCGAGCAATGGTTCATGGATCGGTTGGTCGACGGCGATCCAGCCGCCAACAACGGAGGCTGGCAGTGGACGGCCGGGGTGGGCACCGACGCCGCCCCGTACTTCCGGATCTTCAACCCGATCCTGCAAAGCAGGAAGTTCGACCCAACTGGAGACTACATCCGGCGATTCGTGCCGGAGCTGGCGGCCTTGCCCGATGCGCACATCCATGACCCTGCGGCTCTGACACCGATCGAACTGGGCGGCTATGGCGTGATCCTGGGCGAGACCTATCCCGCCCCGATCGTCGATCGGGCCCAGGCGCGGGCGCGCACCCTGGCCGCATACCAGGCCGCCCGAACGCGGTTCGACCACGAGCGCATGGATCGATCACCGGCGCCCTGAACCTCGAAAGAAGACCCACCGCCGAACGTGCGACCCTCGCCCTATTGCGCCGAACGTCACGGGACTATTCCGCCAGGTGTCACGATTCGCCGGCCTTCTTGTCGGCGTGGTCGGCTTCGGAAGTACCATGCCTCAAGAGCGAGCCCGCCGCTGGCGGGCTGGCAGGAGGCCCGGATATGCGACGATCCGCGCGGCGCACTCGAACGCTGATCGGCCTGCTAATGGTTGTGACCTTGAGCCCGGCTTGCGGGGGGCAAGGCCCGGCCAGACAGACCCAGCTCTCCCGGCCGGAAGTCCCGCGTACGGCCACACCCGCGGCGGGCATAATGAACCCCACCCCGCCCACCAGCCCGGTGCGCCTGATCTTCATCCACCACTCGACCGGCGAGGCGTGGCTCTCCGACACGCACGGCGGGCTTGGCCTCGCGCTGCGCGACAACAATTACGTGGTAAGTGACACCAACTACGGATGGGGCCCAGGCTCGATCGGCGACACAACCGACATCGGGCACTGGTACGACTGGTTCGGTGACGGGCGCGACACGGCTGTGCTGGAGGCGCTGTATGGCGAGACCGGGCAGAACAGCAGTTATTCGCGGCTGAACGTCAACCCGGGGGGCCAGAACGAGATCATCCTGTTCAAGTCGTGCTTCCCGAACTCGGCGCTTGGGGGCAATGCCGACGCGCCGGCCCCGGCGATCCTGAACAACCCGCTTCGTAGCCAGAGCGCCGGCTCAGCCGCCCACACAGTGGCCAATGCCAGGGGTATTTACATCAACCTCTTGAGCTACTTCCAGACGCGGCCCGATAAGCTCTTTATCGTGGTCACCGCCCCACCCCTCCAGGACGCAACCCATTCGTCCAACGCGCGCGTGTTAAACGAGTGGTTGGTGAATGAGTGGCTGATCGGTTATCCGCTGCACAACGTGGCCGTCTTCGACTTCTACAATGTGCTGACAACTAACGGGGGAGACGCCAACACCAACGACCTGGCTGCGGTGTCCGGAAACCACCACCGTTTCGCAGATGGAAGGATCGAGCACATCTCCGACGGAGACGACGATGCCAACGCAAACGTGCTGGAATATCCGACGGGAGATGATCATCCGTCGGCGGCCGGCGATCTCAAGGCGACCGGCGAGTTCGTGCCGCTGCTCAACTTCTACTACCACCTATGGAAGCCATAGGCGGGTGCCACGCACGAGATCGCGGCGGCCGGCGGCAGCCTCGACCGCTTCGAGCAATTCCACTGTGGCAGCCACGATCTGGGCCTGCTGGTCGGCTCGGGTGATCTCCGCCACGGGGTCGTTGGCCTGGCCAGTGTAGTACCCAAACTGCTCGTGATTGCCGCCCGGGATCTCGACGAAACGCGTGTCAGCCGGCAGGCGGGCCCGGGTTTGGGCCGAGTCCATCGAGTCGCGCGCCGAATCGAGCGCGCCCCAGACTGATAGCACCTGCAGGTCACGCTGCGACAAATCGTCGTTTGGGAAACTAGCCCACAGCGCCAGGCCGTGGATGCTGTCGGGGTGTTGGGCCGCAAATTGCGCCGCGGCCACCCCACCCAACGAGTGGCCGGCGATGACCCAATGGGCGACATCTGCATGAGCGGTTTGGACGGCCAGCGCCCGTTCGACGGCCAGCAGCGCGAAGTTTCCCGGCATAGGCACCAGGAAGACCCGAAAGCCGTGTTCAGCAATCGAACGGGCGAGTGGTGCGTAGCCCTCGACGGGCACCTTGGCGCCCGGGTAGACGATCAAGGCCGTGTTGCGGGTATCGACTGACGGGGTAAAGCTGATCTCGGCTTCAGAGGGCACAACCGTCACGGTCTGGTCGGAGACCATGGCGGCCGTGGCTTCCGGCAGGAGCACCTGCGGGGTCAACAGCCAGATCACACCCGCAGAAAGTCCAAGCAAGGCGACGATGAAGATCAGCGCAATGCCGCGCAACAACCATTCTCGAAAGCGAATCGCTCGTCTTTGCGCCGCCATACCCCACCTCCCCCTTCGCCGATCGCCAGCTGCCCGAACACCCATGTTATCAGGGCTTGCCGGATATTGGAGCCTTGTCACGTGAGAAAATCCTCAAACCATTCGAAAGAATCGTGTGTTAACGGAAAGCACAGAGTGCTTGCACAGCGTCTCGGCAGGCGCGTATCCGGCATCGCACGCGGCGGGCAGCGCGGGATCTCGATTGCGATGGAAATGACCTCAGGCGAACGGGATCTTTCACACCTGTTCGATTGACGTCATGACCTGCGCGGCAAAACGGGCGCCGGACCACTTCCGATTCGATTACCCCGGTGCAGTGTGCACGGGCGCGTTGTTAGGCCCGGATTCTGGCCGCGGATGACGCAGAAAGAAGCGGGACCGTTGCCAGTAGGGCTCCCGTTGTTCAAATCCGCGCAATCGGCGAAATCCGCGGCAAAAAAATACCTCTGACAACTCGTGCTTGCACACCCCATGCGACAAAACGTCAGGCGCGGGCGATCCTTGTTACAATGATGAGATTGCGTCCTTCCATCGGAGCCCCTATGCTTGACTACAATCGCGTCATCTGCAAAGAAATCACGGTTCAGCAACTGGCCGAGGGCGTCACACCCGACGTGCTGCGGCGTGAGACCAACCACATGATCGACCGCGTCCTTGGTCTGATCGCCGACTGTGAGGATGGCGACGTCGTCTTCCAGCCGGTCGATCCCACAGCTCACGATGAACATGCGACTGACCCGAGCGCGACCGACCTCGCCTGGACCCTCGGGCACGTGATCGTCCATGCCACCGCCTCGTCGGAGGAAGCGGCCTTCACCGCTGCTGAACTGGCGCGAGGCGTGGCCAATCACGGGCGCTCACGTTTTGAGACCGAATGGACGAGCGTAACGACCATTGCTCAGTGCCGCCAGCGGTTGCACGAGAGCCGGCGCATGCGGCTGGCCACGCTCGAAATCTGGCCCGATAGGCCGGATCTGACCAACGTGTACGCCATCTGGGAAAACGGGCCAGTCGTCAATGCCATCAGCCGCTTCTTGTTCGGGCTGGTCCACGAAGCCGGGCACGTCGATCAGATCGCCGAGATCGTGCGACAGGCGCGGCTGAAGACGACAGCCTGATGCCTTGACCAATCTCGCCACTAGCGAACCGCGCCGTGCACCAACGGCACGGTTCGTTTTTCGGCGCCGGCCAGGATCGCGCCGGCGACGCGCAATGCGCCCAACGTCACACTGGCCGTGGATTGGCCCGGGAAGATCGAGTCGCCGACCAACCACAATCCGCGCACACCGGTGCCCGGGCCGCGGGCGGACCAGAGCGAGGTCTGAGCGAAGCCGCCGACCATGCCCCCGGGCCGCCCGGTGAACCGCTCGAACGTGGCCGGGCTGGCCGTCAACCGGAAGCGGATCGCCTGCGCCAGCTCGGGCAAAGCGCGCGTCGCGCCCTGGATCATTCGTTGGCTGTACCGATCCTTCTGGCGTTGGTACTCGCCCGGGTCCTCACGCTTGAGTCGTACCCACGGCGCGATCGCGGTGTGTGTGGAGAGCGTCACGGCGCGCGCGCCGGTCGGCGCGCGCCCGGTCTCACCCGGCCCGGAGACCGAGATGAAGATCGAGTTGCCTTCGCCGAGTGGTCGACCCGGATCGACAACCACCTGATGATGACCGGGCGTCCCGGCAACGGCGGTCTCGGCCACGCCAAGATACACCATGAACGCGCCCCAGGTCGGCGCCCGGAGGTCTGTCTCGCGGATCAGGCCGGCCGGCGCGGCATCACCCAGCAGACGCGCCAGAGCCCACGGCGTGAGGTTACCGATGACGACATCGGCTTCGGCGGTCAGGCCCCGGATCGTCTGCACGCCAATTGCCCGACCGTTGCGAACCAGGATAGACGCGACCCGCTGGCGAGTCAGCACCTGCGCCCCGCGTTTGCGCAACCAGTTCACCAACGTCGCCGCCAGGCCCCCAACACCACCCTGCACCTGATTCACGCCCCGGCGCGGCAGGTCGAGCGCGGCGCTGCCATAGAGTGCGTTGGCGTGAGCGGCCGTCGTCTGGGCCGAGATCAGGAGCTGCGAGTCGAGGAAAGCACGCAGGGCCGGGTCGCGCCAGGCCGGTCCGGCCAGGTCGCGCACGGTTCGAAAGGCCTGAGGCGCAGCCGCGATCACATCCGGGCGCACCGCCCGCGCCAGGCGGATCCAGTCCTCCAGTGACTCCGGCGGCCACGGCAGCCCGCGCGCACTGAGCGACCAGGCCGTCGCGGCCAGACGCTCTTGCGCCAACCAGAAGGCCTCGGCGCCCGTGAACGCGGCCCGCCGCTCGTCGTGCCAGGCTGGGCGGCTCGCCCATTGCGTGATGGCGCGATCCGGCAGATGTGTCACCCAGGCCGGGTCGACCCGCTCGACCGGCCAGCTGAGGCCAAGCAGCGCCCCGAGGCGCTCGTGCGGGCCACCGGGGTCGAAGCCCCCCACCAGAGTAGCGCCGGCGTCAAAGCGGTAATCGCGGTGAAAGAACGTGCCGGCGCACCCGCCGGGATAGACGTGGGCCTCGAGCACTGTCACGTCCCAGCCGGCCTGCGCCAGGAGCGCCGCCGCCGACAACCCGCCGATCCCGGCCCCGATCACGACCGCCGAGGGCATGGTCAGGCCGCACCCTGCGCGGGTCGGCGGTTCAGCGCGCGGCGTGTGGCCCACCGCCGATAGGCAAACAGCAACCACAGGCCCGGCGGATTGAACAGCAACCGGCTGAACCACCCGCGCGGGCCTGGGTGATAGGCATACGCGATGTGCTCGTGAACTGCGGTGCGGTCGGCCGCGAGGGCTGTGAAGCGATGCGTATGTTGCCAACGCTGCATTGGGCTCCGAACCGCCGTATCGCGAAAGCCCGTCAGCGGTTCGACCCGGTCATGCACGGCTGTCCATGCCACCGGGATCGGGCCGAACCACATGGTCATGTCGACCCGCGAACCCTCGGCCAGGGCTTCGGCCCGGTGGAGTTGGATAAAGATCGGTGGCGGGGTCAGGCGCGGCAAGGCTTTTGCGTCACGGTGAAATGCAGCAACCGCGCTCAGCGGTGCGGCGACCTCGAAGTGAAAGGTGAAAGTAGGCATCTCCGGCATCGTAGCAAACCGCCGGGACTCTACAAGGCTTGTACAAAGCAAGCCGACAGCGGGGCCCGCTTTTCCGCGAGATTCGAGATGAGGATTGAATGAGCGCGTGTCGCAGCGCGCTCAGGCGCCCAAGAGCTGCCGAACGCGGGTGACCCCGGCCGAGAGGGTGTCGCCTAGATAGACTCCGGGCACCGATTCGCGCAGCGAAGGGCTGATAATGCAGGCCCGCCCGCCGAAACCGAACTTCGGTTTGGGCCGCATCGCGTTGAGGCCGACATGGACTCGCTGCAACTCGTGCGCCGACTGTAGCGAGTTCGCGGTCAGGATCACCATCGCCGGGCGCTCGATGCGCGTGTAGTCAAGCAGGTCGTCGACGTTGACATCCTGACCCAGGTACTCGACCCGGTAGCCTTCGCGGCGGAGAAAGATCGAAAGGATCAGGGCCGGGATCTCATGCAACTCGCCCGGGGCGCAGCCGATGATGATCCGGCTGTGGAGGCGGCCATGCGGCATCTGCTGGTAATACGTCATCAAACGACCGCGCAAGTAGCTGCTGGCGAAGTGCTCGGTCGCGATCCGGATCCGGCCGGCAGACCAGGCGTCGCCGATCTTGTGCAGACAGGGCGTGATGACGTCGTTGCACACGGCGACGATATCGTACTGCCCGATCACGTCATTTATGATCAGGTTCGCAGACTGCTCGTCGTGCCGGAGCAGGACCTCGTACAGACGCGTGGCGTAGCCGTCCGGAGCGGAACCCGGCAGGCGCGTGATCGGCGCCTGCGGCGTTGCCACGATGGCGGGCCACAGCCCGGCCCGACGCAGATCGAGCAACTCGCCGGCCGCCGTGCTGATCGATTGGCCGCTGTCGACGCGCGACTTGAGCCAATGCAGGATCGCGACATCACGCTCGGAATACAGGCGATAGTTGCTGCGGGTCCGATGCGGCACAAGCAACTGGTAGCGGCGCTCCCAGGCTCGCAATGTCACGGGCCGGATGCCGACTTCGCCGCAGACGGTTTTGATACTGAACTTTGGCACATCCGGCAGGTCGCCGATGTTGGTCTTGGCTTCGACCGCCTCCGGGGCGGAAAGTGGTTGTATCATCGCACTGCTCTGGGAACGGGCGGCCAATTGCTGTGCCGCCCGCACATAAAATGCATCTTGTCCAAGCTGTCAAGTCATTGTACACCCTTTGTGCAATGCTCGACAACGGGACCCGGGTACATCTTGCATGCCTGAACCCATCTTTCTCGACGCTGGCCACGCCTGGGAGGGGTTGCGCGAGATCGCGCGGTCGCTCTCGGGCGCTCACGACCTCGGCACGACCCTTGACCTGATTGCAGCCAAGACCGCGCAGGTCCTTGGGGTCGACTCGTGTTCGATCTATCTGCTGGATGACGAAACCCTCTGGCTGCGCGCCTCGACCGGCCTCTCACGCCAGGCGGTCGGACGCGGCTCACTTCAGATCGGCGAGGGACTGACCGGTTGGGCGGCCGCCAACAATCAGCCGGTGGCTGTCGCGGATGCCCAGACCGATCCGCGCTTCAAATTCGTGCCCTACACCGGTGAGCGTGCCTTCCATTCGCTCCTGGCTGTCCCCCTGGTCTCTGAAGGGCGCGTGACCGGAGCCATGAACGTCCAGACCTATGCGGCGCACGCCTTCACCGGGCCCGAGATCGGGCTGCTCAGCCTGATCGCCGATCTGGCGGCGGGTGTGCTCAAGCGGGCCAGCCTGACCGATAACCTCAACCGCCAGCTGGCCGAGCTCAAGACGCTCGCCCGCGTCAGTCAGACCATCAACCAGCCGCTGTATCTCGATGACATGCTCAACGTGGTCGTCGAGATGGCCGCCAAGGTCATGGGCGCCGCGGTCTGCACGCTGCGCCTGGTCGACGAGGCGCAGGAGGGGTTGGTGGTGCGGGCTGCGGCCACCCGGATCGAGGGCTACGAGCCCAAGCCGGCCCTGCGCCTGGACGAAGGCATCAACGGCCTGGTGCTGAGCGAGCGCAAGCCTTACACGGTGCTCGACGTCCGCACAGACCCGCGTTTTCCGTTTCGCGAAGCTGCCCAACGCGAGGGCCTGGTCAGCATGCTGGCCGTGCCCCTGATCGTGCGCGACCGCGCGATCGGCGTGCTCAATGCCTTTACCACGCAGACCCATGTGTACACCGAGGCCGAGATCGGTCTGCTCTCGACCCTGGCCAACCAGACGGCGTTAGCGATCGAGAACGCGCAGCTCGTCACCAGCGCCTCCATCGTGCGCGAGATGCACCACCGCGTCCGAAATAACCTGCAGCAAGTGGCGATGCTGCTTCGCCTGCAGGCCCAACAGTCGGGCGATTCGAAAGGGCACCTGCAGATCGCGGTCAACCGCGTCCAGGCGATCGCGGCCGTCCACGAGGTGCTGGCCCAGGAAGGCTACCGGCTCGTCAACGTGCGCGAAGTCGCCGACCGGATCGTGCGGCTGCGCGGCCAGCACCTATCGCAGCCCAACCTGAGCGTGCAGGTGCAGGTCGACGGCGAAGACGTGTTGCTGCCCTCGCGCGCGGCCACGTCGCTAGCCCTGGTGATCAATGAGCTGCTGGAGAACGCCATGGAGCATGCCTTCAGCGGCCGGACGGAGGGCCGGGTACGGATCCACTGTGCCCAGGCGGGCGGTGATTATCGAATCGACGTGACCGATGACGGCGTGGGGATGCCGGTCAAACCGATCGACAGCCTGGGGCTGGAGATCGTCACGGCCCTGGTGCGCGATGACTTGCACGGCACCTTGAGCTTCCAGTCCCCCATCGGCGGCGGCACCCAGGCGATCGTCCAGCTCCCACGCCCGGCGCAGTTGGATCTCGAGTAGGCGCCCGGCGCCCGTTTGCCTGAGGCCGCTTCGCCATTTGGGGGATTGTCCCGGTCGGGCCGGCTGTGCCACAATCCCGGGTTGAACAGACCACTTCTCGAGGTGTTGCATTGGACAAACTACGCATTCTGGTTGCCGACGACGAAGCCATCATCCGCCTGGGTTTGCGCGGCATGCTGGCGCAGATGGGCCATGAGGTCCTGCTGGCGGCCGACGGGCGTGAAGCTCTCAACATCGCCCGCACGTCACGGCCGGACCTGGCGCTGCTCGACATCCGCATGCCGCAGGTGGACGGCCTCGACGTCGCGCGCGCGCTGAACGAGCGCCAGCCGATGCCCATCATCTTCCTGACCGCGTACAGCGAACAGGATCTGATTGCCGAAGCGGCCGAGCTCAAGGTCCAGAACTATCTGATCAAACCGGTCGACGAGCGCGACCTGGTGGCCGCTATCCCGATCGCGGTCGCCAAGTTCCGCGAGGGCCAGGCCGCTCAAAACCGGATCGATGAACTCGAAGAGACGATCGAGACGCGCAAGCTGGTCGACCGCGCGAAAGGCATCCTGATGCAGGCCGGGTCGAGCGAGGATCAGGCCTATCACACCCTGCAGAAGCGGGCCCGCGACGAGCGCATCTCAATGCGGCAGGTGGCCGAAGACATCCTGCGCAAGGCCGGGCGCCTCAAGTAAGCGCGTCAGCCATGCCGTATGCCCAGGATTGGTCTCCGTTCGAGACCGTGATCTTCGACTGTGACTCGACGCTGTCGACCGTCGAAGGCATCGACGAGCTCGCCCGCTGGGCGGGCAAGGAAGCCGAGGTCGCGGCGTTGACCGACCGCGCCATGAACGGGGAGCTGCCGCTCGAGCAGGTCTACACGCGCCGGCTCGAGATGATCAACGCCACGCGCGAGAACGTCGAGCGCCTGGCTCAGTTGTATCGCGACACGCTCGTCGCCGACGCCCGTGACGTAATTGGAGCGCTCCAGGCCGATGGCCGGCAGGTCTTCATCGTCAGCGGCGGCCTGGCCAAGGGCGTGCGCGACTTCGGCGTCTGGTTGGGCGTGCCCGAAGAGCGGATCCACGCCGTCGAGCTTGAGTACAACCAGCTGGCCGGAAACTGGTGGGAGACCTGGCGGCACCCGGCCGGGCGCAACCTGAACGAGCAGATCCTGGGGCACGACGGGGGTCCGCTGACCATCGGGCGCGGTAAAGCCGAAATCATCCGGCGCCTGCGAGGCTCTGCGCCCGGGCGCGCAATGCTGATCGGCGACGGTGGAAGCGATCTCGAAGCCAGCGAGGCGGTCGACCTGTTTGTCGGGTTCGGGGGCGTGGTCGCGCGGCCAAAAGTTGCGGCCGGCGCGCGGGTGTTTGTCCGGGCAGCAACACTGGCGCCGATCCTGCCGTTGGCCCTGGCGCGGCCGGAGGGACCGACCGGGTATTCCGAACTATTTGCGCGCGGCGTCGCAGCAGTGGCGGACCCGGCCAGAGTAGTCTTCCAACACGCCGAACTGCGCGCCGCAGCGTTGCGGCGGATGGGTCTCGCGGCGGCATAGCAGAGATCGGGCGTTCGCCGCTGTCGGCGCGAAAAGCGCCGATAACGGGGCATTCCCGGTATCTATACTGTACAATCGCGCCCATGATGGCGCTTGGCTCCTCGCTCTCCGAACCCCAAACCTACCGTATCCTGATTACCGATCCGTTGCCTGAAGCCGGCATCGCGATCCTGCGTGACGCGCCGGACGTCAGCCTGGTGGTCAGCGACCTGCACGGCGAGCCGTTGCGGGCCGCGATCGGGGACTACGACGCCCTGATCGTGCGCTCAGGCACTGCGGTCGACCGCGCCCTGATCGATCGCGCGACCCGTCTCAAGCTGATCGGTCGCGCCGGCCAGGCGGTCGACAACATCGATATCCCGGCTGCCACAGCCCGGGGGGTCATGGTGATGAACACCCCTGAGGCCGTGGCGATCGCGACCGCCGAACACACCTGGGCCTTGCTGCTTGGGCTATGCCGGCATGTCCCGACAGCCGACCGCTCGGTGCGCGTGGGCAACTGGGATCGCGGCCGCTATCTCGGGATCGAACTGAGCGGCAAGACCCTGGGCCTGATCGGTTTCGGCCGCGTCGGGCAACTCGTGGCCGCCCGTGCGCACGCATTCGGATTGCGTGTGGTCGTGTGCGACCCCTATATCGACGAAGACATCGCCCGCAAAGCCGGCGTGACTCTGATGCCGCTCGATGAGTTGCTTCCCCGCGCCGACATCATCAGCCTGCACGCCTCGCTCACCGGCGCCCGGCCGGGCCTGATCGGCACGGGCGAGCTGGCCCGCTGCAAGGCGGGTGCGCGGCTGATCAACACGGCCCAGGGCGCGCTGGTCGACGAGCCGGCCCTGGTCGCGGCCTTACAGAGCGGGCGCCTGGCGGGTGCAGCGTTGGACGTGTTTGCTCAGGAGCCGCCGATCGGATCGCCGCTGCTGACGCTCCCGAACGTCGTCCTCTCGCCTCGCCTGGGCACATCGACCCAGGAGGCGCAAGGCGTTGTCGCCCGGCAAATCGCCGAGCAGGTACTGGACGCCCTGCGCGGCCACAACTACCGCAACGTGCTCAATCTGCCCTTCGCTGTCGGGCCTGACTTCCGTTTGATCGGCCCTTATCTGACTCTGGCGGAGAAGCTCGGTTCGTTGTTGGCGCAGCTTGGCGACCTACCCCCGCGCCGTCTCGAACTTGAAGTCCGGGGCTCAGGGTTGCAGGACATGGTGCGCCCGATCGCCGTCGCAGTCTTGACCGGCGTGATGCGTCACCTGACCGACGATACGATCAACTACGTCAACGCGCCGGCTCTGGCAGCGGAGCGCGGGATCCAAATCACCCAGACCCGCGGCTTCGAGCTGGTCGACTACCCAAACCTGATCTCCGTGCGCGCGCAATGGGACGACGAGGGCGACGACCGAGAGCGTCTTCTGGCCGGCACGATCTTCGGCGGTAGCGATATCCGATTGGTGCAGATCGACCACATCCGCATGGATGCCCGCCCGTTCGGTCCGGCCTTGATCATGCAAAGCCGAGACGTGCCGGGCTTGATGGGCGGGGTCGGCTCGCTCCTCGCGCGCCACGACATCAACATCGCCGAATGGCGCCTGGGCCGCGACACCCCGGGCGGGATCGCGCTCTCGGTGCTCAACCTCGACAGCGTGCCCGCAGACGAGGTTCTCGAGCAACTCCGGGCCCTGCCCCAGGTCGTGGCCGTGCGTCTGGTTTCGCTGTGACGCGTTCTCGCTCAAGGTAAAGGCCATTGCAGCTCCGGTGAACAACCGGGGGTTTTGCCACGTCGTTGACCAGCTCAGCACGAACCATCTCAAATCGCGCAAACTCCCTTCGATTCGGTAAATCCGTGTAACTGATTGCCCTGTGGGAGAAGACTGGCCCACGAGGTCAAGACGCGAATGCCTGTGCTCATGGCCAGGGCTATCGCGTCTTATTCGCGAGGACCGGGTTCTTGGCCACGAATTGATACGAATTCTCACGAAAGGGGATCGTTCGTGCCAATTCGTTTCAATTCGTGAAATTCGTGGCGTAAATCGCGCCGTTTCACGTTAGATGCGTTAGCCCTGTGCTCATGGCCACCAACGGACGGCGCGGCCGATCACGGCGTCTATAATGCATAGGCCTAACCAGCACAATAACATTATCAGGGGGTGCTCCGTAGTCCAGATCCGGGCGGAACACGGACTACCTCGAGTGCCTGTCTTCATGCCTCCTCGCGCAACCCAGACTGCCCGCGTTCGGCCAACTTGTTATTGGCCACTGGCAGTCCTGATCCTGGTCGTGGCCTTTGGGCTCCGGACCTATCAACTCGACACATTGCCGCCGGCTCTGTACTTCGACGAAGGGTATTACGGGCTAGATGCGCTCCGCAGCCTGCAGGACGGCCAATGGCGGGTGTTCTACGGCGCCAACAATGGCCGAGAACCGCTCTTCATCTATCTCCTGGCCGCAAGTTATTCCGCACTGGGCGTAAGCCTCTGGTCGCAACACCTCGTGTCGGCCTTCGCCGGTGTCATCGCTGTGGCCGCAACTTATCGGTTGACTCGGACCCTCTTGTCCGATGACATTGATCGGGCCTGGGTTGCCTGGCTGGCGGCCGCGGCCCTCGCCACGCAACTGTGGCCGGTGTTGCTGTCGCGCGACGGTTTTCGGGCGTTTTTGGCGGTGCCGGCCAGCGGCCTCACGGTCTGGCTCCTGTGGCGAAGCTGGATCGCGCCTTCGCCTCGTCGAGCGCTCGTGGCCGGCATCGCGATGGGTCTGAGTCTGTACACCTATCTGACAGCGCGCGTGCTGCCGGTGGTCTGGGCCCTCTTCGTCGTCCTCGAAATCGTACTGACGCTGTCGCGCAAGGGCGACGGCCACCGGGCCATCGGGGCCCGTTTGCGAGATTTATTGATCATCGCTGCCACAGCCCTGGTTGTGTTCGGGCCGCTGGCCTTGTTCTTTGTCGAGAACCCCGCGCTCTTCGCCCAGCGTGCCGGCGACGTCAGCATCCTCAACGGGAGGGAGGGCGTTCCCGGCTGGCGCGCCATGCTCGACAATGCGGTCCTGGTGGCCCGGATGTTTGTCGATCACGGGGATCTCAACCCCCGCCATAATTTCCCGGGTCGACCTGCGCTCGATGCACTTTGGGCCGTGGGCTTTTGGATCGGCCTGGCCGTGTGCGCTTTTGAATGGCGCCGACCGATACACCGTTGGCTGTTGCTCTGGCTGGGAGCGATGTTGGCGCCCACCTTGATCTCGACCGAGGCGCCGCACTTCCTGCGCAGCGTCGGCGCGATGCCGCCGGTCATGGTCGTATCGGCCATTGGACTATGGCGACTGGCACTTCGTCTCAACCGCGTCGCGCGCTTCGCCCCGTTCCGGGTAGGCTTGGCAATGGTCCTGCTTGGTCTGACAGTCAGCGGCGTCTGGACCAGTGTTGACTACTTTGGTCGCTGGGCGACCGATCCGGCGCTGAACTCCGGCCTCGGATTCGAGACCCCCGTCAGCCGCGCTGCCGAAGAGACCCTCCGATTGGCCGGCGAAGGCGACGTGATCGTCTCGTCTCGGCTCTTCCATCACCCGGCCTTTCGACTGGCCCTGGAAGCCGGCCTGCGTCCGACACCCGGGCTCTGGGCCGACCGCGATGCGGCCCGTTCGCTCAGCCGAATCCGGCTGGCCCCGGCGCTGACCTCCGGCCAATCGGATCTCGGGTGGGTGGCCCTTTGGCTGCAATCCGATGGCACCTGGCGGACGGCGCCGGTCGATGCCGGGGTCTCCCTATCGACGGAGGCAGGGGCCGCCGACGGACCCTTCTTCGAGACGATCACGACAGACAGCAGACTCTATCGAGATGTCACCCCCCCCACCGTGGTCGACATCCCCGTCGGCGATGATGTGCTGCTGTGGGGCTACGAGGCCCCGGCTGTCCAAGCGGTATCCGGTGGCACGGTCACCGTTCGCCTCTTCTGGAAGAGCCTGGCGTTCTCAAACCGCGATCACGTCGTGTTCGCTCAACTCCAATCGGTGCCCGATTTCGGAGTGCTTGGGCAATTCGACCGACAACCTCTGGAGGGCGTCTCCCGGATCACACTCTGGCGCCCCGACGAAGTTGTCGTCGAGTCCTATACGTTTGTTGTGCCACCCGAGGCCACACCCGGTAAGCTCATTGTGATAACCGGGCTCTATGAGCCCACCACCCTCGTCCGTCTCCCGGTAACCCTGCCCGACGGTTCGACCGGGGACCATGTCCGAGTCGGGGTCACCCTGGTGGGCGAGCCAGCAGCCGCTCCACAGCCGGCTGAAGCGCTGACGTATGTATCAAGCGATGTGACCCAAATCCGGCTCGAAGGCGCAGGCCTGCCCAACACGCCTCTGTATCCGGGTGACTTCCTGGATCTGATGCTCATGTGGCGCACCGGGCAGACACCCGCCATTGACTACACGGTCTTCGTGCACCTACTCAACGCCCAGGGCGAACTCGTGGCGCAAGCCGACTCTCAGCCGATGGGTGGTCGAGCCCCCACGTCACTCTGGCAGCCGCTGGAGCGCATCCGCGATCCGCATGCCCTGAACCTGCCCGCCGATTTGGCGACGGGGGAGTATCGGGTCGCCATCGGCCTGTACAATTCGGCGACGGGCGAGCGATTGGCCTGGCTCGATGAGGCGGGGAGCCTGCAGGCTGACAATCGTATTGTGCTCCCCACGCCGGTCCTTGTCACTACACCATGACCTCACGCCGACGATCACCCGCAACAGCAACAGCACGCCGACCCGGCGTGATGCAATCCCATTGGGACACCGTTATCCTGGCGCTGGCATTGGTGCCGATGCTTTGGCCGTTGATCGAACACGGTCTGTCGGTGTCGGCCGATGGCGCCTTGCATGTGATGCGGCTGCTGGCCCTGGATACCTATGTGCGCCAGGGCGAGTTGCTGCCGCGCTGGGCCCCGGACCTGGTTGGAGGCTTCGGCTACCCCGTCTTCAACTTCTATGGCCCGGCCAGCTATTATCTGGCCGAGATCCCCAGGCTGCTGGGCTTTGACGCGTTTCAAAGCGTCGCGATCGCCTTCGGTTTGATGCTGATCGGTGCTGCGTTAGGCATGCGCGCCTTCGTGCGCGCAGTCGTGGCCGACGGGCTATCGGATGAGGCCGCTCGCTGGGCCGGATTGGTCGGCGCCGTCGCTTACGGCTATACGCCCTATCTGCTTCAGAACGCCTACCTGAGAAGCGCTATCGGCGAGGTGGCCGCGCAGGCGCTCCTCCCCTGGATCTTGTGGGCTTATCACAACCTGGCCTGCGCACCACGACCGGCTCGATACTTTGTGCCCGCCACCTTGCTGCTGGGCGGCCTCGCGATCGCGCACAATATCACCCTCATCCTGTTCCCGCCGGTGCTGGTCGCCTATGTCGGCGTGATCTGGTGGCGCCAGGGGCGTCAACCGGCGCGGGCGCTCTGGTTGTCAACGGCCGGGCTGGCTGCGGTCGCTGTGAGCGCCTTCTTCTGGGTTCCGTTGCTGACTGAGCGCGGCCTGCTGTCCAGCTATGCCTATGGGCTCTCCGCCAGCTTGCTCATCCCGGAGAACATCTGGACCTGGACGAACTTCATCGATCTCAACCTGGCCTTCCGCTACAACCTGACCGACATCCCCTTCAAAATGGGCCTCCTACAGCTGGGGTTGGCGGTCGCGGGCGGTCTGGCGCTGGTTCGGCGACGCGTGGAGTGGGGCTTCTGGATCGTCATAGCGATCATCTATGCGCTCTTCGCCGGTCAATGGCTCCAGGGCGTGTGGACCCAGACCGAGGTCCTGCAGGTCATCCAATTCCCGTGGCGGGTGTTGGTGGTGACGTCGCTGGCATTCGCGTTCCTGGCCACGGGTCTGGTGGTTTTGGTGGCCCATCGGCCCGGTCAGGCCACCGCCGTTGGCGCGTTGATCATCGGCGCGGTCATGGTCTGCCAGGCCCCGCGAGTCACAGCCGCCCCCTTGGCGCCGCCGCTGGCAGAGCGATTGCTGGTAAGCAGCGTCAACACCTTTGAGGTCAACACGGGCGCCTGGGGCACAGGCTCTGCCCGCGAGTTCATGCCGCGTTGGGTGGTCGACCTGGCCCTCGATCGTGCGACGGTCCCGGCCACGCGCGTGCCCGACCGGGTCGTCGTCGAAAGCGCCGGCCTGTGGTCGACACGTCTGCACGTGGAAGCTACCGAGCCTTCGACCCTGTTACTCACCGACTTCTATTTTCCGGGTTGGACCGCCACGACCGAACAAGGGCAGGAGCTGCCCGTGCGGGCGTCGACCACGCTGGGTCTGCTGACAGTCGATGTGCCGGCCGGCGATTACGCGTTGGACGTCACCTGGGCGGCCACGGCCTCCCGGCGCTGGGCCGACTGGACGAGCCTGGCGGCGCTGATCCTATTGATCGCCTGGGGCTTTGGATATGGGCGCCGAGACCGCGCCGTCACCTCCACGGCAGCGGTCCTGCTGGCGATCGGGCTGCTTGGCACCCTCGTGACCTCATTGCCTCGCAGACAACTCCAACTGGGTCCACCACCGGTGGCGGATGTGATGCCTGGCGCACTTCGGCTGGCCGGGTTCGGCGCGGAGCGCGCGCGGGATGACACCGTGATCTTGCACCCGTACTGGTTCGTCACGTCCCCGTTGCCGGATCTACTCATGACCTGGGCGTTGCAAACTCCTGAGGGAGTGCCGGTGGCGACCATTCAGGCGACTCCGGTGTATGGCAGCCGACAGACAACGGACTGGCCCGCCGGCACGCTGGTAGACGATCGCTATCAGGTCCAATTGCCGGGCGGGCTGGCGGAGGGCGATTACCAGGTCGTCCTGAGCCTCTCTGCGATTGCGGAGCCAACAGAAGTGCTGGTCGAAGCCCAACGGGTCGCCACCATCCACCTGGCCGCGTCCTCCGCACCGGTGCCTGAGGCGCTCGAGCCTGTCGCGTTGCTGAACAACGCCATCGATCTGGGGCCGATCGGGCTGGAGATCAACGGCCGGCGTGTCGAAGCAGCCGCAGGCGAATGGATCGTGGCCCGGGCCGGCGACGCGCTTCGGCTGGATCTGGCGTGGCGCCCGGTTCGCGGACTGTTTGAACGCGTCAAAAGTTTCGCGCATCTCGTGAACGGATCGCTTTCCACTGCCAAAAGCGACCAGACCATGGGCACCCACTTTGCCCCGGCCAACCTCTGGAACATCGGATTGTGGCAGCACGATATCCATGAGATGTGGATCAGCCGCGATCCACGCGGCGGCGTGTATGAGATGATCGTCGGCGCCTACGTCATCACGGACGTCACGCGCAATGAACTGGCAATGTGGACACCGGCGGACACGCAACTGCCGCTGCGCGGCGACTCCGTGGTCATGCTGCGGATCAAGGTATTGAGCGGAGAGGCGCCAAGTCGTGCCCCCGCGATCGCGGCTCTGGGCGATTTCGCCGATCTGATCTCGGCAGACGTGGCGCCCCCGACCACGCCGATCCGTGCTGGGTCATCCATCGTGATTCGGCTGACCTACCGCGCTCGGGCCGGAACACCGGCGGATCTCACGCAGTTCGTTCACGTCTATGACCCCGCCGCCGGGCTGATTGGTCAGGCTGATGGCCCGCCAGTCGGTGGACTCAACCCGACCACCTCGTGGCAACCCGGCGAGATGATCCAGGATCAACTGACTGTCACCCTTTCACCGACCGCGCCGCCCGGTTCGTATGCGATCCTCTTTGGTTTGTACGACCCCGTCACGGGAGCCCGGGCACCCGTGACAGCTCCCGACGGCACGCCCTCGCCCGAGCAGACCGTCCAGATCGGTGTCATTGACTTGCAGCCCTGAGTGGGTAATGTGGACTTTCGGAGTCGAGATTGTGCAGGCTGAACGATTTTAAGGTGATCACCTCCGGGTTGACAGTCCTCACCCGTTCGTGTAACATCCTTTATTGGTTGAACAGCATACCCATATTGGGCCACGAAGCCCTGATCACCAACGTGGTCAGGGCTTTATTTTGTCATGATCAGGACGCGCGAAGTCACTGTCACCTATCTCGAGATGTTGAGCCCGGCCGATTTGCGCCCGTCTCAGCGCCGAGTAATCGATTTCAACGTGGTTCGAGTCGCTGAACCCGCCCCGGAGTTCGCGCGCTTTTTGTATACGGCGATCGGCTCGAAGTGGTATTGGATCGACCGCCTGCCCTGGGCGTTGGCCGAATGGCAGGCCCATGTCGCCCGTCCAGAGGTCGAAACCTGGGTCGGCTACGTTAACGGAACGCCGTGTGGTTACTTCGAACTGGAGTGCGAACCCGGGCCTGAGGTGCAGGTGACGTACTTTGGACTCCTGGCTTCCTACATCGGGCGCGGCCTGGGCGGGCAGTTGTTGACGGCCGCCGTCCAGCGCGCCTGGGCGTTGAGTCCCCGACGCGTGTGGGTGCACACCTGTACGCTCGACGGTCCGACTGCGTTGGCCAACTACCAGGCCCGCGGCTTCCGGGTGTATAAACGAGAGACTGCCAACCGCGAGCTCGACGAGACGCCGCCCGAGCCCTGGCCGGGGGCAGTGCGGAACGGCGGGTCAGCATGACACAACAGCCTGTAACCCACGAGAACGAACAGGCCGCTCATGACTGGCGCGCGGCGCTTGACCTGATTCGTCAGGCCGGGTCGCGCTTCAACCGACTCGGGGCGCAGACCTCGCTGCCCGAGGCCCTCCAGCTGATCGCCGAGACCGCCGTGCAGCTCATCGGGCCCGGTGCTTCGGCTGTTATTTACCTCTTCGATTCAGAGCGCAACGCCTTCGATCGGCGCTCGCGGGTCTCGGTGGGCGAGGCGCAATCGCCCAGTCGGGAATCGAGCCGCGGGGGCGCGGCCTCCGGCGACGACTACCCGCGACCCAACGGGGTCGGAATGGCGGCCATTCGGTCGCGCGAGCGGGTCCTGTCGTATGAGAGCGGCCGACCGTTTCATCCGCTCAAACTGGCGGCCGGCATCCGCACCGCTGCCTGCTACCCGCTTCTGGTGGGTGAACAGGCCGTCGGCGCGCTCTACCTTGACCTGCGCGACGAACGCCGCTTCACCGAAGACGAGTTGCGGCTGCTCGATACCCTCGTGGCCCTGGCGGCTGTCGCGATCTACAACACCCGGCAGTTCGAGGGCGTCAACCGCGCGCTCGAGCGCAAGGTGGCGGAGCTCGAACGGCTGCAAGCGGCTGCGGCGCTAATCAGCTCGCGGCGCAACCTGGACGACACCCTGGCCCAGATCCTGGATAGCGCTCTGGCCCTGATCGGGGCAGAGTTTGGCTCGTTCCGGTTGATGGAGCGAAAGACCAACACGCTGCGCCTGGTGACGGTCAGCCCGCCGGCCAGCACCGACGGTGATCAGCCCTTGCTGGCCAACGAATCCGATAGCGTGATGGGTTGGGTCGCCTTCCACCGGCATACGGCCCGCATCGGCGACCTCTCGGTCGAGCCGTGGCGCGACATCTATCGGCCGCTACTGCCCGACCGCGTGATGCGCTCCGAACTGGCAGTGCCGATCTTTGGCCCGGGCAAGTCCATGCTGGGCGTGCTTAACGTTGAAAGCCCGCGCCCGCACGCGTTCAGCACCGACGACCAGAGCGCGCTGGAGGCGTTTGCGTCTCAGGCCAGCATCGCGATTCAGGAAGCGCAACTGCTGCTCGCCATCGTGGAGATCACGGACGAACTGGCGCGGCGCTCACCCAGTCAACTGCTTGATCTGTTGATCGAACGCGCCTGTGATCTGCTCAATGTGGCCCATGCGGCGGTCTGGGAGGTTGATCGGGCCCAGGCCGACATGCTGGTGCTGCGTTCTGCCAATTTCGATTCGTTCGCGCAGTATCGGGTGCCGATCCGCGGCAGCCTGCTCGGCGAGGCCCTGCAGACCCGCAAGCCCGTATACACGGCCGACATGGCCAATGAGCCGTTGGTCACGCGGCGGAAACTCTCCGTGCAGTTGCGCTGGGTTGCGGCAGTCGTGATGCCACTGATCGGCCGCGATGGTGTGCCGCGCGGGGCGTTCGGTGTTTACAGTCAGACACCGCGTAATTTCAACGACTGGGAGATGCGCCTGTTGACGGCGTTGGCCAACCATGCCGCGGTCGCGTTCCAGCAGGCCGAGGCCTTGGCCCAGGTCAAGCTGGCGCAGGAACGGCAGGCCGTGGCCGAGACCTTTGCGGTACTCGGCGATGTTGCCGCCAACCTGATCCATCGGGTCAACAACATGGTCGGCGTGATCCCGGCCCTGACCCAGAGCCTGACCGAGAAGCGGCCCGACCTGCTCAGCGATCCGGTGGCGGCCAAGAAGCTGGCCGACATCGCCAGCAGCGCGCGCCAGGCCATGACCACCGCGCGTGAAAGCGTTGCCTATCTGCGACCCTTCCAGATCGGGCCGATCAGCGTCAAGGTCGCCTACACGACGGCGGTGCAGCGCATCGAGCGCCCCGACCACATCCAGATCGCGAGTGTCGGGCTTGGCCGGCTCCCGCTGGTCTTGGCAGGCGAAGAGCAACTGCGACTGGTGCTGGTCAACCTGATCGAAAACGCGATCGAGGCCCTGGGCGAGACCCCCGGCCGGATCGTGACCCGCGGCCAGGTCGTGAGTGACATTCTCGACCCGACCACGCGCTGGGTGGAGCTTGTGATCTCCGACACCGGGCCGGGCGTGCCCGCCGAGGTGCGTGATCGGATCTTCGACGCCACCTTCTCGACACGCGGGGCCGGCCGAAAGCTCGGCTTCGGTTTGTGGTGGGTCAAGTCGTGGGTTCAACGGTTTGGCGGCAGCATCGTGCTGGCCGAACCTTCGCCAAACAGCCGCCAGCAGGCAGTCGGCTGCACCTTTGTGGTTCGCCTGCCGCCGGCCAAGGCTGACGCAGAATAACGACACTCTCTATTGCGGAAGTCCCGCAGAAGGTTAGCGTAAGCACTATGGATAACCAGATCGTCATCGTATTCGAAGATAACGCCCAGTGGCGCGAGATGTAC
>JAEURK010000338.1 GCA_016789175.1 Anaerolineales bacterium
TTCGCTGAGACCCGGTGGCGCGCTCGCAAGGGCGGCGCTTGTCGCCGCCCTGTGGGTCGTGGCGAGCGCCGGACAGGCAAGGCCTACTCAGGGCCGGCACTGCATCGACCGCAGAGTCGAGCACGTTTTGTTTCTCAGTAGCGCCCGAGGCGCCTTATGGGCCGGGCGCGGCGAGGGCGCGCAGGATCTCCGTTCAGACGCCTCGGCCGTGAAGGCGATGGCGGAGCGGCAGGCGAGCCCGAAGGGGATCCTGCGCGCTAAAGACAGGAGATGCCCATTCGGGCAAGGCCCGGCGCACTGAATGACAGGGGCGGGCTCAGTCGCTTGTCGCCGACTCTGTGGTCCTATCGAATACTGGCGTGGCGACAAGCGCCTACCCTACTTGAGCGCCAACGGCAGGCCGGCCACCATGAACAGCGCGCGATCGGCGACGGCCGCCAGGCGTTGATTGGCCCGGCCGAGGGCGTCGCGGTAAGCGCGGCCAAGGGCATACGGCGGAACGATGCCAAGCCCGACCTCGTTCGAAACGATGATCCAATCCAGCCCCGACGTCCGAACGGCCTCGATCAAGGCCGCGATCTCGGGCGCCAGCGCGGCTTCGGCGACCTCGGGCCGCAAATCTTCGGGCAGCGGAGCGACGACGTTATTGGCCAGCAGCGTGATGCAATCGAGCAGCACCACGGCCGGCCGCTCCGGCGCCGCTGCCAGCCAGTCAGTCACGGCCGCGCCGACGTCGAGCGGCGCCTCAAGCGTCTGCCAGTGCGCCGGGCGATCGGCCTGGTGCCGCCTGATGCGCGCGGCCATGTCGTCGTCCCACGCCCGCGCGGTGGCCACATACAGCACCGGGCCGCCATGTTCGGTCGCCAGTCGTTCGGCATAACTGCTCTTGCCGCTGCGGGCGCCGCCAAGGATGAAGGTGAGCATAGAAAAGAACGTCAGGTGTCAGTGCAGTGACGTAAGGCCAGGTGGCGCGGCGGGTGTGTGCGGGCTAGCGCCCACCGACTGAATCCGTTCCAGGCTGGCCTGTACGGCCGCCAAGGAAGTCTCATAGTCTGCTTCGAAGACCTCGAGCGTCAGCCAGCCGTCGAAATCAGAGGCGATCAGTGCCGACAGGACCGGGTCCAATTGCGCGGGCGGGGTATGCGCCAGCGAGCTGTGATCACGTGTCGCTAATCCGTGGAGATGAATCACGCGGGTGCGCGGCAAAGCCGCGGCGAGCACCGGCAACGGATCGTGCCGATCGACCCACAGATGCCCGATATCAAGACAGCGCGAAACCGGCAACGCTGCGAGGATCGGGTCGGCGATATCGAGCCGATACCCTTCGAGGTTCTCGATCGCCAGCAGGGCCGGATCGCCGATCCACGCGCTGACCTCCTCCACCGCCTCGCCGGTCTGTTCGCACCAGCGCGCGTGGGCGGCGGCATCGTACGGGCCGGTCAGCAGCTCGCGGCCGTCGAGGTGGGCGATGTAGGCCACCGGCGCAAGGTCGCGCGTGGAGTCGATGACGGCCCGGGCTTTGATCAGTGACGCGTGGTTGAGCCGATCATCGGCGGGCCCGCCGTGCAGATCCAGCGGAAGATGAACGATATAGCCCAGGCCATCGGTGTCGCCGATCACGCGCAATGCCCGCACCTCGGTTGGCGACGGGAAGTTGCATGGACCGCCGGGGACGTCAAACAGCACCAGCTGCATGTGGTCCGCGCGGCCGGCTAAATGGCGGGCGTTGGCGACCAGGTCGCCGGGGATGATGTAGGACGTGGTCCCGATGCGCATGGCGGTTATCCGGGCGCCTGAGCGGCGAAGACCAGCAGCACCGACAGTTCTGAGACTTCGATGATGGCGCCGAGCATGTCACCACCCATACCGCCCAACCGGTCGCGCGAGAGTGCGGCCCCCGCCAGCGCGACCAGATGCGCCAGAAGCAGGGCGGCCAATACCGTCAGGTCGCCCAGGATGCCGAGGGCCAGCAAGCCGACCGGCAGGAGCGCGGCGGCTGCGATCACGCCCGGTGTCAACCCGGCTGCGAAGTCCTCGCCCAGGCCCGCGTTCTTGGCCAGCGGCAGCTTGCCGGCGACCACGGCCAACCACCGTCCGATCACGGGTGCGATGGCCAGCGGCACCAACCCGGTGGCTGGCAGTGCCGCGACCGCCGCGATCTTGAGCAGGACGAGCAGCACCAGCGTGAGCACGCCGAAGGTGCCGAGGCGCGGGTCGGTCAGGATCTGCAGTCGGCGTTCACGCGGCAGGGCAGGCAGCAGCGCGTCGCCGCAATCGGCCAGGCCGTCGAGGTGCAGGCCGCCGGTGAGCACGGCCCACAACGCCACAGTCACCGTCGCGGCCAACCAGGGGTCGAAGATCTGGCGCAGCCCATAGAGCGCGCCGGCTAAAAAACCGCCCAGGATCAGGCCGACCAACGGAAACCAGGCGGCCGAGCGGCCTAGGTCACCGGCGCCGGGCGTGCGCACCAGGGCCGGGGTGGGGATGCGCGTCAGAAAACTGAGCGCCAGGATCAAACGATCGAGCATGTGGGCGTCTCTGCCGCGGCGTGGTGTTGTTGGCCGAAGCGTCTCTGACGATACCCGATTCCGGGTTAAACACAAAACCGGCCAGGCGCCGGGGCATCACCCCAGGGCCTGGCCGGTTTTTCGATGTTCTATGCCGCTGCGGGCGCCAGATTGAACACACCGGCGGGCTGGGACTTGGGCGCCGGGGCCGAGTGCTCGTCGGCATGGCCGCGGGTGGCCAGGGCCTCGATCTCGGCCCGCGTCTCGTACATGGCCGCGATGATGCCGTCGCGCATCATGACCACGCGATCGGTGAAGTTCACCATGCGCAGGTCGTGCGTGACCATGATCCCGGCGCGGCCTTGCTCGTGGATCAGGCCCGCAAAGGTCTCGACGACTTGATACGCGCGCTCGGTATCCAGGCTGGCAGTCGGCTCGTCGGCCAGCACCACGGCCGGATTGTGGATGAGGGCGCGGGCGATCGCCACGCGCTGCTGCTGGCCGCCCGACATCTGGCCGGGCAGGTTGTGCATGCGATTGCCCAGGCCGAGGCGGTTCAGGATGTCCTTCGCGCGCTCGCGGCCGGCCTTGTCGAGCTTGCCATTGAGCCGCAGCATCAACTCCACGTTTTCTTGCGCGTTCAGATAAGGCACCAGGTTGTTGGCCTGGAACGTGAAGCCGATCTGCTCGCGCCGGAACGCGACCCGCTGATTTTCCGACAGCTTGGCCAGGTCACGACCGGCGATCATCACCTCGCCCGCCGAGGGCGCCAGCAAAGCCGCCAGGATCGCCAGAAGCGTGGTCTTGCCGGAGCCGCTCGGGCCGACCAGGGCGATGAACTCGCCGGGCTTGACGGCCAGCGACACCTCCTTGACGGCGTAGATCGGCTGGCCCTCGAGCGT
>JAEURK010000172.1 GCA_016789175.1 Anaerolineales bacterium
GCGGTCGTGAATTCGACCCGGCTGCGAGGGATTGCGGGCGGCGAAAGCGAGCGCATCCTGTGGCATCTGCTGCCGATTGATTGGGCCCATAAGGTCGCCAGGGAGAGTGATCCAGCCGCGCCGATCCTGGGCGAAGATGTCGTGCGCCATTATCAGGCCACGCGATTTAGGATTACCGCACCGCGTCCATGACGGTGCGTGAACTCCAGGGGAAGTGCCCTGTCGCGGAACCAGAGTGACCCGAGGTGCTCCACCCTTAGCCTGAGCCCCGGCCCACGATGGACCGGCCGCTGATCAAGACGAAGTTCACGATCCCGCCGACCGTCTGATCCAGTGACCGGCGCGAGCCGCTGAGCGAGCGTGAACTCGCGGTGTTGCGCTTGATGACCGAGGGCCTGACAGACGCGGCCACTGCGCGGCGACTGCCCCTCATCCTCAATACCATCCGTTCCCACGTTCGGACTACAGGCTTTATGTGGGGCGTCCGACCATTCCCGCATATCCCGCAACACACAAAGGAGGATGCGGATGCGGTTGGCCGTGCTTCAGGTGGCGGGTCTCGACTTCGACGGTGCTTCTGCCGTCACCGCCTGGCTGGCCTGGGTTCCCAATCCGACGGCAGCCGAAGGGATCATCGCTGTTGTGCTGCGTCGCGGTCAACGCCAGCTGCGAGCATGAACCATCCATCACGGCGTGTCATCCAGGATCGCGGGCAAGTACAGGCAGTTCGTTGTGCACGGCGCCGGCGTGACGGTGATCGTCGGCGTGGCACACACCCGGTCGCCACCCGAACCACAGACCACCGGTGTGGCCGAGGCGGTTGGCGTGATGGTCGAGGTTGGCGTGCGCGTGGCGCTCGCGGTGGCGGTGCCGGTTGGCGTGCGGGTTGCCGTCGCGGTCGGGGTTCGGGTGGCTGTGCGGGTCGGTGTGGCCGTGGGGGTGCCGGTTCTTGTCGCCGTAGGGACGGTCGTGGCGGTCGCCAGCCCCGGCGAGTGGTACTCGAATGCGCCGATGTCGCAGATGCCGTTGCGGAGGAAGGAGCGCTGATCCGTCAGCAGCACCGCCAGGGCTTCGTCGCGGCAGCCCAAGGAAGGGCCCGCGTCGATCGCGGGGCTGCCATCCAGCAGGCGCTGGGTCAGGGTGGGTCCGCCATAGTTGTCCAGGACGTCGAGCAACGGGTCCACTCCGACGAGATTGCTAAGGGTGATGCCGACGACCGTGCAGTTGGACACCTCCTCGATCAGGTTGAGCCCACCGCTGTCGAGCGTGCCGAAACAGTCGCTCGGGTCGTCGCTGCCGTACTCGTAATTGTCCGCCAGGATGCTGTCGATGACGAAGACGTCGGCGGTGTCGCCGACAGAGATCCCGCCGCCGTGGCCGGTGAGGGACGCCAGGCCATAGGCGTTGTCGGCCAGTGTCACGCTATAGAGGCGGACCACGCCGGAGGCCCGTATGCCGCCCCCGGAGATCCCGGCCCGATTGCCGCTGATTGTGCTGTTCACCACCGTCAGCGTGCTGCCGACGTCGACGGAGAGACCGGCGCCGCCGTCGGCGGTGTTGCCGGTGATGCTGCTGTCGCGCACGATGCCCGTCGATCCGATCTGCAGGAAGATGCCCCCGGCGGGGTTATTCTCGATCCGGCTGGAAAGGATCGTGAGGCGTGCCCCGGTGAGGGCGTAGATGGCGCGGTTGTTGTCGCCGGCGGTGTCGCGTACGCGCGCTGTCGACAGGGTGAGAGCCCCGCCGCCCTCCACGCGGATTGCGCCACCCAAACCCCCGACGGTGCCGTTGCCGTCTTCGATGGTCAGATGCGACAGGGTCAGGTGGGCGTTGTCCAGGACCTCAAAGGCCCGATCCAGGAGGTTCGCTGAGATAAAGGTGCCAATCAGGCTGGCGCCGTCGATCGTCAGGTCCTCGGTCACGTCGAGATCACCGGTGGCCGCGGCGTCCTCGCCGGTCCCGGCCACGCTCAGCCCGTAGCTGCCGGCGGCCAGCAACACCGTGTCCGCGCCGCTCCCGGCCGGGCAGCCGTCCACCGCCGCGTCGGTATTGGCGGCAATGATCGCCTCACGCAGGGTGCAGTTGCCGTTGTTCAGCCGGTCGTCAGTGGTGGTGGTGACCTGGATCGTAGTGGCCGTCGCCGGCTTTGCGCTGGCAAGGGCTCCGGCGATCATCGCCAACGCCAGGGCGAATCGGGCGACGAGCCAGGGACGCGAGAGGTTATAGCGGTGATAGGTGGTCATGGTCAGGGCCTGTGAAGTTCGGGTAATGCCAGACAGTAGCCCGAGCACGACGGCGGGATCGGGGTCGTGGCGATGGGCGGCGTGACTGTGCTGGCATCCACATACAGCCCGCCGCCGTCCTCGGCATCGGCGTCTCCATTCTCAAGCGTGAGGCCGTCGATCTGAACCGCGGCCCCCGCACGAACCTCGAAAACGCGATCCAGCACCCTGCCGTCGATGAACGTGTCGTCCTGGCCCGCGCCGATGAGGGTCATGTCGGTGTAGATGTCCAGATCGCCCGTCGCAGCCAGTTGCTCAAATCGACCTGCGAGCGTGAGGGGATAAGCACCGGCCGGCAGCACGATCGTGTCGACACCATTGCCCGCCGGGCAGGCGTCCACGATTCGGTCACCGTTCGCGGCGATGATGGCCTCCCGCAGCGAGCACAAACCGTCTCCGGTAGCCGCATCCAGGTTGGTCGTGACCGTGATGGTGCCGGCCCGGGCCGGGCGGGTCGTGACCAGAGCGCCGGCGAGCACGCTCAGCAACAGGATTGCGCGCCGGGCCGTGACGTGAGACTTGAGTGCCATGTGAGTTGCCTTCCTATCGTCGTAAGACTCAAGGGGTGAGGGTCACGAGCGCACTGACCAGGAAGATTGCGAGGCCGAACACCCAAACCGGGATGTGCCAGACGAAACCGCCGGCCTGTGGATTCACCAGCCAATGCGGCTGATGGCGCCGAAGTGCGCGCAGCATGGCATCCAGGACGCTCCACGCCGCGCCGAGGATCATCAACGCCTGAGGATCGGTGAGCCTCAGGAAATAGCTGCTCATCCCACCGAGCAGACCGCCCGTGACGGCGATGGCGATTCCCCAGCCGTTTCCACGGATCATGTGTCCCTCCTCGCGACCCGTGAGCGCGTCCCTCAGCGCCACGTAATCAGAACCACTCCGACGACGGCCAGGGCCACGCCGACCACCTGGCCCGGCATCAGAGTCTCGCGGTAAAGCAGCACGCCGGCTGCGAGCACGATCACGGCGTAGAGCACAGTCTGCAGCGTACCCAGGGACGTGAGCTTCCAACCGGAGACAAAGGCCAGGGTAAACAGCGCGATCTGCATCAGATACAGGCCGACCGCGCCCCAGAGCCACGGGCTGCGCAGCGCGGCACCCAGGTCCTGTTGGTGCGTGGCCCGCTTGAGAAAGACGTCGGCGACCGCCACGGCCGCGACCGCGACACCGATGAAGAGCATCTGGCCGAGACGGCCCGTTTCGATCGTGGGTGTGACGGCTTGCATGGCATCGCCTCTTTTATCGACGGCGCACGACCTGCACGGTGCGGCGTCCTGCGCCGAAATACCGGCTGGCGAAGGCCGCTGCCTGGTCCGAGTCGTAGGGCGCGCAGCTGAACACATCGAGGTAAACAGCCCGCGAGGAGTCGGCGAGGTGGGCCGAGATCAGCGAGGTCTCGATCAACTGGGTCAGACTGAACCCGGTGACCCGCGGATCGTCGCCGAAGCGCACGACCTGCGTCTCGCCAAAGCGTCGCATACCGATCAGGTCGCACAACTCGCGCACGAAACGGCGCAGGGCGTCCTCGTCCTGCATCCGGTTCAGGTCACAGTCGTACAGATCGATACAGGTTGAGATGCCCCAGGGGGCGTCTTTGGCTTCCATGCTCCTCCTCCATCAGGCCTGGCTGCTGGCTAGACAGTCAACCTGTGTGGAAAGAGCATAGGGCGGACGAGGGGTCGGCACATCCGAATGCCACCCCCAAATCCGCGCTGCCGGTTCCCTATTTTCGTGAGGCGGGCCTACACCGATGGGGCTCGGCGGGCTTTTTCGACAGCTTCGTGGCGGGTGCGAGCGCCAAGTTTTCGCAACAAGGCCGTGATCGTGTTCTCGACGGTCTTGGGCGCGAGTTGAAGGCGGGCCGCGATCTCGACGTTCGTCAGACCCTCGTCGATCAGGGCCAGGATTGTGGATTGACGGGCCGTGAGGCCAAAGGGGTTGGCGCGCGCGGCCGGCCGTGGGCCACGCGGGATCCGTCGCACTCCGGCGGCCTGCATCGCCTCACGCAGCGTAGCGGCAGCCGGCAACGCACCGAGGCGATCGAATATCGCCAGAGCCGTCACCTGGGCCGGTACATCGCCATCCGCCAGGGCCCGTGCCTGTTCATAAGGGCAGCCCAGTCGCTCCCAGGCTTCAGCGGCGCCGCGCCAATCCCCCGCGATGTGAAGCGCGAACGGTCGCGCCGTCCAATCCGGCAACGGAAGCACGTCGTCGCCCGCGCGCCAACGCCAGTAGGCCAGTTCGCCGACTGCCCAGGATAGATGCTTGGCGGCTGCGACATCGTACAGCGCGCGGGCGTGTTCCCGGGTCTGTTCGACATCTCCGGCCAGCCAGGCGCCCTCGGCACTGGCAGCGCGCGTCAGACCCAGACGCTGCAGGTTTCCGATTCGGAGGCCAACCGTCAGGGCCTCCTGCAGTATCTCGCCGGCCGTCGCCTCGCCCCGTCGGGCGCGGATGCGCCCAAGGGTGATCAGCGCCGGGATCTTGCCACTGGTCGCGCGTTTCAGGCTGCGGTTTGCCAACCCGAGGGATTCGGCCCAGCGCCCCTGGTGCATCCACATCAGCGCCTGCCAGCCCTCCATAAAAGCCAGAAGCCGATCGAGATCACGCTCCACCGCATGCGGGATGCCTTCGCCCAACACGCGCTCAGCATCCGCGAACCGGAATTGCTCACAGTACACAGAACCCAGGTTGG
This sequence comes from Anaerolineales bacterium, assembly GCA_016789175.1. GTDB lineage: Bacteria > Chloroflexota > Anaerolineae > Anaerolineales > UBA6663 > UBA6663. The sequence goes on from JAEURK010000172.1 coordinate 4,990, forward strand.
CGCAGACGCTCGAGTAGCGCAGGTCTGCCCGCGCTTCGCGCTGGAGCGCCAGACTGCGCTCCAGGTAGTCGCAGGCGCGGTGGGTGTCGTGGGCCAGCCAGCACAGGCCCAGGCCCTCCAGGGCCGAGCCGATGACACTCGGATCGCCCAGCGCCACGGCGATCGACCGGGCCTGTTCGGCCAGCGTGATGGCACGATCATCTTCGGCATTGGCCAGACACCACAGCGCCTGGGTCCGATAGGTGATCATCAGCATCGGGCTCGGCGCCAGTTCTTCCAGCACTTCCAGGGCGGCATCGATCGCCTGACCCGTCTCGCTCTTCGGTCCGATCTCATAGACGCCCATCGCGACCTGGGCGAGGCTTTCGCCCAGCTTCTGTGGGTTGCCGGCCTCGCGCCACAGCGCCGCAGCCTGGCGATGCGCGGCGATGGCGTCCTTGCGTGGTTCGAGATAGCCGCGCTCGCGCGCAAAGGATTCCCACAGGGTCGCACGCTCGGCCACGGGCAGCTCGTCGGCAACATCGAGGGCGCGCCGGAAGAGTTCGGCTGCGGCACGGTGCGCGCCAACCGCCGCCGCCTGTCGGGCGGCCACCGGCGCGAAAGTCAAGACGTCATCGCGATTGCCCGCGCCCACCGCGTGATGGGCGAGGCGCGCCAGGTCGGTCTGTGTCTCGGGCGCGTGGCGTAGGGCTGCGAGGGCCTGCGCATGCAGCGCCGTTCGGCGCATAGGCGGGATCGAGTCGAGGATTGCTTGCCGGGCGAGCTCATGGCGGAACACCCAATGTGAACCGTCAGCCCTCAACAGGCCGGCCAACTCGGCATCCGGTGTGACCGAGGCGTCGATTCCAGAAACGTCAGTCAGGGCCCAGCCCTCACATCGAACGCCAAGGATGGCCGCGGCTTCGATGAGGCGTTGGCCCGTCGACGAAAGTCGGGCCGCGCGGGCAAGGACCGCGTCGCGCACCGTCGCCGAAGGTGCGGCACCGCTGGCGATGGCCTCGGTGACAAAAAACGGGTTGCCGGCTGTGCGGCGATGCACTTCGCGGGCATCGAGGTCGGTTCGCTCCCCGAGCAGTTGCCTGACAGCGACCACGGTCAGCGGCTCAAGCGGGATGCGGGTGATGACGCTTCTGCCCTCGAGATCGTTGAGCAGGGCCCGGACCGGATGAGTCAGGCCGAGCTCGTCCTCGCGGCAGGTGAGGACCACCAGGGCCGTTGTGCGCTCGATGCGACGACCCAGGTAGGCGAGCAAATCCAGCGTGGCCTCGTCAGCCCAATGGAGGTCCTCGATCACCGCGAGCGTTGGCCGGTTCTGCAATTCGACCAGCATTGTAGAAAACAGCGTATGCCGCTGCGATTGGGCATTGAGCAGGGTTGGCAGCTGGCCGCGGATTTCGAGAGCCATGTCGTGCAGGGGGCCGAGCGGCCGCGGCGTCGAGAGCGAATCACAAGCTCCCCAGAGCTGGCGCGCGCCGGCCGGTCGCGACTGCGCGAAGTGCTCGACGAGTGCCGTCTTGCCGATCCCGGCTTCGCCGGTGACCAGGGCGAAGCGGCCGACGCCTCGGACTGCGTCGCGCAGCGCGGTGTCGAGCGCGGCCAGGGGGAGGGTGCGTTCCAGGAGAGTCATGGGCGGTGTGGCTCGAACGCAAGCAGCAGGGCCTCGCCGGCCGCGGTCGGCCTTTGCTCGGCGCCGCTGCGGGCGAAACGTGGACCTCCCGTGCGCGGCGTCAGCCAGATCCCTCCAATGCTGGGGCGGGTCAAGGCACCGAAACGTGCGCAACCAGTCGCTGGCGCACCCATCCGTGTATGGTCCCGTTCGTGATGGCCCACCTCAACGTGGGCCGCTGTCACCGCGCTGAAGTCAGCGGCCCGAGAGGATCTGGGCCACGACTTCCTGTAAGAGGCGCGATCGACCCCGTTTGAGGGCCGCGTCCACGGCGCCGGCCGATAGGCCGTGAGAAATCTCGGGCAAGAGCGCCCGGGCTGCGGCCACCGTCTCGCCATCGGCGGCGGGATCGTGAAGCGGGAGCGCGATCCAGGCCAATGCCGCCGACTCGTCGCCCGTCTTGGCGGCCAGCAACGCCCACCAGACCAGGGCATCGAGCGCTACGAAGTCGAAGCGACCCTCGTGCGCCTCGAGCAGGGCGGCGCGTAGATGCCGCCGGGCTTCGTCACTGTCGCCCCGACGGGCCGCGGCCGAGCCAAGGTTGTTCAGGGCCAGAGCGACGCCCAGCCGGTGCCCGCTTTCGCGATGGACCGCCAACGCCTGCTGATAGTAAGCGCGCTCCTCATCCGCGCGACCGGCCCGACGGGCCGCTGCCCCAAGGTTGGTCAACACGGCGCCGGTGCGTCGGGCGTCGTTGAACTCACGCGAGATCGATAGGGCCTCGTTCAACAACTGTTCCGTCTGAGTGTCGTCGCCGTGGTCTACCAGCGCCGTCGCCAAATTGATCAGGCTCGACGCGATGCCCACGCGATCGCCGAGTTCGCGGCGCAAGGCGAGACACTGGCGGTGCAGGCTGATCGCCTCGGCATAGTCGCCGAGATCGCTGACGACCACGCCGAGGTTGTTGAGGGCGCTGGCCGCCTCGTCGCGCAAGCCATGGGCACGGGCGACTTCGAGCAAGGTGGTGCATAGGGCCCGGGCCCGCACAAACTGGCCGGTGGCCCGCGCCGCGGTACCGAGGCCGTTCAGACAACGCGTCAACTGCTGCGGTTCCCCTACGCGCTCAAAATAGACGCGACCCGCTTCGAATAGCGGCACGGCGGCGTCGGCCTGCCCGAGTTCGAGCAGGAACCGGGCGCGTGCCACACTCAACCGGACCGCCAGACGTCCGCGTTCATCGGTCGCCTGAAGATCCGGCGCAAGGATTGTTGTCGGCTGCGCGAACCAGTCCACGCCTTCGCGGTAGTGGCCGCGGACGTTCATGAAACGAAAGACGCCTTCGAGGAGCTGGCCAAGCTCCGACCAGCGACCCTCCGCGCTCGCCCAACTCCAGGCCGCGCGAAGGTTGTCGAAGTCCTCGGCGACGGCTGCCATCCAGGCGCCTTCGGCACTGGGCGCCGCGGCCCGCTCGGTGAGCGCCTGGAGCCAGCCCGCAAAGTGGCCGCAGTGCCGTCCGTGCAGGTCCGTCTGGAGTGCGGGCTGCATGCTCAGCGCGTCGATCGCGAACCGTCGCAGGACCTCATGCAGATCGTAACGACCGCCGATTTGCCGCACCAGCGACTTGTCGACCAGTGTCGCCAGTTGCTCCGGCGAAGTTTGGACGATCTGCGCCGCGGCTTCTGCCGAGAACCCGCGTGGAAAGACAGCCAGAGCCACAAAGACCCGCAGCTCCTCAGCCGACAGGGCAGCGACCGACGATTCGACCACGGCGTGCAGACTGCGTTGCCGCTCCGGTATGTCTCGTTGCTGTGATGTGAGACGATGCGTGCCGTGTCGGATCTCGGCCGCGGTCGCCTCACAGGTCTGGGCCCGCGTGCGCGCTGCGGCCAACTCAATGCCCAACGGCAGGCCGTCGACCAGCCGGCAGATCTCGAGGATCGCCGGCGCCTCCTCGCGAGACTGGGCTGTCAAACGTGGATGGCGTTCAGCCACTTGCAGGAACAGCTGCCCGGCTGCATAGCTCGCCGGATCCGCCTGGGTGTCGGTCGGCAGTGCCAGGCCATCTAGCGCGAAGACCCATTCGCTTCGCAGGTCCAGCCGTTCGCGCGAGGTCACCAGGATCTTGACGTCAGGCGCGGCTTGCAGGATGTCGGACAGCAGGCCGGCCGACTCGACAAGGTGTTCGAAGTTGTCCAGCACCAGGAGGAGTTCGCGGGCTCGCAGAGCGTTCAACAGCTGTTTCTTGATGTTTCCGGCCCGCAGCACCAACCCGATGGCGTCGGCCAGGTGTTCGATCAGGTCCTCGGAGCCGGTGGTGGTCAGCGGCGCGAACCAGGCGCCGTTGACAAACGTCTCGGCCAGGAGATCGGCAACCCGCAATGCCAGTCGAGTCTTGCCGATCCCACCCGGTCCGGTGAGAGTCACCAACCGACAGTGGGGTGCTGCGAAGCGGTGCTGCAGCAGCGCGACTTCCGATTCGCGTCCCACGAAGCCGGTCAGGCTGCCCGGTAGATTGTGCCGAGGGCCGCGCTGGGCCGCCTTGAGTCGCTCATGGAGCGCCGTGGTCTCAGCCGACGGCTCGACACCCAGCTCCTGTTCCAGCACCTGGCGGCAGATCTCGTACTGCGCGATGGCCGCGGAGCGCTGACCGGTCCGGGCCTTGAGACGCATCAGCTGTCGGTGGGCTTCTTCGCGCCACGGATCGAGCGCGAGCAGGCGGGCCGCCGAGTCGACGGCGCGCCCGTATTCGCCGCGCGCCATCAAGAGCTCGGTCAATGCGTGGAGGGCGTGAAGCGCCAGCTCGCGATAGCGAGCGCGTTGGGCCAGCAGCCACTCCTCGTACTCCGGCGCATCGCGGACGACGAATCCAGCCAGGAAGTCGCCGGCATACACCGCGCTGGCCGCCTGCCAGGATTCGACCTGGCCTGCCTCACCCTGGCCTTCGGCGTTCTTCAAGTTGTTGAGAAACGCATCGACGTCGACCGCGCAAGGCGGGGTGGCGAGGAACGTTACGGTCTCGCGATCGATGAGGAGATAAGGTCCGACAAGCTTGCGCAGGTTGGTGAGAGTCTGGCGGAGGTTGTTGCGGGCATCGACATCGGGCAGGCCGCCCCACAGGAGTGCGGCCAACGTCTCGCGCGAGTGGGGGCGCCGCTCGACGGCCAGATACGCCAACAACGCCGCCACTTTGTGTGACGTCAACCCGCTCAAGGGTGAAGCGTTGAGGGTGAGCTGCAACCCGCCAAAGAGCCGGATCTCCAGGCCAGAGTCCATAGGGCAGCTGTGCGTGATCCCGCAAGGCAGTGCAAGGAATGGCCGGCAGGATAGCACAGCCGTGGCCGGTGGGCCAGGGGCTGCTCAGGCCCTGGTCACCGGAGCCGCTGGTGCCGTGTGGGATGCGCGACCCGTATCACACCGGCGGGTCAACGGGGAAGTCGGGTTGGCTGCGGGCCTGTTGCTCGATCGTTCGCAGGAGCGCCAGGACGCGGTCTTCGCGCCAGGGCGGTGCCGCGATCTGCACGCCGATGGGTAGACCCGCGCTGCCGCGCTCCACGATCCAAGCCCGTTGTTCGGTCTTCTCCCGGCTGTCCGGTCGATCGCTCTCCTCGCCGGAGCGGACCCGGGTCACCGGCACGACCCCGGCCGGCCAGCCCAGGACGTTGAAGAGCAGGCAGGACCCCCAGAAATCCGCCAGTCCGGTGGTATCGCCGTGGCGAACCGCCGGTAGCGGCGAGGCCGGAAGCAGGATCGCATCGAATCCGCCGGCCTCCAGAGCGTCACGCATCTGCTGTTCGTAAGCCAGCCGATCGCCGGCCAGGTCGAGATAGCCGGCCGCACTCTGTTTGGACGCGGCCTGGAGCATGCGGCTCAGTCGCCCCGCTCCACGGCTCTTCATCAGCCGGCCGAACACGGGAAGCAGCGCGTTTGGCAGGCGCGCCAGCTGCAGATTGGGTTGAATCAAATCGA
>JAEURK010000175.1 GCA_016789175.1 Anaerolineales bacterium
CCCTGCACCGCCTTGATGAAGCGCAGGTTCTCGTTGATCCCGGCCCGCATGCGTTCGGGGCCGTCGCGATCGGTGACCTCGTAACACAGACAGGCCCGTAACCCGGCCTGGTCGACGGCGTCGGCGATCACGTCAAGCGAGCCGTCGATGGCGTTCGGCGAAGCGTGGTGGTCGATCAGCGTGGTCGTGCCGTGTTTGACGGCGTCGATCAAACAGACCAGGGCCGAGTACTTGACATCGTCGATTGTCAAGGCCTTGTCGAGCTTCCACCACAAACGCTCGAGGATCTCGGGGAAGTCCTTGGGCGCGTCGCCCGGGATCGCCATCCCACGCGCAAAGGCGCCGTAGAAGTGGGTGTGCGCGCAGATGTTGCCCGGCATGGCATATTGACCGCCGGCATCGAGCACCTCGGTGTCTGGATGGGCGGCGCGCAGGCTTGCCGAGGGCCCGATCTCACGGATGCGATCGCCCTCGATGTAGAGCGCGTGGTCCGGCAGGATCTGGTTCGGCTCGCCCCAGGTGATCAGGGTGGCGTTGGTGATGAGCATGCTGCTCCTGTGAGAGCGACCGCAGCCCGCAGCAGGGAGCGGCGCTTGTGGGCTGCGGTCTGACGTCAGCGGTCAGTGAGGGCGGTCGCAGGGGCCGCCCGGGTGTCTTGTCGGTCAGGGAGGGCGGCCACAAGGGCCGCCCTTACGGGACGATCCAGGTGCCGGTTTCGCCGGCCAGGGCGCGCCCGATGTTCTCCGGGTTGGTGATCAGCGCCTGTTTGCCGCCCGCCTCGAGATACCAGATGATGGCCTGGATCTTGGGCGCCATCGAGCCCTTGGCGAAGTGCTTGCCATCGGCGAGCAACGCCTTGGCCTCGGCCAACGTGATCTTGTCGAGCCACTGCTGGTCGGGCTTGCCGTAGTTGAGCGCAACCTTCTCAACGGCGGTCGAGATCAGGAACAAATCGGCGTTGACCGAGCGCGCCAGCTGGCTGCTGGCGAAATCCTTGTCGATCACGGCCGCGATGCCATGATAGTTGCCCTGACCGTCGTCCACGACCGGGATCCCGCCGCCGCCGACCGTGATCACGACCACGCCCGAGTTGAGCAGCGCCGTGACGGTGTCGAGCTCGACGACCTCCTTGGGCAACGGCGACGCAACGACCCGGCGCCAGCCACGACCGGCGTCCTCGACGACCGACCAGCCTAGTTCGCGTTCGCGCCGTTTGGCCTCGGCCTCGTCCATGAAGCCGCCGATGGGCTTGCTGGGTTTGCCAAAGGCCGGATCGGCGCTGTCAACCAGCACCTGCGTGATGACTGTGGCGACGTTCTTCTTGATCCCGCGCTGGAACAGCTCGTTTTGCAGGGTCTGCTGCAGGGCGTAGCCGATGGCGCCCTGACTATCAGCGCCGCACACGTCGAGCGGCACCTCGTGCATGCCCTCGACCCGGGCCGCGATCTCGGAGCGACGCAGGATGAAGCCGACCTGCGGACCGTTGCCGTGGCCGATGGCCACTTCCCAGCCGGCCTCGATCATGTCGGCGATATGTTGGGTGGTCTCCTTGGCAGCCTGATACTGGTCTTCGACGGTCTGATGCTTGGCATCCTTGATCAGCGAGTTCCCACCGATAGCGACGACGGCGACCTTCTTCTCGGCCATGACCTGTTCTCCCGAAATAACGGCGAGGTGAGGAGCGCGCGCTCCTCACCTCGCATCCAACGGACGGCTTAGCCCATCGTGAGGGCCATCACGGCCTTCTGGGCGTGCAGACGGTTCTCGGCCTCGTCGTATACGACCGAGTGCGGGCCGTCGATGACCTCATCGGTGACCTCGAGGCCACGATCGGCCGGCAGACAATGCATGTAGATCGAGTCGTCCTTGGTCAGGTCCATCCGACGCTGGTCCGTGATCCACGACTTGTACTTGTCGATCAGGGCCTTGCCGTCTTCCTTTCCGGTGGTGGTCAGCAGCGGGCCCCACGACTTCGGATAGACGACGTCGGCGTCCTTGAAGGCCTCATCCATGTTGTCGGTCACTTCGAAGCCGACCTTGTACTTGCGGGCGTTCTCGCGCGCCATGTCCATGATCTCGGGCATGAGCTTGAACTCCGGCGGGTGCGCCAGGACGACGTCGCAGCCAAAGCGCGTCATCTGCAGGATGAGCGACTGCGGCACCGAGATCGGCTTGCTGTACGAGGCGGCGTAAGCCCACGACACCACGACCTTCTTCTTGCGCAGGTCGCGGCCCTTCTTCTCGATGACCGTCATGATGTCGGCCAGACACTGGAAGGGATGGTAGACGTCGCACTGCATATTGAGAACGGGCGCTCGGCTCGCTCGGGCGACCTCTTTCTGATACGTGTTGCCGAAGTTCCAGTCACACTGGCGGATCGCCAGCCCGTCGTAGTAACGGCCGAGGATCTCGCCGATCTCTTTGGCGGTATCGCCGTGCGAGATCTGGGTGGTCTCGGAGTCGATGAACGCGGCGTGGCCGCCGAGCTGCGCCATGCCGGCCTCGAACGATCCGCGCGTGCGTGTGCTGGTGAAAAAGAACAGCATCGCCAGGGTCTTGTCACGCAGAAGCGCGTGCGACTCGCCCAGTGCGCGCTTGCGCTTCAGGTCCCAGGCGACCTCCAATACGGTTTCGACTTCTTCCTTGCTGAAGTCGAGGTCGCCGATAAAATCTCGGCCGCGGAAATTGGTTTGCATAGGGAATGTCTCCTTCGCGAATGAGGCTCCCGGGGCGGGCCCGCCCGCCCCGGCGAACGTTTGGTTCAGCCCTTGAGCAGCCCGGGCAGAAGGGCGTAGAACTCGGTCGCTTTGACGACGTCGTCGAGCGACACCGAATCGTTGACGGTGTGGGCCGTGACTTCGTCGCCGGGCCCGAACCCGATTGACGGGATCTTGGCCTTGCCGGCCCAGTAGATGCCGTTGGTCGAGAAGTTCCACTTGCTGGGGGCGGCTTCGGGGAGGCCGATCAGCTTGCGCGCCGCGACCCCGGCCTGCACCAGAGGGTGCTGCTCGTCGTAGGCCCAGGCCGGGAAGTATTTGTCGACCGGGAAGACGAAGCCCGTGTACGAGGGTTCGTCGTAAAACATCTCCTCGACCGTGACCGAGTCGCGGTATTCGGGCGCGATCAGGTCACGCACCTGTTGAATGGCGGCGTCTTTGTCCTCACCGAAGGTGACGCGCCGGTCGATGAACAACACGGCCTCGTCGGGCACGGCGTTGATCGACGGGGTCTTGACATGCAGGTCGCTGCACGTGATCTTGCCGTGGCCCAGGAACTCGTGGTCGCCGAGCTTGGGCTCGAGGTCACGCACACCGGCGATGACCGACAGCAGCTTGTAGAGCGCGTTGTCGCCGAGATGGTTGCTGGCGGCGTGGGCGCTCTTGCCTTTGGCCACGACCTTGATCTCGACCCGGCCTTTGTGGCCGCGGTAGACCAGCATACGGGTCGGCTCGCCGATGACCACAAAATCGGGCTTGATCTTGGGGTCGACCTCGACAAAGGTGTTCGGCGCGATGCCGTCACACCACTCTTCCATGTTGCCGAAGTAGTAGGCCGTCCAGCCGTCGAGTAGACCGAGGTCGCGGGCCAGCGCCAGACCGTAGATCATGCCAGGGGTGCTGCCCTTTTCGTCGCAGGCGCCGCGGGCGTAGAGCACGCCGTCCTCGACCTTGCCGACGAACGGATCCCAGCCCCAGGCGGCCGGATCGCCAATGCCGACTGTGTCGATGTGCGAGTCGTAGACCAGCACGCGCGGGCCGTTCCCGATGCGGCCAACCGTGTTGCCCATCTTGTCGAAGCGGACTTCATCGTAGCCGAGCTTCTTCATCTCGGCCTGGATGCGCTCGCCTACCGGCCCGATCTGCGATTCCATCGAAGGGATGGCGCAGATCTCACGCATGAATTGGATGATCGTGTCGCGTTTGGCCGCGACCTGGCCTTGGATCTCTGATACGGGTAGGGTCATGGTGTCCTCAATATCGACGGCGGTTCGCCGTCACATCGTCGCAAACGTGTCCATCATCAGGTACGGATCCGACATCGGGTACAAGATCGGGCAGGTCGCGCCGCGGTTGATGTATTCCTGGACCTTGGCGCGGACCTCGTCGGGCGTGCCGGTGGCCGAGATCTTGAGCACGAACTCGTCGGGCACGAACTGCATAGCCTCGTGGATCTGCTCTTTCGTCGCCGGCCAGCCCAGGATCGATTGGACCTTCTTGACCACGTCTTCGCCGACGCCCGAGGCCTTGGCGATGTGCGGCTGCTGCGCCAGGTATTGCGTGAGCAGCACCTTGGCCGCCTCGATCGCCTTCTTGCGGTCGTGATCGACCGAGCACACCACCAGTTGCGGGCGGTCGAGGTCCTCGACCCGGCGGCCGGCCTTGCGGGCGCCCTTGTCGAGCAGCTCCATGGCCTTGTCGTTGTACTCGGGCGGCACACAGTAGTTGAGCACGCAGCCGTCGGCGATCTCGCCGGTCATCTCCATCATCAGGTCGCCGGTCGCGCCGATCATGATCGGCACGTTGCGCGGCTCGCGGCGTCCGTGGACGACATCGAGCTCGATGCCCTTGACTTTGTGGAACTCGCCGTTATACGTCACGTTTTCCATCTTCAACAGACGGCGCATGACCTCGATCGTCTCGCGCATCGCCAGGAGCGGCTTGCGGCGCTCGATGCCGACGTTCGCGGCCAGCGGGTCCCACCAGGCGCCGATGCCGCAAATGATGCGGTCGGGGGCCAGGTCATCGAGCGTGAGGAAGGTCGCAGCCAGCAGGCCGATATTGCGGGTCCAATTGTTGATCACGCCTGAGCCGACCTTGATGCGCTTGGTCGAGGCCGCGAAGGCCGCCATCGGCACGATCGCGTCGCGCACCAGCCGGCTCTCGGCCTGCCAGACCGCCTCAAAGCCCTTTTCCTCGGCGTACTGCGCGTACTTGATCCCGTCTTGTAGCGAGTGCGCATCCTGCAGATACAGTGCCACGCGTTGAGTCATCCTGGTTTCCTCCAAGGGTGGGGCCGAGGTGAGGGGTTGACGGCGGGCGTAGCCCGGCGTCAACCCCTCACCTCGGCCAGGTCGTTAGGCGCGCAGTTCTTTGATGCGCTTGTCCATTTCGGGCACGAGGGCCTGGTGCGATTCCCACCAGGCCGGGTCTTTCTGGGCGTCGAGCTCTTCGACGGTCTTGCCCTGCTGCTCGACCCAGGTGTAGTACTTCAGGTTGTGCCACTGGCGGCGCATGTCGGGCGTGCCGTCCTTGATCCAGTCGGTCTTCTGGCCGTGGAAGATGCCTTCGACGTAGGCAGTGGCGCGGGCATCGTCGACGGCGCCGTAGGTCTCGGCCATAGCCGCCATCACCGAGTGGTAGCGGTCGATGGCGTCGGTGCAGATCGTGACGATCACGTCCTTCTTGCCGAGCTGGTAGTGCTTGGCGGTCTTGATCGCGCCCAGGACGTTGCACACGCCCGAGATACCGAAGATCGTGCCCAACCGCCGGGTGAGCTCGGCGTCGACGCCGTAGCGCTTCACAAGAGTCTCCTGCCCGGCCTCGTCGCTGAGCACCTGCAGGCCTTTCTTGCACTCGATGTCGTCCAGGCACATGATCGCGTCCATGTTCAGGACGTTGTGGATCCAGGTGACGTGTTTGTCGCCGATGCCCTGGATGTCGTGGCCGCCGTAGCCGTTGTTGTACAGCGTCGGGCACTGGGTCGGCTCGAGGCCCACGATCTTGCAGTCACTGAAGGCCTGCTTGACCCGGTCGCCGGCCGCGATCGTGCCGGCGCTGCCCATGGCCGAGCAGAAGGCCGCGATCGCGCCGTCGCCGATGCCGCGCGCCTTGAGGTCGGCCGCCAGCTCGACGATGGTGTTGCCGGTCACGTGGTAATGAAAGCGGTAGTTGCCCATCACCTCGAACTGGTTGAGGATCCGGATCTTGGGATCGCGGCGCAGCTCCCAGGTCTTGTCGTAGATCTCCTTGACGTTCGACTCGACGCCGACCGTCTTGATCACGGTGCCGCCGTAGCTCTCGATTTTGTCGAAGCGCTCCTGGCTCATGCCCTCGGGCAGCACGATGATCGATTTGGCGCCGACGCGGCCGCCGACCCAGGCGCCGCCGATGCCGTAGTTGCCGGTGCTCGGCCAGACCACGGTGTGCTCGTTCACATTGACGCGCCCGAACACGATCTCCTCGGCGAGCACCGAGTAGGCCGCGCCGACCTTGTGCGCGCCGCTCGGGAAGTCGCGGCCGAACAGCACCACGATCTCGGCGTCGACGCCGGTCAGTTCCTTGGGCAGAACCTCGTACTTGATCTCGTCATCAGGTCCGCGCCAGGTAATGTTGTACAGGTTGATCGGGTCAAGTGGTGCGCCCTTGAGCGCAGCGATCGCGCGACGACGGATCGCCGGGTCGATCGTGCTCGGGTGGAGCATTTCTTCAAACGTCGGGCCGAGGATGGGTTGCGTCATGGCAATGATGTCCGAAACGTGAGTTTATTCCGTCTGGCGCGTGCCCGCCATCATCAGGCCGAGCGACTCGGCCGTGGCGGTGGCTGCGTCGACCACGCCCATCAGACGTCCTTCGAAGATCACGGCGATCCGGTCGGAGAGCGCGCGGATCTCGTCCAGATCCTCGGAGATGAGCAGCGTGGCCGTGCCCGCAGCGCGTTGCTCGAGCAGACGGTGGTGGATGTATTCGCTGGCGCCGATGTCGACGCCGCGGGTGGGCTGGGCGGCGATGATCACAGTCGGCTTGCGGCAGAGCTCGCGCGCCAGGATCAATTTTTGGATGTTCCCACCCGAGAGGTTCTTGATCGGCGTCTCGGCGGTCGGTGTCTTGACCGCGTAATCGGCGATCAGGCGTCGGGTGTGAGCCGCGATCTCGCCGAAGTTGAGCACGGTGTTGCGCGAGAAGGGCCTGTGGCTGTGATCGCACAGGATGGCGTTTTCCAGCACGCTGAAGTCCTTGATCACGCCGGTGCGCATGCGTTCCTCCGGGATCGCGCACTGGCCGGCCGCGATCCGCTCGGCGGGCGAAGCGTGCGTGACGTCTCGCCCGTTCAATGTGACCTTTCCCCGGCTGGGCTGGCGTAGCCCGGTCAACACCTCAGCCAACTCGCGCTGGCCGTTGCCGGACACGCCGGCCAGACCGACGACCTCGCCGGCTCGGACGGTGAGCGAGAAATCGCGCACCGCGTCAACACCGCGGTCGCCGATTGCCCAGAGACCGTCGATCTGTAGGCGGGTCTCGCCGGGTTGAGCCGGCGGCCGGTCGTATTGAAGGAGCACTTCACGCCCGACCATCAGGCGCGCCAGGTCGGCGCGAGTCATCTCGGCGGTCGGGTATGTGCCCACCAGACGGCCGTCGCGCAGCACCGTGACGCGATGGCTGAGCGCGAGCACCTCATGCAACTTGTGCGAGATGAAGATCAGGGCGTGGCCGTCGTCGGCCATCTGCCGGAGCGTGACGAACAACTCCTGGGCCTCTTGCGGCGTGAGCACGGCCGTCGGCTCGTCGAGCACAAGCAGCGACGCGCCGCGATAGAGGGCCTTGAGGATCTCGACCCGCTGTTGCTCGCCGACCGAAAGCTGCCAGACGACGGCGCTCGGATCGACCTTGAGGCCGTAACGTTCGGCCAGGCCGCGAATTCGCTCGGCTACCCGGTCGAGGTCGAGCCGCGGCCCGCGCGTCGAGGCCAGCCCGAGCGCCACATTCTCGGCCACGGTCAGCGACGACACCAACATGAAATGCTGGTGGATCATGCCCACGCCAGCGTGGATTGCGTCGGCCGGCGACTGGAAAACACGCGGTTGCCCGTCGATGATGATCTGACCCGAATCCGGTTTGTACAGCCCATACAACTGCCGCATCAGCGTGCTTTTGCCGGCGCCGTTCTCGCCGAGCAGCGCGTGAACTTCTCCGGCGCGCACATCGAAGTTAACGCCGTCGTTCGCCAGGACGCCTGGGAAGCGCTTGACGATATCGACCATCTTCAGTTCGCGGAGCGGCGTGCGGGCTGACGTGTTCATAGGCATCGGCGTCAAGTTGTTGGATGTCGAGTAAGTGGGTCACCCCGACGGGTCACCCTGAAAGGTGACTCCGTCGGGGTGACCTGAAGGGTTGCCCTTAGGGCAACGGCTTCACTGAACCGTCCTGGATGCCCGCGATCGCAGTCTCGGCCGCGGCCTTAGCCTCGGCAGGGACTTCAATCGCATCGTTCTAGGCGATCACCAGACCGCCGTTCTTGAAGGTCAGGGTGTAGGACTTGCCGCCCAACACGCCGGCCTGATGGCTGGCAATCATATCCTTGATGATCCCGGTCCAGTCGTAAACCTGGCTGGCCACGACGGCCTCGGGGGCCAGAAAGGTCTGTTCCCACTGCGTGCCAAACCAGTACGCGCCTTGATCCTTGGCGACACCGATCGCGCCGACCACGGACTGCGACGATCCGGTAAGCATGTCGGCGCCGGCGGCCACGTGCGTTTCGGCGGCGGCGGCCATCAGCGATACGTCCGAGAACGAGCCGGTGTACGACACGTTGACCTTGGTGCCGGCCTTGGCCGATTCGGCCCCGAACTTGAAGCCATCGACGTACAGCTTGGCATCGCCAGCTTCAACCGGGCCGCTGATGCCGATCACCCCGGACTCCGACATCAGGGCCGCGATCGTGCCCAGCACGTAGCCGCCCTGCTGAGCTTCGGCCTGATAGGCGAAGACGTTGGTCACGCCCTGGGCCTGGAAGGTGTCGAGCGCCGTGCCCCAGGCGAAGCTGGTCTCCGGGAATTCCGGCGCCAGTTGGGCCAGCGACGTCCCGTATTGCGAGCCGTGCGCGATCACTAGGTCGTACCCCTGGCTGGCATAGTCGCGCAGCGCGGCGGCGGCGTCCGGCACACTGAACATGCCCTCGGAATAAGCGATTTCCATCGCACCCTCACCGCCCATTTCCCTTTGCACGGCGAGCAACCCTTCGTACATGGACTGGCTGAAGGCCATATCCGTCGTGGAGCTTGGCATGACGATCGCCACGCGGAAGGTCTCGGCCGGGGCGGCCGGCGGCGGCGTGGCCGTGATGACCTGCACCTCGGGCGTGCCGGCGACTACGCGAGTCACTTCGATGATCTGGGGCTCCGCCGTCGGCACGGGGGCCGAGGTCGGCGCCGCGGCCGGCGCGCAGGCGGCCAGCAACAGGGCGGCCGCAGCAGCCCAGCGAATACGAGTCGAAAACGTGTTCATTGCTCTCTCACTCCTAAGTCAGTGCATCGTCAAGAAAAAACGCGATCCTCCGGCGTCGATGTTGATGCGTGCGTCGGCGTCGTGGCTGACACGGTTCACGTCGATGTCCACACTCCTTTCGGGCCGTACCGGCGAGGAGGGAAGAGGGAGGAGCGAAGAGCGAACGCTGCCGCATGGTCATGCTTCGCTCCTCCCTCTTCGCCCCTCGCTCCTCGCATGTCACGCTTCCCCGCGTTCAAACGGCTTCGACAACGCCGCCGGCTGCTGCGCGCGGCGCACCGCCACGGCCAGGGCGACGATCGTCAACAGGTAGGGCAACATCACGGCGATGTCGGACTCCAGCTCGATGCCCGCGACCTGGATCCACAGTTGCAGGGCGTTCACCAGGCTGAACAACATAGCGCCGCCGAGCACCCCCCACGGGCGCCATCCGCCGAAGTACACCAGGGCCACGGCGATGAAGCCCTGGCCGTTGGTCATGTTCTCCTGGAACAGGTTGATCAACGCGATCGAAAGCGAGGCACCGGCGATGCCCGCGAAGACGCCGCCAACCGTCACCGTCAGATAGCGGATTTTGCCGACGCTCACACCGAGCGAGTCGGCCGCGGCCGGGTTCTGGCCTACCGCACGAATTTTGAGCCCCAGCGTGGTGTCGTTGATGACCCAGTTGGCCACCGGCACCAGCAGGAAAGCCACGTAAACCAGCAGGTTGTGATTGAAAAGCGCGTCGCCGAGCAGCGGGATGTCGGCCAGGAACGGGATGCGCACCGGCTGGAAGCCCGAGATCGACGTTACGCCGCCCAGCGTGGTCTTGAACAGGAGCGTCGACAGCCCGAGCCCGAACAGGTGCAGGCCGATCCCGCTGATGCCCTGCTCGGCGCGGAGGGTAACGCTTACAAAAGCCATCAGCAGCCCAAGCATGGCCCCGACTCCGGCGGCGGCGCCGAGGCCGAGCCAAAGATCGCCCGAAATCGAGGCGACGTAAAAGGCCGTGTACGCGCCCATCAGCATGATGCCTTCGACGCCCAGGTTGTATACACCGGAGCGCTGTGCAAAAGTCTCGCCGATCGCGGCATACAGATAAGGTGTCGCCAGACGGATCCCGGAGTACAGGATCCCGAGCAGGACGGGGAGGGTGAATAGCTCACTCATGGCTTTGCGCCTTCGCTGCGCGCTTGCGCATGATGTAGTCGCTCCCGACCACGAAGAGCACGACCAGCCCCAACAGGGCGACGATCAATGCATCCGGCACCTGGACGCTGCGCTGCATCTTGTCGCCCCCTACCAGCAGGCCGCCGAAGAGGACCGAGGCCGGGATCAAACCGAGCGGGTGTAGCTTGCCAAACAGTGCGGCAACGATGCCCGAGAAGCCGTAGCCGCCGGAAAGGCCCTCAAGCATGCGGTGTTGCACGCCGAGCACTTCCACGGCGCCGGCAAGCCCGGCGAAAGCGCCACCCAGGATGAGCGCGAGCATTTGATAACGCTTGACTGGGATGCCGGCATAGCGCGCCGCATCCGGGTTCAACCCCACCGCGCGGATCCGGTACCCTACCGTTGTGCGCCAGAGAAGGAAGAACACGGCGACCGCCATCACCAAAGCCAGGATCGACCCGCCGTGCAGCAAGGTGCGCGGCACCAGGCGCACGAGCCACGAGTCGGCCGGGAGCAGCGCCGACTGCGCGATCCGTGTGCCGGCTTCGACCTCCTTTGGGTCGATCATGGGACCGCGCAGCAGGTAGTTCGCCAACTGGATCGCGATCTGGTTCATCATGATCGTGCTGAGGATTTCGTTGACGCCGAGCTGCGCTTTGAGCGCACCGGGCACGGCGCCCCAGAGCGCGCCACCGAGCACACCGGCGATCAAGGCCGCGAGGAGCAGCAGCACCCCGGGCAGGGGGAGGTAGAGGGCCGCGGCCGAGGCTGCCAATGCGCCGACGATCAACTGGCCTTCGCCGCCGATGTTGATCACGCCGCCGCGGAACGCGATCGTGACACCCAGACCGACCAGCAGCAACGGGGTCGCCGTCACCAGGGTCTGGGTGAAGCCCGAAACACTACCAAAGGCGCCCTCGAGCATGGAGGAATAGGCCTTGACCGGGTCGGCGCCCAACCCGACCAACACGACCGCGCCGATCATCAAGGCCACGACCACGGCCGCCACCGGGACAAGTGCACCCTGCCAGCCCTGTAGGCGCCGCGCCCAGGCGCTCCTGGCAGCAGCGCGCGTCACAACCGACGTCGCTTCGGACATTCGGCCCCTCCCTTTGTAGGCGTCAGGATTGCGTGGGACGGCCACCGGGCGGCCCACAGGGCGGCCACCAGGGCCGCCCTGACAGGTCACAATCCATGCAGATTACGCCTCGATTCAGCCCGTACGCTTCCCCGATTTCAACGCTCGCAACAGGCTGTCTTGATCGACCGGCAGTTTGTGCAGCCGCACGCCGCACGCGTTGTAGACCGCGTTGGAGATAGCCGCCAACGTCGGAATACTGGCGATCTCGCCGACACCCTTGGCCCCGTACGGGCCGGTGGACGCGGCGTCTTCAACAATGAAGGACGTGATCGGCGGCGCGTGCTTGATGCTCGGCATCTTGTAGCGCGCCAGCACATCGGTAAAGACGATGCCGTCTTCGACGATGAACTCCTCGGTCATGGCGTGGCCCAGGCCCATCACCATGCCGCCCTCGATCTGGCCCTGCAGCGCCAGCGGGTTGATCGCGCGCCCGATGTCGTGCGCGGCCACCATCTGCAACACCTTGACCTCGCCGGTGTCGAGGTCGACCTCGACCTCGGCCGCCTGGGCGGCGTACGAGAAGGCGAAGTGCATGTCGCCGCCGGTACCGAGCGGCTGGGTCTTGGGCGCCCAGTACTCGTAGGTGGCCTTGGGCTGCAGACCCTGGCGGGTGAAGATCTGGGCGACTTCGCTCATCGGCAGGCTGTGGCCGTTGACGCGCGCCAGACCCTCCTCGAAGCGGATGTTCTGCGGCGGTTGATCGTAAAGCTCGCTGAGCGTCGCCTCGATCGCGTTGCGCAGCGTGCGGGCCGCCATGCGCGCGGCGTTGCCGGTGACAAAAGTCTGGCGCGAGGCCGTGGTCGGCCCGCCGTCCGGCGTCAGGTCGGTGTCGGAGAGCAGGACGCGCACATCCTCGTACTTCAGCCCGAGCTCCTCGGCCGCGCACATCGCCACCACGCCGACCAGACCCTGGCCGATTTCGGCCGCGCTGGTGCGGACCTGGACGGTGCCATCGGCGTACAGCTCGACCTCGGCCGACGACTTGTCCGGCGCGCCGCCCCCAAGGCCCGTGTTCTTGTATCCGACCGCCAGGCCCCAGGCCCGGCGCTTGTTCTTCGATGCCGGCTGCGTGGTCTCCTTGCGCTTGGTGACTTCGGCCGAGACCAGCTCCAGACACTTCTCGAGCCCGACGCTCTCGCGCAGGGTCTGACCGGTGTTGGTCACCGAGCCCACGCGATGCAGGTTCTTTCGGCGCAGCTCGACGGCATCGATCCCAAGCCGCTCGGCCAGCATGTCCATCGCGCTCTCGACCGCGAAGGCGGATTGCAGCACGCCAAAGCCCCGGAAGGCGCCCGACGGCGGGTTGTTGGTGTACATGGCGTAGCAGTCGGCCTTGACGTTCGGCACTTCGTATGGGCCGGCCGAGTGCGTGGTCGCGCGGGTCATGACCTTCTCGCCCAGCGACGCGTAAGCGCCGCTGTCGCCGTAGAGCGTGGTCTCGACCGCGGTCAGGGTGCCGTCGTTCTTGGCCCCGATCTTGACCGTGATCTGCGTGGCGTGGCGCTTGGGATGGAAGATCAGGCTCTCGTGCCGGTCATAAAGCATCTTGACCGGGCGGCCGGTGGCGCGCGTCAGCAGCGCGACGTGGACCTGGCCGGCGATGTCTTCCTTGCCGCCAAAGCCGCCGCCGATCAGCGCGCCCTTGATGCGCACCTGATCGTCCGGCACGCCCAAACACCGCGCCACCTGGCTGCGATCCTGGTACGGGATCTGCGAGCCGACGATGATCTCGTATCGACCGTCCTCGGCGATGCGCCCGATCGAGCACTCGGGCTCGAGGAAGGCGTGCTCGTAGGTCGGGGTATGAAAGGTCTCTTCGAGGATCAGATCCGCCTCGGCGAAGCCCTGCGCGACGTCGCCGCGGCGCACCTTGATGTGCTTGAGTAGGTTGCCGCTCTCCATCACCAGCGGTGCGCCCGGCTCGTGGGCCTTGACCGGGTCGCTCACGACCGGCAGCACCTCGTAGTCGACCTCGATCAGCGCCAGGGCGGCCGAGGCGATGTCGCGCGTGTCGGCGGCCACGATCGCGACCGGGTCGCCGATGTACCGGACCTTGTCGACGGCCAACGCCGGCCAGTCCTGGATCACCAGGCCGTGGTTCTTCTCGCCGGGGATGTCGTCGGCGGTCAGCACGGCGTGCACGCCCGGCAGGGCTTTGGCCCTGGACGTGTCGATCTTGAGGATGCGGGCGTGCGGGTATTTGGCTCGCAGCGTGCGCGCGTGCAGCATGCCCGGGAAGGCAAAGTCGTCGCTGTACAGGGCCTTGCCGGTCACCTTGAGCCGCGCATCCGGGCGGGGGAACGGGCGGCCAATGACGTTCAGCGGCGCAACAGTCTCGGGCAAGGAAGGCAGGTGGTCCTGCGGCTCACCGTCGCGGAGCTGTTTGGCGGCCGACTGGATGGCGTGGGTGATGAACGAGTAGCCGGCGCAGCGGCAGAGCGTGTCCTTCAGGGCGACTTTGATGTCGTGATCGGACGGGTCCGGGTTGGTGTCGATCAGGCCTTTGGCCGTCATGATGATGCCCGGAATGCAGTAGCCGCATTGCGGCGCGCCGCCCTCGACGAAGGCCTCCTGCAGCGGATGGAGCTTATCGCCCTGCGCCAGGCCCTCGATCGTTTCGACCGACGCGCCTTCGGCCCGCAGCGCGGGGTAGATGCACGCCACCACCGGCGTGCCGTTGACGAGCACGGTGCAGATGCCGCACTCGGCTTCGTTGCAGCCGATCTTGGTGCCGGTCAGGCCGAGCCGGTTGCGCAGGACTTCGGCCAGGTAGTCGTGCTCTTCGACGTCGACCTGGGTTGGCGCCCCGTTGACTGTGAACGTCAGAGTTTTCATAACGGGCTCATCCTTCTCCGATGCCTTCGGGCGTGACGTGTCCGGTGGTCGCGCGCTGCACGGCCAGCGGCACGGCGCGCGCCAGCAACGGCAGGATCAGCTCAGTGCGGTATTCAGCGGTCGCTCGGTGCGGGCTGGTGCGCAGCCTCGCCTCGGCGAGCACGTGTTCGGCGAGCGCGGGAAGCAGGTCGCGTGAGAACGCCTTGCCGACCAGGAAGGCCTCGGCCTGCCCGGCCCGAAGCGGCCGTGGGCCCGCCGGGCCCAGCGCGATGCGTGCGGCTTCGACCACGCCGCCGGCAACGCGCACCCAGGCGCCCAGACCCAGAATCGGCAGCGCCACGCCTTGCGGGCGCATGATGCGTTTGAAGGCCGATCCCTCGCCGGCCGTGTGCGGCTTGAGCCGGAAACGCACGATCAACTCAGCCGCATGATCCAGCGCCGACTTGCCCGGCCCAACGTAGAGCGACCCGATCGGCCGCCACTCGCGGCCTTTCGGGCCGGCCACCTCGGCTTCCGCGTCGAGCGCGATCAGCGATAGCGTGCCGTCTCCTGCCGGGAGGGCGTGGGCGACGTTGCCGCCCAGGGTGGCAACGTTGCGCACTTGCGGGCCGCCGATGACGCCACACGACTCGACCAGACAGGTGGCTTTTTGCGCCAGCAGCGTTGCGTGGGTGATCGCCGTGTGCGTGACACCGGCGCCGATCAGGATGTATCCGTCGGCTTCTTCGATGGTTTTGATTTCCGAGATCTGCGTGATGTCGACGACGGCAGTAACGGGAGCTGTGCGACCCTGCTGCATCTCCAATAGCAGGTCGGTGCCGCCGGCAAGGACGCGGGCACGGCCCGCATACTGCGCGAGGTTGTCGATGGCCTGATCGACGGTGGATGGCCGGTGATAGTGTTCCCAGAGCGGCACAGCCCATTCTCCTGTAAGAATGGTCCGTGGCACTTTTCGACGGGCGTTTCGCCCGACGCCGACCGGGCTTCCATCCGGGTATGCGTCCCCGACTGGGCCTGGAGCGACCGCGTGACCGGGATTGAGCTTATTCTACACACGCGTCAAGTCGCCCGCAATTCGACGACCAGGTGATGCGTCGGGTAGTCAGCCCTATGTTTTTGGTGTGATCGGGTCGAATTATCCGCGGGGATACCCCGCTTAGGTAGTGACAGACGTCAGGCCTCCGTCACTACCTCCCCACGCGGATTGGTGCTGTGACAGATTGGGGCGGTGTCAACGATTTCGGGGTTGATGCCGTATTACGCCCCGCAGCGCCCACGGGTCCGGCCGGGGCCTGTTCGTCGGACGCGGCGCGAACCGGCTCACATTCGGACGGTTCGCGCCGTATCCGTGGGGTCATCCTAGCCCTGATCTCTCACGGCTGGGGACGGACACCGTGTGAGGAAGTTGGTGGGCCTATCGCGTGAAGGGCGATCACTTTGAAGGCTCCGTCGCCCGGTTGCCGGGTCAAGGCCCAAGCGTGGCACGCCGGGTTCAGGCCTGGACCTGGGTCGGGGCCTTCCGGGTTGGTGCCCAGGCCAGTGCCAGGAACCATGCGCCTGTGATCGCCAGGGTGATACCCGCCACCGCGCCGGCCGCCTGCCACCAGCCCGCGACCAGGAAGATCAAGCCAGCGCCAAAGGCCGTGGCGGTGATGCTCAGGATGGCGCCGGCGCGGCGCAGGCCACGTGAGCGACGCACCGCCGAGATCGCCAGCAGGGTCAATCCCAGTGCCAGCACCGGGGTCACCCACAGGCCGGCCCACAGCCACCACCAACCCGTCAGGGCCGTCACCTGCAAGGCAGCGGCAAAGGTCAGGATCATGGCGGCCGGGACGGCCATCCAGATCTTGCGCAGGAAGCCACCACACAGCGCCAGACCCAGAGCAAAGGCCACGATCAACTGCGGCCAGAAGCGTGACCACACGAACCCGGCCGGCAGGAGTTGTGAGGCCAGCAGCAGGGCGCTGACTGCCAGCAAGGGCATGCCGGGGATAAACAGCCCCGAGAGCCCGCGCCGCTGCGGCACGAACAGAGGCGGAAGCACGAAGAGCAGGGCCACGATCGCGACCTCGATCGGAGCCAGACGCCACGCCACCAGGTCAAGACCCATTTGGGTCGCCAGAGCGTTGTAGGCCACCATCAAACCGCCGGCGATGATCAGAAACAGTCCGCTGGCAAACGAGAACTTGTGTGTCATCATCCATCCTCCAGGTGATGACCTCAGGTTACGACAGCGCGTCGGGTCGTACCGGACGCCCCGCTATCAGCGACCTAACAAATCGCGACAGGCGGCAGGGCAGGAACGTGCCAGGAGCTAGAAGAAGGCGACGATCAGCGAGAGCGCTGCGCACAGCCCGGTGACAACGACGGTCGCGGCGTTCAACCGATCGCGTGAGCGCGGCGGATCGCGCCGGGCTACGCCATACGCGGTCACGATTAGGGCGGGCGTGGCGGCGATTGCGAAGACCCACCACCACCACTCGTGCCAGCGGCCGGTCACGGCGAGGTAGCTGGCAGGCAGACCAAAGGCGAGTGACAGGCCGATCGGCGTCAGGAACCCCGTGGAGCGCAGGGCCTGCGCCAACAGACTCAGGAAGAACCCCAGCCACAGGATCTCGAAGGGCCAGCCGGCGGCGAAGACCTCCATCAGGCGGCCCTGCATCCCGGACAGGCCGATGGCCATCATGTTGGCCAAGAAGAAGACCGACAGGCCGACGAATACGGCCGACCCGGTGCGCGACGGTGGAGCGTCCCGGGCAATCGAGCGCGCCAGAGGTGTCTCAGTGGCCGCCTCGGCCTCGGCCAGGCCCGCCAGCGCGCGACGACTATCGCCCGAGACCACCGCCGCGATCGTGGCGGCGGGGATAGCGACGCGATCGGCCACGGCGAGTCCGGCAGCCTGTACGCTGGCGTTGAGCGCCGCCCGCATCGCCTCGGCCGACTCGAACCGGTCTGCCGGCGATTTCGCAAGCGCCCGCTCGAGGACGGCGACAAGCGGCGCCGGAAGCGTTGGATTCAGGCTGCGCGCGTCGGGCAACGGCTCGTTGACGTGTTTCATCAACGTGCCCAACGGGGTGTCACCCTCAAATGGCACGCGCCCGGTCAACAACTCATACAGGATGATCCCGAGCGCGTACACGTCGCTGGCGACGCCGGCTTCGCCGCGCAGCCCCTGCTCGGGCGCCATGTAGAGGAGCGTGCCCATCAGGGCGCCGGTGACGGTGTGGCCGGCATCGCCCGCCACCAGCGCGATCCCGAAATCGGTCAACACGGCGCGGCCCTCGCGCGTGAACAGGATGTTGCCGGGCTTGAGGTCGCGGTGGATGATCCCGGCGGCGTGGGCGGCAGCCAGGCCGTCCAGGGCATCCAGCGCAATGCGGATAGCCTCATCGACCGGAAGCCGATCACCGCGCGCGGCCAGGTCGCCCAGGAGCGTGCGCAGTGTGTCGCCCTCGAGCAACTCCATCACAATGTAAGGCGGGGCGCTGGTTGCGTCGAAATCAAAGATCTGGACGACGTGTGGGTGCCGCAGGCGTGCGATCGCCTGCGCCTCGCGCCGAAACCGATCCGGAAACTCGGCGCCGAGGGCCAGGTCGCGGCGCAGCACCTTGAGCGCGACCGGGCGCTCGAGCTGCGTGTGTACCGCCCGATAGACATGGGCCATGCCGCCGGCGCCGATCAGGGCCGTAATTCGATAAGGCCCGAGTGCGCGGCCGGAAAGCGTGTCAGCGTTCATGACGTGGGTATTGTACGCGGGACGGAAGAGGGAGGAGGGAGGAGGGAAGAGGGTGACTCGCTCTTCCCTCCTCCTTCTTCCTCACTCGCTGGACATCGCTGCGCTGGACATGAGCGCCAGGCCGGCAGCGAAGATGGGGAGCGGCGCCTGCCAGGCCCAATGCAGGCCCAGGAACTGCCCGACCGCCCCAGCGCACACCGCTGCCCCAATCGCGAGCAGGACCGTGGCGCTCGACTGCGAGCCGCTGCGCGAGATCTGGCCGGAGAGCAGCAGCAGGCTCAACAGGCGCAACACCGCCGCCGGCACCAGCCCGGTGCCGCGGGCGAAAACCGCCAGCGCCCCCAGGATCGCGACCAGGCCCGGCGCCAGGATGAACAAGCCCCACCAACGGAGCCCGCCGAAGACCTCGACGAGCGCGTAATAGCCCAACTGCTGCCCCAAAAACGTCAGGCCCAGCCCGGCGATTGAAAGGCCCAGGGCCGACACGAAACGCGCCCAGCCGAAGGCGGCCGTGCCGGCCGGCCGAAACGTCTGGCTGTTGAGCACAAAGGCCAGGCCCGGCACGATCAACATGAAGGTCCAGGCATAGCCCCAATCAAGCCCCAGCGCGAAGATCGCGGCTACGGTGGTCACGATGACGCCCAGGCTCAGGTTGATGCGCACATTCCAGTCCGACAACCGCGGCGCGCGGCCATAGGCAAAGGCCGCAGTAAGGAAGAGCACCAGGGCCGGGGCGAAGATGAAGATGGACCACCAGTTCTCGGCGCGCGCGGTCAGAGCCGCCAGCACCGTGAGCACGCCCAGGCCCACCAGCAGGAGCCCGTTCCATCGGAGCCAGCGGGTTCCAGGTGTGGAGTGAGAGACAGTTGAGTCGGACATGATCGGCCTTTCGGAACCAGAGATCTGGCTTCAGAATAGGCCTTCTCATCGCGAGGCAATGTGCGCCTGCCTAACAGGCAGCTATCAAATCGAGCGGATCGGTGATCGCCTGTCGTTCAGGCGCCATTGAGCCGATATCCGTGGCCGCGGAGGGTCTCGATGATCTCGCCGGCCTCGCCGTCCGGGGCCAGGCGCACCCGCAGGCGCCGGACCAGGTTTTCGATTTGATAATCGTACACGTCTGCCTTGTAGTCGGGCCAGACGGCGCGGCCGATGTCGGCCTTGGTGCAGACCTGGCCGCGCAGGCGATAGAGATGGGCGAGTAGCGCAAACTCCTTGGGCGAGAGCGACACGATCCGTCGGTTGACGCGGACCACACCGGCGTCGAGATCCAGCTCGATTTCCGCGAGGGCGGGGTCACGGAAGGTCGTGTTCGGATCGTGGTAGGACAGGGCGGTGTCGCCGATCACGAGGCGATCGCCGTCGCGCAGCTCTCGCGGGGCAGTGAGGCGCTCGTCGTTGACCCAGGTCCCATTCGCGCTGCCCAGGTCCTCGATCCAGATGCGATGGCGCTCGAACAGGATCCGGGCGTGATCGCGCGACGCGCGCTTGCTGGTGACGACGACATCGTTGTCCGCGCCGCGTCCCAGACGGACGCGTTCGCCGGTCAAGAGATGCCGATGTCCGCCTGGGTCGACCAGGAATGGGGGGGCGGGCGTATCGCTCACAGGTCTATCCGGCCTGCAGCTACTCAGAACAATCGCGGGCGGACGCGTTTCCGCCACCGCGCGCAACGGCTGTTCTGTTCCCAGATGTCTCGGCTATCGAACTGCCCGACGTTCTCGATCGTCAGGTCTTCGTTCAGGTGTTGGGCCAACAGCGCGTGCACGGCCATAAATGGGGCGGGGGTGCCCTCGTGCAGGTTGTGGCGATAGGCGTGCAGGGCCTC
>JAEURK010000234.1 GCA_016789175.1 Anaerolineales bacterium
GGCTTCGAGGACGACGGCCTCCGGCAGCATCTGCTCGGCGACATAGCGCGAACTGCCCGGACCGAGGCCGAGCGCCGCGACGTCCGGGCTGCAGGCCAGGAGTGTGCCGACCTCAATGGCGCTTGCGATCACCAGCGGGCCCGGCCCGACCCGCGGTCGCTCGACCTGGATCGGGAGATCCGGGATCCAGACATGCGCCAGATTCCGCGTGGGAAGCATGTCGAGATTATAGAACGTATTTTCTATTTGGTAAGAATCAAAACGGGGCAGGAGTGCGAGCGCTCGCACTCCGTGCGCTCGCATTCCTGCCCCGCTTCCACGCCGTGGCGCTGATTTCAGGGCTTCTTGTCGGGCGTGCCCTTGGGCGGACCGCCCGGGACCTTGGTCGGGCGACCGCCGGGCACATCCGTAGGCTTGCCACCACCGCCGCCCTGCACACCCAGCTGCTGCATGATCTGGCCCCATCCGAGCCCGGATTTGCGCAGGTCGAAGACTTCGGTCACCGTCAGCCCGGTCTGCAGGCTGAGATCATAGGCGATCTCGATCTCGCCGAACCCGAAGCCCTGACAGAACCAGCCCATGATCTCGGCATAGGGCACGCCATAGCGCTCGGCCAGTTTGGTGCCCGTCGGATGCGGGTCCGCGCCCGTGCAGCCCACCGCCGTGCCCACCGGGGTGGGCGTGATCGTCCAGGTCGCCGTCAGAGTCAACGTCGGTGTGATCGTCACGGTCGGGGTGAGCGTCAGGGTCACCGTCGGGGTGGCTGTCGCCGTCACGGTTGGCGTGGGCGTGAGGTCGCACGCGGCCGACACGGTCAGCGTCAGAGTCGCGTTGTGCTGGCCAGGGCGATTGGTCTCGCCGCCAACGCTCACGCGCACCACAACCTCGGTCCCGTCGGGTGCGGCATCCCAATCCTCATCGAGCGCGAGCG
The DNA here is from genome assembly GCA_016789175.1 of Anaerolineales bacterium. Lineage (GTDB taxonomy): Bacteria > Chloroflexota > Anaerolineae > Anaerolineales > UBA6663 > UBA6663. The sequence goes on from JAEURK010000234.1 coordinate 932, forward strand.
TGGCCAAAAAGGCCGTCGACGCGCCCGCGTCGATCGCGGCCCAGGCCTGCGGCTCGAGATCGACCATCTCCACGAACTCGGCGCCCTCGACGATCGTGTACGTCAGGGTGACGTTGGCCGCCCCATCGTCCGGCTCGGCGCCGGTGTTCCGCAACGTTCCGGCGAAAACGAAGGCAGAGGTGCACCCGGTCTGCCTCAGCGCCGCCGGCTCGAACACCAGGTTGGGCTGAGCGGCCGGGTTGGGCGTCGCGGTCGGCGTGGGAGTCGGCTCTTCGTCATCCACGGCTTCAATGCGCATCGCCAGGCGCAGGCCGTCGACCACGCTGAAGGTCACGCTCACCCGGTCACCGGGCTCCAGACCCGCATCGCGCTCGGTGCTATCGGCCACGACAACGGCCACACCCGCGACAACCCACTCGTCGCCCTCCAGATCCTGTAGCGGACCAGTGAACCTGAAGGACGAGTCCGGCCCGGCCGCGGCCGACACCGTGTCGACGCTCCAGACACCATCGCCCAGGATGCGCCCGGTGACCACGAGCGCGCTCCCGACCACGGGCGCCTGTGGCAGGGCCGCAACGACCTCGGGCCGGACGAACACCGTCAGGCCGCCGATGACCCAGGTCGTTCCGTCCAGGCTGGTCAGCGTCCCCTGGCCCACAAACTGATAGGCCGGCGGCGTCGGCGCCTGACCGATCTCGGCCACGGTCGCCTGACCGCTGAGCAATTCCACCTGCTGTTCGGCCGCGTCCACGATCACGTGCCCGATGTCCACGGCATAACGCGCCCCGCCGCGTGGATCGACGGCCACGCTGAACGTGGTGCCGCGCACCCTGGCTGCGCCGACCGGGGTGTGCACAACGAACAGGGAGTCGTCACCGCGCAAGGGGACCACGCTGTGCGAGGTCGTGCCCAACACCTGGGTCAACTCGACCTGCAACACGCCTCCCCGCTGCCCCGCGATCCGGGTCAGCGCCAGCTCGGCGTTCGAGCCGATGCGCGTGGTCGTGCCCTCGAAGAAGGTCAGCGAGGCGCCGGCCGCCGCCCCGGTGCGGATCCGCTGTCCGGTTCGCACCGCCTCGCCCGGCGAGGCCGCATGCCAACCGCCGCCATCCAGCGTCGAGATCTCGACGCGCCCAGCGACGGTCTGCACGGTGGCGAACGACGGGTCCGGGCCGCCCAGCCAGGCGCTGCCCAGCCACACCACGGCCGCGAAGGCCGCGCATGCCAACAGACCGAACGCACCTGCCAGAGCCGGCATCAGCCAGTTTGATTTCGACATAGGGGATCTCCAGATCCGGCCGCGGGCGGTGGAACGCGCGCGCGGAGCCGGCTCAGGGTGTGCCGTGTCGCGCACGGCGGCCGCAAGCCGTACCAGCGCGGCCAGATCGTCATCGTCAGCGACGACGAACACGGCCTGGTCGACGGGCGTGCCCGCCTCGATCTGCGCCAACGCTTCCTCCAGGCGATCATCCTTCTCGGTCATAAGACACCTTCACTTCGCTCAACGCGTCGCGCAAAGACTCCAGGCCGCGCCGTTGCAGCGCCTTCACGGCGCTCTCGCTCTTGGCGAGCACGGTCATGACCTCGGCGATCGGACAACCCAACACAAACCGCAAGACGATCACCTCGCGCTGCTCATCCGTCAGGTCGATCAGGGCAACGCGCAGACGGTCACCCGTCAGCCGACGCTCCGCGGATTGCTCCAGGTCGTCCCCCGGCGTCGCCAACGCCTCATCGAGCGGCACCTGCGGTCGCGCGCTGACCTTCCGAAAGTGATCGATCGACAGGTTGCGCGCGATCTGCAGCACCCAGGCCTGAAACGGCGCGCCCTGGTGTCGATACGAAGGCAGCGCCTGGGAGACCCGCAGGAAGACCTCGGCCGTCAGATCGTCGGCGCTGGACGGGTCGCCCACGCGGTAGTACAGGAATCGAAACACGCTCCGCCGAAACCGATCGTACAGACGGCCAAACGCAGCCTCATCTCCCGTTTGGGCGCGCGC